>PKCN01000434.1 GCA_002862205.1 Planctomycetaceae bacterium | reverse complement strand
GTGCATTGGGTTTTTCTGGGTGTGGTTGAAGGCAATGGTGCTGAGTGTGGTTGATACGGAAGGGGACACTCAGGTTTAGGATGGTGGATCTGTTGCTGCGTCCACTCCTGCATTGACACGCCCAAGCTTGCTGGTTGGTAATGGCAATTGCTGTAGGCATCAACCTATTGCAGGCATTGGTACAGGTCGGATTGGCCCTTGGAATCACAGCACGATTCGCTGAGGATGCCCAATGCTGGTACGCAACTGCGTACGCTGACGTATACGCTGAGACATATGCTGAGACATACGCTGATACATACGCTGATACATACGGCGCGAGAGTAGCAGCAAACGCAGCTTCAGGCTCTGATGGATTCGCGTACCGGAATGTGACCGACGGCCTGTGGTTGGGCTAATAGGTGGGGTCCGGTCTCAGCAGTGGCGGGGGGTAGCTTCACGATCCGATCAAGGTCGAGGCCTGGAGGGCTGACTGGGTTGGTGCGGGATCTTCCCTGCAAAACACGTTAGTTTTGCTCTTTTGTTGCCTTCAATCGATAGAGACAGCGGAACGGAGACGGCATGGGATGGCATGGCCGCGACGGCCCAAAATTTCCGGTTTCGAATGACCAGAGCTCGTCCAGCTGTAGCGGGGTTCGTTGATGTTTTAGCTCAAAATCGGACGGCGGGCTGTGTTGAGGACTTGTCAGCGGGAAGTTTACTCGAGAGATTGGTGGGTTCGCTGGCGAGACTACGAAACGAACGTGGCTTGCGCTCAGCATCACAATCTTCATGGTGTGACCTGTTTCAAGCGGGTCGGAACGAACGAGGAAATCAAAATGAGAAAAGTATTGTTGGCACTCGCTGCCGGAGTCGTTGTACTGGCGGCCGGAACGCAGAGCGCCTTGGCGGGATGCGGCACTTGCGACAAAACGATTGTTGAGAACGCAGTTGCAAATAAGGATTTCGCGACTTTGGTTGCTGCTGTGAAAGCGGCAGATCTTGTCGATACACTTTCGGGAGACGGGCCATTCACTGTCTTCGCTCCCACAGAAGCCGCATTTGCAAAGTTGCCCGAGGGAACTGTTGCAGAGCTGGTCAAGCCCGAGAACAAGGACAAGCTTGTTGCAATTCTTAAACTTCACGTTGTGCCAGGCAAAGTGATGTCCAAAGATGTCGTGAAGCTGGACGGCAAGAGGGCCAAGACTGCTTCTGGAAAAAGCGTGAAAGTAACTGTCAAAGACGGTACTGTGCTGATCAACAAGTCGAAAGTCGTAAAGGCAGACGTCAAATGCAAGAACGGCGTGATTCACGTCATCGACACTGTTCTTTTGCCACGAGACAAGAAGCGCGCTAAACCTTCGCCTGGTGGTGTTGGCACGAAGTAATTGAATCGAAATTTGATTCTGAGTATGGGCGTTGGACACCATGGTGTCCAACGCCTTTTTTTATTGACTCGCTGGTAAGCCAATGGCAGTTTGCCTGATGCATCCGTTTTAATTGCCTTGAGTTCCAGTTTGAGCAGGCATGAACCTGGTTTTCGCGAATACCACCATGCCAACGACGGCGGATCCGACTACCAAACACAGTGTCGTAAATGCCATTGTGAAACCTCCTTGCCCTTGAGCCAACCAGCCAGTGACGGCGGGACAAACGATTCCCGATACTGAAAAGAAAGTAACAATGTAGCCTGTTGCTATCCCGGTCTGATTGGGAAATAGGTCTGCGCAAATCGAATAATAAGGACTGTTCGGGGCCATGGAAAATCCGATGGCCAGGGAGATGAAGACTACAGCCCAAGTCGGCGTGGTCACAAACATCACTGGAATAAAGAATATTACCGCCAGCAGTTGGCAAACCCAGATCAGGTGGACGCGTGCCGCACGGGTGCAACCGGTGCGATTCATGATCCAGTCCGAAAGCCAGCCTGTGATCGGCATGAGCAGAAGGGACACTGCCCATGGAAGGGTACTGAAATAGCCAACCGATTTCAGCTTCATGCCAAAAGTCTGCTCCAGATAACCAGGTAACCACGTGAGTCCGAAGAACAGTACCCACCCGAATGCGAAGAAGGACCATGCCGTTGCCAGCAGCATGGGATTAAGAAAGAGCGAACGAAGTGGCAGTTTGGTGGAGTTTTGGATGATCGCCGAATCGGCGGACTTTTCTTGAGGTGGTTGCTTGTAGAAGAGGAGGAAGATCAATCCTAAAGCTCCGCCAAGGATGCCCAGACAGATGAAACTGGTACGCCAACCCCACGTAAGAATCAGAGGAGCGAGCGTCACACCGCCTAACAGCAGTGCCAAGGGCACACCTAACAATGCAAAGGCGGTAACCCTTCCAAGTTCAGTGGGTCGCACCCAGTCAACGAGCGCGCGGTTCATGGCTGGGAAATTGGCACCTTCGCCCATCCCCATCAGGACTCGCAAAATCAGGAACACCCAGAACACCTGAACGAATCCCTGCAGAACCATGAATATCGACCAAACAAATAAGGCAATTGACCAGACGGTTTTCACGCCATATCGGTCCAATAGATATCCAGAAAGACCATTGGTAGCCACGGTTCCGATTGCAAAGGCTGACATCAATAAACCAAATGCCCCATCCTGAATGTTCAAGTCAGACTCGATGGGTTTGATTGCGAATGAAATCACGACCCTGTCCAGGTAGTTGACCAGCACAAGCAGAAAACAAAAAGCAGCGACGATGAATCGAAACCCGCTCGCGTGGTGAGCGGGTCCATCAGCCCCGGCAGTGGTGGTAGTCATGGTGTGTTCTGCGGCGTCGAAGGGAGGGGTGTATTTTGGGAGGCTCGGCCCTGATGTGATTTGGTTGTTCGCTGACAACGGGCATCTAAGCAGAGCAAAGAGTGAGAAGCTACAAAAGAAACCGATGTCGCACAACTATCGGTGAGGGTGAACCGTGGGTTCCCGTGACAGTGGCCAGCACACCAACGGTAAGAATTCATTGACCCGGAATTGACTCACCAGAAATTTACTGACCAGAACATCATCGACCAGAAATTCATTGACCAGAAACTGAATCGACCAGAAATTCATTGACCAGAAACTGAATCGATCGGTCTGCCTAGTAAACTGTCGACGACGGCCTCCATCCGGGTCATGGTCGTGCTGCCGCGTGATTGAGTAAAATACAGGATTAACAAATCCTGCTGCGGCCAGACCCAGGCGTAAGTACCGTCCGAACCACTGTGCCCAAAGACGGTCACTTGTCCCTTTTGATCATACAGGTGCATCAATTGGCCGTAGGACGATTCAAGACGGGCAAAACCAGTTGGCATGGTTGTTTGGGAAACGGGAGTCAGAATCCGCTCGACGGCAGCCTGTGACAAAAGGCGTTGCTCGGCGACCATGCCTCCGTCTGCAAGCATTGCGAGAAAACAGGCGTAATCGGAGGCTGTGGAGTAGAATCCTTGAGCAAACATTGGAAACGAAAAATAGGGTTTTCCATTCCACTTCCAAAACGGTCGCCAACGGCCCCGGCCCCCTGCATACTTCATGGCCACGCGGTTCACTCGTTCGTCGCCTTGACGCAGCAAAGGGATTGTATCGTGCATTCCGAGCGGTTCGAGAAGTCGGCGTTGGATCAAGCTCTCGGTTGGTTGTCCTGCGGCCTGTTGGATGACAGCCGCGAGGGTATCGACGTTGGCATCGGCATAGTGATATTGTTCGCCTGGTTTGAAGAGTCGAGGACCATAGTTTCCCCAGTAATCTGCAATTTCACGGATATTGTTGTAGCTGGCATAGTTCGACCACAGTGGCCCTGGGGATCGCATGGGAAGGCCACTTCGATGAGTGACGAGATGTTCAATGGTGATGCCTCGTGAGGCGTCAGTATCGAACGCAGGGATGTACTTTGCCACCTGCTCAGACAGTTGCAAAACACCCTCATCAACCAGAATCTGTGCCATCGCGCCAGTCAATGGTTTGGTCATCGAGCGGATGCTGAAAATGGTATCTCTTCGCATTCTCTGGTTTTCCGCTCGATCGTCTGTTCCGAAGACCTCATGCAGAATGGTGCGTCGATTCTTGATGACCAGCAGTTCGGCCCCCACAATCTCGTCAGCTTCGACAAAGCCGTTGACCAGATCGCTGAGACGTTCCAATGCTGCCGGGTTCACTCCCTGAGTCTGCGAAGGGGCAGCAGGGAATCTTGCTTGACTCGAAACGGTGGCCGTCTCAGCGTTGGATGCCGTTGAGTGCGGGAGCCCATGTGCTTGAGAAGACGTCGAGGGCGATCCATCTTGCCCGAATGTCGGGCAGGCTGCGAACGCCGTTAGCAGGCACAACGAACGACAAGAAGAAATGAACTTCATGGTTTAATGTCCAGATGGTTGTCGAAGTACCGTCACAAGGAACACGGGCTTTTTCGGCGTGTGAGCAATCGAAGACGGTTTTTTAGGGTACGGCCAATTGAGGATCCCGGCCGCCTTGTCTGCGTCAAAGCCAGTCATGTGTCTGCGTCAAAGCAAGTCATGTGTCTGCGTCAAAGCAAGTCATGTGTCTGCGTCAAAGCAAGTCGTATCCCAACCAGTGCTATCAGGAAGCTTAGTATAAATGCTTCGGTTCATGTTTTTCGTCAGTGCGAGACGAGTACTCTGGTCCGTTGCAATCGGTACTCGACTGCCATCGCTGGTTTGCTTGACCAGCAATGGATTTGCACTACCGATTAGGTTGAGTAGGACAGATGTGTGTACTCACGTCATGCGTGGACCCCGTCAAGACGCAGTCGCACCAGAAGTGTGTTAAGGGCCTCATGTGCCGCGGGCACGTCAGGAAGCGTTGATTTTTGATGCTCCGCCTCCAGTTTTTGCGTCAAACGAATGTATTCCTGCGCATAAAAATTCAAATCAGGACCATGAATCACTCCCTTTTCTGGACCTTCGAGTTTTTGTGTAATCAAGTCCTGGATATACGGTAAGTGATGTTCCTCGTTGAGCGTCATCAGATTCGCCTCAATGATGCCTGTTCGCATCAGATGAATCCCAGTGAGCAGTACGCGGTAGACATAAAGCAGCGGTTTGACTCTGGGTTCGGAGTGCTTCTGGAACAATTTCCATTGGGTTGCCGCAAAGCCGAGATAGTGGTGCGCGTGGTGTTTTGTGATGCAATGAGCCGCAATGGCCTTGAGTTCGTCATGTACCGGGCTCGCGTAGACCACCAATGGTGAGAAGAGCTGTTCCAACACATAACCGTTGCGTTTCAGCATTAAAGTAAAGAACTTCTTTGCATCATGCGTGACCAGGTCAATTTCAAGTCCATCATAAAAGCCGTCTTTCTCAATTGTTTCTGTCGGCTCCTTGAGACCGACTACCATTTCAAGCGGCATCAAATGCACACCTCGAATATCGAAGTCGGAATCAGGTGACGGAAATCCGTACAAGTGGGCGCCACTAAGCGTTGCAAAGAGCAGCGGGAATGGATGCGTTTGTACATGTTGCATCATTTCATTGTGATGAATCACGGCAGATCCTCGCTCATTGCTTTCCGTCGAGCGTCTAATAAATACAGATTCGCTCGTTCATAGTTGGGGCGTTCGGGCAGCATCGTGTTTTGAAAGGCAGAGGTGAATTCGCGTTGTAGTTCTTTCCGCCATTGGTCGGCATCGGTAAACGGCATCTCACCATGTTTGATTTCCAATAAACGCGTTCGAGCTTCGCCAACTTTGACATCCATGCGACCTTGCCGCAGCAGACTTGTGCCCGATAAGAGCAACCGGATCAAGTGCATGACGTGTTTCTCTTTTACCCGCCCTCTATTTCTCAGATCTGCTTGCATTTTCTTGAACTGTGATGCTACGTAGCCAGAGTAAGTCTGGAACACTAATTTTGAGAGGAAGATGTCTTTGATCGCCAACAATTCCTCTCCCAATGGGCTGACGTATTCAATGATGGGTGAATGAAGCGTTTCCAATGCATTGGGGTTGGCTTTCAGCGCAAGCACAATGAATTTTTGAATTTCCCAGTAGACCTCCTGGGTTTGATCGTTTTCCAACTGTTCTGGGACGCCGTACAGAGACCAATGTAAATCTGCGGGGGGAAGGTAAATGCCTCGGCGATCGGTGTCAGAGTCATGGTCATCTAATCCATAAGCACGTGAACCAATGACACAGCGGAAAATCACTCGTTGATAAAGGCCCTCGCTCATCAAGGACGATGCCAAGCCACGTCCATGTTGATTCTTGTAATCCGCAAGACGTATCAGTTGGTCATAGGCAACCGCGGACTCGTAACCGTCGTTGAATTTAACTCGATAGGCGTGTGTCAAATCGTTGGGTGAGCGAACAATCACTCCAACTGCCCCGGCAGGATGTGCGATGCGCCCATTGGGTGAAAGGAGATCTTTTTGGCTGACCACCTGTGTTCCGATCGATAAGATCAACGGATGGGGGTCGTTGGGCGACACGTTGGTAAGCTCCCTGTTGTGATCGAGACAAGCTTGCGGCTGGAAAAGAGGAGGGGTGAAAGAGAATGAGAATGCATGCACGGCGAATTATAGCGATCTACCTGACATTTCAGGCAATCAGTCTGACAGCCTGGTGGGCTTTTTTATTGGCTTTTCCGACTTGCATTGATTGGTTCAAGCCAGCTCATTGGCCGGGCGAGACGTTGCATGGATTTTTGCTGGGAGACGTTCTGCTGCTCGTGGGTGGATCCGTCGGTACTGCCATCGCAGTTTTGCGGAATTGGTCGTGGGCTGTGACAGCGATTTGGTCTCTCGCGGCGGTGAGTTGGTATCCGACCTTGTACTGCATTGGTGTGAGCGTGCTTACCGGTGAAGCATGGATCTCCTCGGCAATGATGGCGAGCATGGCTGGGTTGACATTGGCGATGGCCACGATTCAGGGCAATGCCAATCAGGTTCCAGCAACGATCCGCACGGTCAACATGAACAAGACCGTTGCTGTGGTATGGACGTTCGCGCAAACAACGGTGTTTTGGTGCGTTTTTCTGTGGGTGTTGCCAATGGGGCTTGTTGAACTGCAGGGCCGGTTGGGGCTATCGGTGTTCACTCATTCCAGACCAATCGTTTTACCGTGGGTGTTGTTTGTTATTGCGTCCATGCTAGGACTATGGACTGGGGTGGTGATAGCGATTCACGGTACCGGCACACCCCTACCAACGGCAACGGCTTCCAAGCTTGTACTGGTGGGGCCGTACCGGGTGGTGCGCAACCCGATGGCACTCACCGGTATCATGCAAGGAGTTGCGGTTGGCTGGATCCTCGGCAGTTACCTTGTAATCGCTTATGCACTCGCAGGTGCCCTCGCTTGGCATTGGTTTGTACGCCCGGTAGAGCAACATGATCTTGAAGTACGATTCGGACACGAATATCGCGTCTACAAGAGCAAGGTGAGTTTGTGGGTGCCTACCTTTCAGTTGCGACGTTGACCAGAGTCTCAATGGAACGTCCAGTCGTTGGCAAACTCCGGCCCGGTTGCAAAGGTGCGGGGCGAATCGATGCTACCAGGATCGGGTGGTGCAAAGAGACAGCACCAGTGTGGCCCGCTTAGGCACCGAAGGTGTGGATCAAGCGATGAATGCGCCGAGCATTTCGGCGGAAGGTCATCGGCGTGCTAGCAGCACCAGCAGGCAGCTGCCATCATCAATCACGCTGATTCCATTGCTGCGGGCAGCTTCGGAGGCTTGTTCGTCTTGGGCTCCGGGTTGCATCCAAATGTGTTTTACGCCGGCCGCAATCGCCTCGGTGACAATTTCTCGAGTCACTTTGGGGGGCGTGATGATCGAAAGAGATTCCGGAATGACGGGAAGCTCGGAGATCGTTTTGAAGGCAGTGTGCCCCTCGACCTTGCTCTGAGTAGGATTCAGCGGATAGGTCTCGAAATCCGCTGACAGTAATGCGCGAAATATCTTGTTTCCATACTTGTGTGGCTGAGTGGATGCACCAGCAACGGCAAACGTTTTCGCATCAAAAAAAGTTTCGATCAGATCCATGTCAATTAAAAGTTGCTGGGAAGAAATACAATTCAATTCAGCAAGGCTGAACGTGGTGGCCAAGTTTAACGCAAATCATTGACTGGTGTTGTCTGGTTGTCCTGCGGCGTGATTCCAACTGAGTGCTTTCAATGCTGTGGGGCAGGTTGTTTGAACGGTGAGTACGAGGTCTCTTACGGGAAAGACAACGCGACACAGGTGATTGCGGCTCACAAGCGTGCTGCCGGGTTATCATTGAGGAAAAAACTGATAGAGGGTCGCTGCGACTGGTCCCACGATGATCAATAAGAAGATGATGATGCATCCAAGTCCCAATGCGTCGATTTTTGTTTCATTGGTTACGTTGCTCCGATTATGAAAAGTTTACTCACTTGTAAACGGTCCACCGCTTTCATCAGGCATCAGCCGTGTTGATAAGAAGCGAGTTTGTAGGCAGAAATCTTGTTGGTTGATTAGTGATTCTTTCGTTCATGACCTGCAAATACGCCCAAGTGGGCGAAAACGGAAAAACTTCTGTAAGAATCTCTTTTCGGGTCGGTATCACTCTTGATCCCACGGCGACACAGAAACGCCGGGCAACCTCAAGAAAGAAAGAGTGACCATGAAGACGTTCGGTATGCCTGCGACCTACGGTCCGGAGTTTCTTAGCGCAAGATTACGCGGGTCTGACTCAGAAAGGCAGCCACACGGCAATTCAGGGTCCAGCACCTCCTGTCCTTTTCACAGTGAACCCGGAGCGGTGGGGCGTAAAGACGCGGCGACGAGTGTGGAGACGCCATCTCGTGAACTGCCATCCAAGCACGTATTTGATGGTGATATGTTTGACGCCCGGTTGATGGACCCCGAAACGCTTCAACGCCCCTACGCGTTGTATTCGAACCTCGGGAAGTGCAAGCCTGTATTCTGGAGCAATGCCATGTCGCGTTGGTTAGTCACCACGCATGAACATGTACGAGAGGTGCTCAGAGACACCGACCGGTTCTCCAGCCAGGTCGGCGTTCAAATGTTCCCACGCGAGCACTGGCTGATGATGCGGCCTGTCACAAACGAGTTGGCAAAAATGATGATTTTCTCGGATGGTGAATCTCATCGGGGACTCAGGTGCATGATGCGGCACGTGTTCGATGCAAATGCCATGAAATCTCTGTCTCCTCTGATTCAGCAAACGGCTGATCGCCTGCTCAGGCAATTACCACAGCGCACTGAACTGCTGTCATCCTATTCCGAGACGATTCCCGTCGCAGTCATTGCTCATGTGCTGGGGTTGCCGGAGCGAGACATGCCGAAACTGCACAAGATGGCAACGCAGTGGGTCAACGCAACGGCAGTGTATGGAAATCGCACCGCAATGCTGCGTGGTTTGAAATCAATGTGGGGACTGCACAAGTATTTTTCGCGGCACAATGCGAACAAGCGCAAGAAGCCAGGTAATGACTTGATCAGCCGATTGGTCGGTCTGCAGTCTGAGTACGGTTTCAGCGATGATGTACTTGTTGCACAGGCGATTTTGCTCTTCGTGACGGGGCATGAGACTGTGCAATCGACGATTGCCTCCGGGTGCTACCTTCTTTCCAAGCACCCTCAGATCGTGCAGCAAGCGGTGTCCGGGAATATATCGTGGAAAAGTATTGTCGAAGAGGTGCTGAGGTTTGAAAGTCCCGCACAAGCAACGATGCGGATCGCAACGCAGGACAGCGACATTGCCGGTGTGTCAATACGGAAGGGGGATGGCGTGGTTGCTGGCCTTGCTGCCGCAAACCGAGATCCAAAAGTATTCGAACGTCCCGATGAGTTCAATCCGCAGCGTAAACCCAACCGTCATCTGGCCTTTGGATTTTCAACGCATGCATGTCCGGCAGCGTTGCTTGGACGCGAGGAAATCCGCTTAGGTTTGAGCATGTTGTTCCAACGATACCCCAATCTCAAGGTCGATTGCACACCTCGATGGACCACACGACATAATTTCCGCACGGTTGTCGAATTGCCTGTGACCCTGTGGTAATCGTATCCTGAATCGATGATCGTTCCGCAGATGGTTTTGTACCATCAAGAAATGTTCGGTGTTTGTGATGGGGATGGGTTGGATTGCAAAACTGCAGCGTGGGACTGCTGCACCACAGTCTGGGATCGAGTGTATATTGTCGCTGGTTTGATTCCGTGCACAATGCAACACAGTCCGGACAGGGAAATTTGTGATGGCCTACGCAGTTCAGTCACGATGCACTGTTTCAAGGAATGTACGGGGAAAGAGAGGCGTATTGGGGACGTGTTTCACGCTAAGGTTTCCGCCGTGTAACGGATCCTGTGTAGCCGTGGCAGTATGGGTGTTGAGTTGTGTGGCTCTTATCGCGGGTAGTTCGCCGATCAAGGCTGCATCTCCGTACCGATTGGCCTATTTTTCGGCTGATGTGACGATTCCGCTTGGTCATCGTTGCATGGGTGTGTTGCCAACCAAATCCACGATGATTGCTGATCCATTGTATGCGCATGGTTTTGTGTTGCTTGGTCCCGAGAAGCCGATTGTGCTGTGTGCGGTTGATTGGTGTGAAATTCGCAATGGTTCGTACGATCAGTGGCGTGAGGGTCTAGCCGATGCCGCCGCGACCTCGGTCGAGCGTGTCCTTGTCACGTCATTGCATCAACATGATGCTCCGGTGACTGACCGCACGGCAGCGTTATTGCTTGAACAGGTTGGATTGAAGGGCGAACTTTACGACGAAGGGTTCCAAGACCGGACGATTGCGGTGGTGGCCGCCGCGTTGCGTAAGAGTCTTGAGAACACAAAGCCAATCACACATCTTGGGATCGGGCAGGCAGTGGTCGAAAACATCGCTTCCAATCGGCGTGTGCTCGATCCACAGGGGAGGGTCACTTACGGCAGGGGGAGTCGAAGTGGTGCAAATCCGGTTCATCGCGATGCGGCAGTCGGCCAAATCGACCCCTATCTAAAAACGTTGTCTTTCTGGAATAACGATCAGCCGGTCCTTGCGTTGCACGCTTATGCGACGCACCCCATGAGCACTTATGGGATGGGGAGGGTGAGTTCCGATTTCGTTGGCCTGGCGCGGCAACTTCGACAACAGGACGATGTGGGCGTACCGCAGATCTATGTCAGTGGATGTAGTGGCGATGTGACAGCCGGCAAATTCAACGATGGGTCTGATGAGCATCGTCAGCAACTGATCGAGAGGCTTTATCAAGGAATGGTCAAAGCATGGGCAGCGACCAAACGCACGCCCATCAACGACATTGAATTCCGCAATGAAAAACTAGGATTGCGGTTCCATCCGGGGAGGCACTTGACCGCGAAGGCGTTGCGTACAGTTCTCATGGATCAGACCCAAACCGTAGAGAAACGGATACTCGCTGCGATGGGGTTGGCCAGTCGGCTTCGCGTTGAATCTGGCCAAGCGATTGATCTTCCGTGCATCGATTTTGGAGTAGCGCAGGTGGTGTTGTTCCCAGGAGAAGCCTTCGTTGCCTACCAATTGTTAGCGCAGAAGCTCCGACCTGAATCTTTCGTCATGTCGATTGGGTATGGAGAATGTTGGCCAGGCTACATCCCCACCGATGCGAATTTTGATGAACACTTTCAAGACAACTGGTTATGGGTCGCGCCGGGAAGTGAACAGCGAATCACCACCGCATTGGGGCAGGTGCTGAAAAGCAAATGAACCGCATAGCGTGTTGGCGGCGAGCAGCAAAAACGAAGGGAGCCGTTCGTGATTCGCCATGCTTGTTGAGCATTGAATGAACTGCTGGCACTTAATTCAGCAGCGTCGCGTCTGCCTCAATCGCCAGCCAGACTGGTTGTGTCGTCGGCATGGGAATGGTGATGCGAACATTACCGATCGCCTGCCCTCCCGGGAGCGGCAGTTTCGTGGTCGGAAAAGAGTCGGTTGGCCGCAGTTGGACCTTGATGTGGCGATCTTCGCCGTTGGTATCGCGTTCTGCTGGGAGCCACCACACTTGCTGATTGGGAACTCCTTGATACATCCATCGAGAAGTAACCTGAAGCGGGAATTTGAGCTTGGTTGCGTTGTTCACATCAGTGCGCAGCGTAAGTTTCCTTGAGCCGGACGGATCGGAAGGCAGGTGACTCAATGGCAGGCGGTTGAAGGGGACATCCAACCAAGGCAATTCGGCGGTAGTAGCATTTGGGGAGAGAGGTTTCAAAGCTGCCTTGGGGGCAGGTTTGAGCTGGCTCAACAGAAGCACGTCCAGCGGGGTGTTACCGGAGTCAGTGCTGGTTTGGGTATGCTGGGCATCGCTCAGAAGTACCTTGCGCCAAAAGAATCTGGCATCGAAACGTGTGACAAGTTCACACGCTTGCATGGGCGTGCTGCCGGGCGCCGCGCGTGGCAGAAATCCGATTCGATCCGGATGGTTCGCATCAAACAGGATTTCCACGATCGGTTGAGCTCCTGAGGGAAATGGTTGGTAGTGAGCGAACAAACGCATTTTGTTGCCATCATCGCTGACAGACCGTTGAAGCCACTGTTCTGTGTTCATCTTGCCGCTCAGCTTGCCAGTACTCTGCGGTGGCGGAGTGAACTCCGCTTTCAGAGTGAACGGTATTGGGGCGGGGGCGGGCGCCTTGAGGCCCGCCTGCACTTCCGGCGTCTCAGCACCGGAGCCCAGTTGGACGACGGGACGCACTGACACGCCAAAACGAGTTTCCTTGTCCCACAATCTTTCTCCAAGAACTGACTCCACCGAAGGCTGGATGTCGAGCAATCCCACCGCATCTTTTTCGGGTGAACTGCGTACTCGAATGCCTTGGCGGTGGCCGATTGTCCACCGCACACCCTGACCGGCACTAGCAATGAATGGGGGGGCAGGCTGAGCCGGAAGTGCCTGGGGTGAAATCCACAGCATGACACCTTTCTTGTCTTGTTGTGGTTCAACTGGGGCGATTGCAAATTGGAGCAGCGGGTGTTTTGCTTGCGATTGCTCCTTTCGGAGTGTCACAACCTGATGCAGAGGGAATGTCCGTGATTTGGAAGAAACTTCAGTTTTTGCGAAACTCGTTCCTGCCTTCATCCAAGTAGGTGGATGATGTTTCTGCAATGCGGTCTCACCGTCGATATAGACAACGTGATGAAACCCATCTTGATCTTTGGTGGCTTTTAAAGAAATCGTGTGTTGTCCATCCGGCAGAGGAATCGCTTGGTAATGAATTGGAAAACCAGTGGAATTGATTCCCTCGGTGGCCAGCCTGAGCTCGAGCCCACCATCTGGCGGCGTCTGGTACTTCCAAACTTCCATGTTTTGCCAGACGCTGGGTAACGCCCGTAGGTTCAACACACTTGGATCCTGAACGATCAACTCAACTGTTGCCTGCCTCATCATCTGAATGTCTGTTTCCAATTGTAGGATTTCCCGCCGCGCCTGGATGGCAGGAATCCACGCAGCAATCGCGGCCGTCATTAACAACAGCTCGAGCAGCCCAAAACGCAAGCCTCTCCGCATTGTGCGTGCGCTAAGCCTGTTGGTTGGTCCAGCGGGGGTTGTGAGAGGAATATCAGGCTCGCTGTGTTCCGGAGGCTTTGCCGAAGAGTGGCTCATTGTTTCTGCTCCTCCATCGAGGCTGTTTTACCCTCTGCCCACGCGGTGAACGCCTTCTCATTCTGGGCATTGAAAACATAGAAGGAAAATCCGTTGTGCAGATCTTTCTTTGGGGTCCCGTCTCGATTAGTCGCAAGGGTTTTGTCGCGGATACGCAACAGGCAAATCGGCTCATGGACGTCGAACGAACGTGAATCGCCGTAATCGACAACCTGCTCAATGACAAGATTCTCAAGAGACCCAATGCGAAAAGCCGGAGGCACCGAATGCGTGCTGGCACCCCCTGTGTAATTCTTCGAAAAAATCCACTCACCCTTGTCCTTAATAAAAGATAGCGAAACGATCGATTCCGAAGGTTCGGGGTTTGGAAATCCGAAGCTGGTGTTACTACTGCCGGAACCACCAGGGCTGCCCGGTTTCACCAGCCCAAGTGTAGACTGATAGCACGGCTCGTAGTTCGCCGGAAACGAGATCCGGAATCGCCAAACGATGCTGTCTTCGATCCCCGGTGCCAGTAACTCTTCGGGAACCTTCGCCCGCACGACGCGTACCTTGCTCGCATCTGCTTGCTCAAATAGACCCACGTTCATACGCAAATCGGCATGACGTTGACGAAGGGTCGAAAGATGTGACGTGGAATGGATGGTGAACGCCACCCCGATCATGATCAAGACCAACAATAGAATGCGTAAAGCAGATTTTTTGGTGGCCAAGGATACCTCCGCAAAATGATCAGAAGATTCAAACTACGTGTTCGACGGGAACAATTTTCTAAAGCACCGATTATCTCAAGGCCCGGTCGCTAAATCTACAGACCCCAACAACACACCGTTTCTGAATTAGCACTGCCGCCAGAATAAGTGCTGGCAAATGGATTAACGAAGTTGACAAAATAACATTTTTTCTGGTGGCATGCGAATCACGGTCGAGTTCAAACTATCGAGACTCTGCCCTTTCACCGTTGCTTGCCTTGCTGAAACTGGGGTTCGGGAGTGGCCCCGTGCTGGACAAGGTGTCACATCGCTTGGTCACGAAGCCTCCGTCATCAGGGCCGACCCGCGTATCGTCGTTGAGTGTTTCAAAAGCCAGCTCACTGCCAATCACCAACTCATTGCGTATACTGCTTGGCGAACCACGGTTCGGATCGAGTCGTCTTGATTGGTCGAACCCCAATGCTGGCAAAGCCGACGTGTTTGGGTTTGGTAAATGAAGTAAGTGAGGCGATTTGCCGCGCGTGCCCAGAACGCGATCCCCCGTTGTGCCGATGTTTCCGGCGGTCCTCGCTGAAAAGTCCGTTCTTTTGTGCTCCCACACCTCTCTGTTGAACCATGTTTACCTTTCTTCATGCGGCCGACATTCACCTCGATAGCCCCCTGACAGGATTATCGCAACACGAAGAGGCGCCGACGGAAACGATCCGGGTTGCCACTCGTACGGCGTTAACGCGTCTTGTTGACCTGGCTATTTCCAAGCAGGTTGATTTTGTTTTGATCGCAGGGGACCTGTACGACGGAGATTGGAAGGATTTTGGCACAGGCATCTCTTTCAACAACGAGATGCGTCGTCTTGAGGCAAAGCAAATCTCGGTGTACCTGATTTATGGAAATCATGATGCCGCGTCTCGTGTTACCAAAAGTTTGAAGTTGCAGCCGAATGTGCACGTATTCCCAACCAAGCACCCTGCGACTTTCCAGCATGCGACGCTGCCCGTCAGTTTGCATGGGCAGGGTTTTGCCACACAATCTGTGACCGAAAATCTTGCCGAGAGTTATCCGGAACCCAAGGAGAATCATTACAACATCGGGTTGCTCCACACCAACCTCGGTGATCGAGAGGGACACGGCAATTATGCCCCAAGTTCCCTCCCCCAGCTTGTGTCACATGGCTATGACTATTGGGCTCTGGGGCACATACATATCCGTGAGATTCACCACGAGCACCCGCACGTGGTCTACCCGGGAAACACGCAGGGTCGGCATGTAAAGGAAACTGGTGCGAAGGGTTGCTATGTGGTTAGCGTCAACGATGAACTGGAAACATCCAGTTGTGAGTTTTTCGCTCTCGACAGTGTTCGTTGGCAGAATCTGCCGCTGGATTGCAGCGTGCTGGAGTCTGAAGATGAGTTATTGGAGGCGATACGGGACCAGTTGAGCGATTCGCTGCGAGCGGCCGATGGGCGTCTTTTGGCGGTGCGGTTGACACTTACTGGCAATACCCAGTTGCATGAGTTGCTGCACGCCGACCATAGTCGGCTCAGGGCGGAGTGTCAGAGCATTGCCCTGGACATTGATGCAGAGTTGATCTGGATCGAAGATCTTCGCCTCAAGACACGGACACTGATCGATCCAGAAGAGCTTGCCAAGCAGGATGATTTGACTGCGTTTGTTCTGGAAGCCCTCACGGCGTTTGACCCTAATGCGTTACCTGCACCAGTTGAAACCCTCATGAAGAAGCTACCCTCTGAAGCCTCGCGAGCATTGCAGGCAAGTTTGAAGCCCCAAGGTGACGCTGAACGGGAGGCGATGCGAGACGAGATCAGTGCAATTGTGCTTCAGGCCATCGCAACCTCTGACTCAGCCGAATAGAAACCGCAGACGCACATTCAACCTTAAAACATTTCATGCGATTCGATTCACTTAACATTCCAGCGTTTGGGCCTTTCACGTCCTGTTCATTCGATTTTCCGAGGTCCAAGCATGACTTGCATGTGATCTATGGAGCCAATGAGGCAGGCAAGAGTTCCCTGCTCAGAGGCATTCACAATCTACTGTACGGTTTCCCGGCTTCCACGGAAGACAATTTCCTGCACGACTACAAGAAGTTGCGAATCGGGGCAACGGTCAGCGATGGAGAGCAGCGGTTGACGTTTCTGAGAAAGAAGGGAAATGTCGGAACGCTGCTAGATGAAAAGCAGAATACGATTGATGAAGGGAAACTCAAGGCATTCTGTGGATCTGTCAGTCCCGAATTTTTCCGCCATATGTTCGGGCTCAGTACGGAAACTTTGCGTAGTGGGGCTGCCAGCCTGTTGTCTGCAAAGGGGGAAATGGGCGCCTTGCTGTTTGCCGCTAGTGTTGGCGGATCACCGATTGAAGCGGCCATTGAGAAGTTACAGGATGAGGCTGACAAACTCTTTGCTGGCAACGGTCGTCGAGCGAACACGATTGTTGCTGCTTACAACAAGGTCAAAGATTATGAGAAAGAGTCGAGAGCTCTGTCAATTTCAACCTCTGATTGGAAAAAATTGAATCAGGAGATTGAGGCGGCACAAAAAGACTTTGATCACAAGGATGGCCAACTCACCAGACAAAGAACGCGACTCAGACGCGTGGAAAATCTTATCAAGGCGATTCCACTTATTCACGAAGTCAAGGCCACCAACGCTGAGTTGGCAACGATCATCCTTCCGCAGCTCTCGTCTGATTTCCCTACTCGCGTGGCAAAAGCGAGTTCAATCCTTGCGGAGGCAAATGCGCTGATCAACGAGTACACCTCGAGCCTCGATAGTAAGAAAAGTCGTCTTGCCGAGATCAAGCCGTTCCAGCAAATTGTCGACGATGCACCGGAGCTTGACTCGCTGCACCAGAACATCAATCAGCACTTGAGCGATCTTGAACAAGTCGAGCTGCGAAATACCGCCTTAAAGCAGCACCAGGACGAGCAGCATCTGCAACTAAAAAAACTCAACCTGCACGATGTCGCTGAACTGGCCTCGCTGCCCGATATTGAGAAACTGAGCCTCGTTGGAATCCGGCAACTCGCGGAATCCATTTCGAAGCTGGAACGTGAACGCGATCAGATCCAACGAGATTTGAGCGGAACAGACAGAGGCATCACAAGACAAAGTAAGAAATTGGACGAGCTCTCCGAAAGCGAGCCGCACGATTCGCTCCGTGCGCTGAGCGTGCAGGTCAAAGAGCATAACCAAAATAACAAGGTTGCAGTTGATTGGGCAGAGAAGCGTGAGGAATGTCACTCCATGCTTCAACAACTGAAAATCCAGCTTGGGATTGGCGAGCTACCGACGGAGGATGCTGTTGGGCTGCAAGTGCCGGCTCACGCAGTTCTAGAGGAATATCATAAGGACGAAGCTCAGGTCAAAGAGGATTTGCGGCTCGCGCACAAGGAACTTGACGACTTCAAAAAATCAGCACTTGAGATCCGTTTTGAAATTAAAGCGGTGTCGGATGATGTTGCCGTTGTCAGTGAAGGTGATCTGCTGGTATCTCGAGCGGACAGGGATCAGCATTGGGAGCAACTGGCCGGGAAACTAGTGAACAAAGAAGGTCCGGAAAAAGGCGAGCCAGAATCATTTGCGATGAAAGTCTCTGAGAGTGATCAAATTGCGGACACACTACGGGACCATGCAGAGACCATTGGAAAGGTAGCCACATTGGAGCACCGACTTGATGTGCTCTCAGAAAAGCAAAAGCAAGGGAATGAAACTGTCGCTCGGTTCGAAGAAAGGCATGCGGACCTGAAAAGCCGCTGGATGCAGCATTCGAGTGTTTTGCCGAATCGGCAATTTATGATTACCGAACTCATCGCCTGGCGTGGTGACTGGGAAAAATATTGTAAAACTGCTGCTGAGTCAGGTTTGCTTGAAAGAAAATTAGCAGCGCATGAAAAGAGTGAGTTGGAGCTGCAGAACGAATTGCGGAAGAGTTTGCATCGCGAAGATGCGGATTATGCAGTTCTTTCAGATCGGCTAAACGCTACGCTGAGTGAAGCGGAGTCGCTCAATGGTGAGCGCAAAGCAATCCGGGCTGATATCGAAACCCTCAATGCTGCGCGAGTGAGTCATCGTGATGCACTGGTGCATGCGGAAGAGGTTTTGGCGGAGGCATTGTGCGAGTGGAGCGAGTGCATTGCCGATCTGAAGCTGGATGAGGGGCTGTCGATAAACGCTGCCGTCAGCACTTTGGAAGATCGACACACTGCCCATGCAACCGATCGCGAGATAGCGGATTGTCGGCGGGAGGTTGAGTCGCTTGTTGAGCGTATTGGCAGTTACACAGAGCAACTTGAGAGATACCGAAGTCGGCATTTGCCGGATTCTCCGGTGCTTGATCCGGCAAACCCTGAGATCACCGAGCAGCGATTGGCGGAACTGCTTACATCAGCGAGGGTGCAAAAAACGGAGTATGAAGCGCTCGTTCGCGACATTGGGCAGGTCGATGAGACGCTGAGTGCCAAGCAGAAGTCAAGTGAAGCAGCAGTGATTGAAATCCGGAAACTGGTATCGGAGGCTAAACTTGCGTCAGAAGATGGGCTTCCTGATGCGGTGATCCAGTTCGAGAGCCGGGCTAAACTGCAGCAGAAATTGGAGGTAAGCAACACTACCTTGACCAATTTGGCGGGTTCTCTGACGCTTGAAGGCCTGATTGAGCAAGCCGATGGGGAGGAGAGCGACGCTTTGCATATCGAAGTGCAAAAATTGGTGGAGGAGATTGAGGCGTTACAGAGCGAGAGGGATATCGCACGCGATGTGCTCAAGGCAGCGACTGACGAACGTTCCGTTTTGGAACGGGCAACAGACGACGCAGCGATTGCAAAGCAGTTCGCAGCCAATGCATTGGCGACCGTCGTCACGGACAGCGAGCGTTTCATTCGTCTGCAACATTCAATCTCATTCCTGAAGAATCAAGTTGAGGCGTACCGGAAAAAAAGTCAGGGTCCGATGGTCGATAAAACGTCCGGATTTTTTAGAACGTTGACCGACGGAGCGTTCCGGGGTGTTGGTGCACAGCAGGATGAGGATGACGCGAACCAGATCAACCTGGTGGCATTGAGGGATGACCCGGAAAATCCCGGAGGCATTCCAGACGAACTTCGCACTCAGGCTTTATCCGAGGGCACGCGAGATCAACTTTATCTTGCCCTGCGGATGGCTGCCATTGACATTCATCTCGATCATCACGCTCCTATGCCGTTGATTCTTGATGATGTGTTGATGACCTTTGACGATTGCAGATCCCAAGCATTTTTTGAACTGATGAAAACGCTGTCGCGGAAAACACAAGTGATCGTATTCACCCACCATCAACACACAGCGAAAATGGCAGAGTCATTTATACCGGCTGACCAGATACTTCAGCTGCCCTGACTTCAA
>PKCN01000180.1 GCA_002862205.1 Planctomycetaceae bacterium | reverse complement strand
ACGGCTTTGTTTGCCTTTAGTTCGCCCGATGGAATTCATTGGAAACTGATGCGCGAGGAGCCAATCGCCTCGGGTGGCGCCTTCGACTCGACCAACCTTGCCTTTTGGGATGCGGCCCGCGGCGTGTACCGAGCTTACTTTCGCGGTCATCGGGGCGAGGTGCGCCATGTGCGCACCGTGACGTCGTCCGATTTTTTGCGTTGGTCGAAACCCGTGTATTTGAAACTGAATAGCGCGGCCGTCGACGGGCGATCAAACACTGCCTTCAAACCGGACCTCACAAACCAGCTCTACACCAACCAGATCATTCCGTACTATCGCGCGCCGCACATCCTGCTCGGTTTCCCCACCCGTTACGTGGACTACGGTTGGACGGAATCCACACGAAATCTGCCAGGCCAGGAAATACGCAAGCGACGGCAGAAACTCGGCGGGAGGCGGGCCGCGACCGCGATGACCGACGGCATGTTCATGAGCAGTCGCGACGGTCGGACCTTTCAAATCTGGCCGGAATCGTTTCGGCGTCCCGGCATCCAGCGTCCCGGGAGTTGGACCTATGGTGACAACTACCAAAACTGGGGGCTCGTGGAGACCGCATCGACGTTGCCCGGCGCTCCGAACGAACTTTCGATGTACGTCACGGAGGCGTACAAGTCGCAGTTCGCCAGGGAGCCAGACTCCGAGCGCGGCGTGTATGTGAGCGAGTCGGATCCCGATACACCCGAACTCGTCAACCGACTTCGGCGTTACACCATCCGCATCGACGGTTTCGTCTCCGTTCAGGCTCCCCTGTCGGGTGGAACGGTGCTGACGCGACCGTTAACCTTCGAAGGCGATCAACTGGAGATCAATTTCTCCACCTCGGCGGCGGGCGGAATCCGCGTCGAGATCCAGGACCTGGAGGGCACCCCGATCACCGGATATGGACTGGACGACTGTCATCCCCAATACGGCGATCAGTTGGACCGGATCGTCACCTGGAAGAAAATGCCCAGCCTCGAAGGCCTCGCCGGAAAACCGGTCCGAATGCTGATCGAATTGCAGGACGCCGATCTATACTCGTTTCAATTCGCCATCGAAAACCCGACAACTAAGTAAGTTGTAAATATGGCCTTCGGCCGACAACTTGGAACGTCAAAATCAAGCCATGACCAATAAAACATTGATTCATCGACGTACATTTCTCCGCGGCGCAGGTGGCGTGGCTTTGAGTTTGCCGTTGCTCGAATGCATGGCGGCAGATGCAGAAGTTGAAGTTCCCAAACGTTTTCTGGGGCTTTACATCGGACACGGATTTTCCCTGGGCGGTGAATGGTCCTTTTACCCGATCGTGGTCGATGGTGAGATGCGATTCAGCAAGTCAATGGCCGCATTCAATCCTCTTGCCGAGCACGTTACGGTCCTGCGAGGTTTAGAGCATCCCGGCTGCGTCAGTGCCGGAGGCCACCAAACGGGCGATTCGTTCTTAACCGGGAGCCATGTCAATCGCGCGGCCAAGAGTCCGTCGTTCGACCAGATTGCATCGATGACTCATGGGCACAAGACACGCTACCCAAGTCTCGTGCTCGGTAACGAAGGCGGAATGGGAAGCGTCGGAAATACGAAAACGTTGTCTTATAACCGATTCGGCAGCCCGATCCCCGCGAGCAATGACATCCGAGGCCTCTTCGATGCCATGTTCAATTCCGATCCGCAACTGCAGAAAGGGCAGCGTTCGCGACTCGCATCTGATAAGCATCGGCTCGATCACGTTTTGGAGTCCTACCACGGGCTGAAACGCCAACTCGGCCGCAATGACTCGCAGAAGCTGGACCAATACATGCAGGCATTACGAGATGGGGAGAAAGAGATTCAGCGTATGCAGCGCTGGATGGCAACCCCCAAGCCGCAGGTGCCCAGCGATGGGTTGGCGCTCAACGCATCCGAGAAGGATCCGGCCGCTTTCATCCGCACGATGTACAACCTGATCTACCTGGCGTTTAAGACAGATTCAACCCGGTATGCAACCTACATGCTACAGAGCATGAATGCCGAGTGGGGCAAGATTTCGCTCGCTCTCGGTCTCGGACCAGGTCACCACGTGCTGGCGCATAACGCGACGCTAGGTGGCGGGCATCTGGAAAAACTCGGGAAGTATGACAAGTTCCAGGCAGACCTGCTGGCGGAGTTCATTACGAAACTGGCGGACACGCCTGAGGGTGAAGGCACGATGCTCGACAACACGATCGTGCTCTACGGCAGCAGCAACAGCCAGACGCACGTCAACACCAACTATCCGTTGATGTTGGTGGGAGGCGAAAAACTTGGCCTTCGACAGGGTGCATTGCAGGATTTTGGTAAGAAAAAACCGCCGCTGTCGAACCTCTACCTAACGCTGCTAAACGCATTGAATGTACCCGCCAGGCAATTCTCTGACAGTAGCGGTACGATTACAGAAATGATGGTTTGAGTGGTATGCTAGATCGGGTATTGTTGCTCGTTTGATTTCGAGACTGTAACCAGAGTTTCTCTGATTAAGATTAGATTGATATGAACCGACTATTTGTTTCTTTGAGAAGCTTAATCGTAACCTTTCTTACCTATTTAACTCTGACCGCGCTGAACCTGATGTTCTTCCCCGCTTCAGCAGAAGCAACAGAACAGCCGGGCGGTTGGATTCTTAAACCGCTCAATGAGCTTTTCTCAGCGTCTATCCACGGAGCACCTAATGTGGATATTGCCGTACCCAATGGAAAGTACACCCTGCAACTGCTTCTTTATGAAGGGTGGGCGTCACGGTCTGCGGATATCGTGATCGAAGGGGAAACCGTGAAGACCGCGTATGACATGTTCAAAGAGCAAGGGGGGAGCTTCGACCATGGAAGCGTACTCCGCCATACTTTTACTCTCACCGATGGCAACATCGATATTGAAATCAAGGGCTCCCTCCATTTTGGTGGCCTGATTTTATCAAAGAGAAAATCAGATACCCCGGATGAGGTTGTCATCGTGAAAGGCCAGGCGGCGCTCGATCTCCAAGACGTCATCAAGGCGGTCAATTTCGGAGATACTAAACACTTAATGATTGGCGATGTTGAATTTGCCGCCGCAGCGGCCAATACCACGGTCGATGGAGTGACCAATACCGCCGACGGTGATGTCTACGGTGGGGAATTTGCACAGAAACTTCCCCAGATACAGCAGAAGACGGAATTGAAGAATCCCGAGTTCTTCAATGGCAAGGACCTCATCGGTTGGCAGGGCAATGAAGGGTACTGGTCAGTAAAGGATGGTACTATCGTCGGACATTCCGACAAAAACATTCCCCGGAACGAGTTCCTCTGGTCTAGCGTTGAAGTAAACGATTTCTATTTGACGGTCGATATAAAATTAACGCCAGATGATCGCAATGCAGGGATTCAGTTTCGCTCCAGGCCGCTGGATGTTTACGGGCAGGCGTTTGGTTATCAAGCGGACGTCGGTCACGACCAGGTGATCGGGAATTGCTGGGGTAACCTCTACCACGAACATGGTCGAGGGAAACTGGACTGGAACGATCACGCCAGTCAGGTCCTCAAAAAAGGTGACTGGAACCGATACGAAATCCTGGCAGTCGGCCATCGTATATGGACGGCGATCAACGGCAAACTCTGTGTTGCAATCGACGACCCGACGGGCGAGCTGTCCGGCAGGATTGCGTTCCAGATCCACGGTGGACCACCACAGACAGTCCATTACCGCGACCCCACGCTGACACATGATCCGAAGATTGCTCTTGAGAACCAGACCAGTGAGCAATTGCTTGCCGCTTTGCCAAACAGAGCAGAGACCCCCAAACCCGCTTCAACAAAACCAATCACCAAGCCCTTGCCTTACTGGACGAGGTTGATCGTGGCAGTTGACCCGGGTTCCCAAGGCGAGACTTGGGCCAAGCCAGATTTTGACCATGGTCAATGGAAAACGATGAGCGTGCCGGGTCACTTTGACATCGCCGACTTGCCTGAATTCGATGGTGTCGTCTGGTTCCGAAAGACGGTCGAACTATCGCAGGAACAGGTCGACGCCGCTGCAAGCGTCCACCTTGGTCAAATCGATGATATGGACGTTACCTGGGTGAATGGTTCGCGCGTCGGTGGCTACGAGGATCCGGGTCACCATTACACGGTCCGCAACTATCCCGTTCCTGCTGGAATTTTGAAAGCAGGCAAGAACACGATTGCCGTTCGCGTCATGGACCACGGTTCCCCCGGAGGTATCGCCGGGACCCCGGAGCAACTGTTTTTGCAGTTGGATGATGAACGGATTTCTCTCGCCAATCGTTGGCACTTTGCACCAGGTGCGAACCTGGTCGCGCTCAATAACTACAGTCAGGTTCCCGCCTTGGTTCGGCCGATGAATCGTCCAGCGAGTCCAGTGCCGGCATTCGCTGATGGATTCACGATAGGATCCGATCAAACGATCGCCGTTGTCGGTGGCACGAATGCTTTGGAGAGCGGTCGACTTGGCTATCTGGAAACACTGCTTGTCGCCGCACATCCAGAACATCAGGTGCGATTTCGCAACCTTGCTTGGCAGGCGGATACCGTTTACCAGCAGCAACGTCCTCGTAATTTTTATGCGCCAGACAAACCAGACTATGGCGAACGCGATGACCGCGCGAAGATAGAAGCAGACATTGTTTTCTTCTGGATGGGGCAGACTGAATCGCTGGACGGCCCAGATCGTGTCGTCGAATTTACAGCGGCTTACGAACAACAGCTAAATCACATTGCCCAGTACACAAAACGGATCGTGCTTGTCACACCCGTTCCTTTCAGCAACCCTCTGAATCTCGACCTTGATATCCAGGAACGAAATAAGTCGCTTGCTGTGTATGTGGCTGCCATCGACAAGATTGGTCGTGAAAGAAAGTTGCCGATCGTGAACCTCGCCACTGCGTTTGGAGAGGGAACGATGCCGTTTGCGCTTTCACACAACGGAATGCATCTGCTGCCAGCGGGGCACTGGGAAGCAGCTCGTGTCTTTGCAAGCCAACTTGGCTTTGCCGAGCGGGTCGCTTCGATCGAGCGGGCTCCTCAGTCCGATGCTGCACTGGAACCGCTGTCGGCAGAAAAACTACGCCAAGTGATCGGACAGAAGAATGATCTCTGGTTCCGCTACTGGCGTCCTACCAACTGGGCCTTTCTGTATGGAAACCGTCAGCAGACGCCCAGCAGTTGGGACCACGAAAAACCCGGTCGACGTTGGTTTCCCGAAGAACTGCAGAATGTGATTCCACAGCTCGACCAGGCTGAACAGCGAATTCATGAGGCATTGGAAGTCGCAACTCAATGATATGTCATTTACTCACAGCAAGATCGACTCAAGAGTGTCGAAGGCTGACCGGTAATCAACTCAATCATTTTGTAAATGCCTGGTTGGATGATGTCATCGCCATATTTTGAATCTGGATTTTCAATTAACAACGCCTGGTTATCAATGACAAAGTCTTTCGTACTGTTGAGCTTGTCCATTTTCGTATCATGCAACGCGGTCGCGCAGCCACCGTTGTCTGTTTCCAGTCCGGAAGCCGATAACTCCGTTGAAGTCGAACTCGATTCGTTCCAGCTGATTGAGGGCTATCAGGCCAACCTGTTTGCCGATGAGACCGATGGTGTGGCAAACCCGGTCTGCATGTCGTGGGATCCAGCGGGAAGGCTGTGGGTGCTGGTGACAGAGGCGTATCCTCAGTTGAAACCAGTCGATCAAGCAGACGACAAACTGTTGATTCTCACCGACACCGACGCGGATGGTCGTGCTGACAAGACGACGATCTTCGCCGACGGCTTGAACATGCCGACTGGCTTTGCGTTGGGGCACGGAGGAGCCTACATCGGGCAAGGCAACGATTTGCTCCATCTGAAGGATACCGACGGTGACGGCAAGGCCGACATGCGTCGTGTACTGTTGACCGGATTTGGCACCGGCGATACGCATCAAAACATCAACTCCTTCACTTGGAGCCCCGGTGGCGAGCTGTTGTTCTGTCAGGGTCTGCATGCGTTTTCCCGCGTCGAAACACCTTGGGGAATCCGGCGTTTGGACGAACACGGCTCCTGGCGGTTGCGACCAAGGCGGCTGCAGCTTGACAGTTTCCGTCGCTCGGGCGGCGAAGGTAACCCATGGGGCATCGCCTTCGGTAACTGGGGTGAACCGTTTGTGAAAGGAAACGGGGCAGGTGTATTCGAGTTGCTGCCCGGCATGGTGAGTACGGATCGAATTGTCAGTTTTTGGGGCGAGGAAATGAAGATCGGACAGACGCAGGTCAAGTCGATGATCATTGAACTGGCTGAGTCGCCGCATCTGCCCGACGAGGTGCAGGGCGAAATGCTGATCGCCGGCTACTTTGCCCGCGATGTGAATCGCTTTCAATGGGAAACGGACGGCGCTGGCCATCGGCTGAAGCCGCAGCCCAACCTGATGACGTCGTCACACAACGCGTTTCGTCCCGTTGATATCCGTGTCGGTCCCGATGGAGCGATCTATATCGCCGACTGGTTCAATCCGATCATCGGCCATTATCAGGCGTCTTTCCGGCATCCTGATCGTGACAAGACACACGGTCGCATCTGGCGAATCACCGCGAAGGACCGCCCGCTTGCGAAGACTCCTGATCTGTCCAGAATGAGCGCAGCCGAACTGTGTGAGCAACTCAGTTCCGACTGGCGCTACGTCCGCTATCAAGCCAAACGGCGACTGGCGGATCTGCCGAAGAACGACGCAACTGCGGCTGTTACCAAATGGATTAGCGAGCTTGACGATAGCGATCCGAACCTGGAACATCATCTGTACGAAGCGATCGGTGTCTTTGAATCGCACGAGGTCGTCAACCGCCCGTTGTTGGAACGCCTGCTCGTCGCAAAGGATTACCATGCTCGAGCATACGCCACCCGGGTAACGGGTCGGTGGCATGATCGACTCGAGTCGCCCCTTGAATTGCTCGAACGCAGTGTGACCGATGAGAATGCCCGCGTTCGATTGGAAGCCATTGTCGCCTGTAGTGATATCCGTGTCGCGAATTCGATGGTGGTAGCCGCGAAAAGTGCCAGCCAGCCCACGGACCGATTCATCAATTATTCTCTCACACAGACCGTCCACGCGCTGGCTCCCTATTGGCGACCGGCTCTGAGTCAAGGGCGACTTGATTTTGACGACCCCGCCGATCTGATCTACGTCCTGAGAGCGTATGGCGGCCAAGATGTAGCCGGTCAAGTTCGCAGTTTGATCTTGTCTGATGCCATCACGGAAAAAGGACGCCGTCAACTATTAGCACTTCTTGCTCGAGTTGGTAACGCGAACGATCTGCAAACCGTCTTCAGCCATGCTCTGCGAGATCCGCAACTACTCGAATTGCTTCCAGCGATTGTCCAGAGGCGGCGACTGATACCGTCGGGCAGCGTCGATGACAATCTGGCAATGCTGCTTAATAACGAAAGTGCCAACGTTCGTGCAGCAGCAGCACGGCTTGTCGGCATATGGAATCAGCGTCAACTTGTCTCCTTGCTGGAGCCTATGCTTCAAAGTGACGACGACCTGGTCCTGGCGGCTACGATCCGTTCCTTTGCTGAAGTCTCGCCGGATTTGGCAGTCAAGCAACTCCAACCGTTCATCGTGAACACGCAGAATCAACCTGTGGTTCTTGCCGCACTTGAAGCGGTTGGCCAACAGGATATCAACGCAGCCGCGGTCGCCGGATTAACGTTACTCAGCAAGCGTCAGAATGATGACATGTTGGGCCCTGTGCTTGGTGCAATCATGAATCACCGTGGGTCGGCCCTGGCTGTGGCAAGTGCGTTGAAGCAGGTCAACGTTTCAGTCGATGACGCCAAACTGATTGGCCGGTGGCTGAGCGCATCTGGCTACGACGACGCTGTTTTGGTAGATACATTGAAAGCTCGTATGGGAATCCAGCAGGGTCAGACCATTGCTTATGACGCATCGCTTGTGCGATCACTGGCCCAAGAGGTGCGTCAATCAGGCGACGCAGTCGCTGGCAAACAGGTTTTTGTCTCGTCTTTGGCGAATTGCACCGCCTGCCATCGAGTTCAGCAAGCCGCACCGCCGGAAGGCGCTCTTTCCAAGGGACCGAACCTGTCAGCAGTCGCCGCAGGTTTGCAACTGGAACTGATCATCGAATCGGTAATTTGGCCGAAGCGGCAGATCAAAGAGGGATACGAGATGACGACTATCCTCACGGATGATGGCCGGGCATTTTCTGGCTATTTGACTTCAGAAACAGAAGGATCCGTCGGCCTGCGCGATCTGGCCACCGGCAAAGTCCGTGAGATCCCCAGCGAAACAATCGAAGCACGTGTCAACAAAGGCACCGCTATGCCATCCGGCTTTACCAATTCATTGACTCGCAAAGAACTCCGCGATCTCATTTCTTATCTGATGAGTCTTAAGCCTGGGAATGATCGCTTTGACTTCAAAGGAAGATGAGTGCGGCAGCAAATGCTAAAACTGGTAATTGTCAGTCCCCACTGGATCCTCGCTGAGCAAACGTCTTCTTACCCTTTAACCTCTCAACCTTGCGGTGGGATGCGAGCGTTCTTCAGATGAAGGTCCCGTCCAGGACACCGTTAGTGTGCACGTCGATCAGGGTTTGAGCGTTACTTGGCATTGCATTGCTAACCATGTAGTCACGAACGACGCGTCGAGCGGTCGACTGACGGACTCGATCAAACTCAGCCAATCGTTGTAGCAGGTCAAACGAATCTTTGCCGTCGTGATCGATGGTTTGAGTTTCCGTGTCCGGGAGCATACCCTTGGGTTTGGGGCGTTGGTGTTGTAGGTAGCGACTGCAGACGTGAGACTGCCCATTTCGACCTGATTGAGTCGATGTTCAGGGTGTTTTGGCGCTTCCAGTCCGGGTAGCGACTCAACACACTGGATGGTAGAAAAGCATATCCCAGCGGTTAAACGCAGGAGGCCAGTTGGTATTTATCCGTTCACGAATAGGGCACATCATCGCAGGCGTGTATGCGGTCTTGTGTTCCCGTTTGAAAACCTATCCCGCTAGTTGAAAAAGATAGGATGGAATTTGCTGGTGTCTCCTTCAAAGAGAATATTGTGAAAGCAGTGAACTCTTTGGGGTTGGCGAATCGTGAAAAAGCAAAGTTTCGCAGTGTCACACCGTCAGATGCAATTTGCCGCTGATGTCATTTTGATCAACAGAGGGCTGCCAACAAAAAGAAGTAAGCCAAAGGAATAAGAAGTGTTGAATAAATGTCTCGCAGCTATTGCCGTCGTCGTGTGTACGTCATTGCCCGGAATATCAAACGATTTTTCAGTGAAACGATCGCGTATCAATGCACCGGTTTTCAAAAAGCTGGCCAAGGGTATTAATATCGACACTGCATATCCGGACGCGGGAGTATGGCCGAAGATTCAACATGATCGCGCTCACTTCCAAGCTGCCGCCGACGCCGGCTTCGACTCGGTTCGGGTCATAATTCCGTTTAACGCTAATTACGAGTCTATCCAGAAACAGATCAAGGATGCATTATCGAATGATCTGGCCATCGTTGTCTGCATGTGGGGATCGCCTGCGTGGTCCGTAAATCCACAATTGGGCCAGCAGCAGATAGCAGATAAGTGGAGGAAATTGGCCGAAGCGTGGAAAGTGTTTCCGAACGATGTTGTGTTCGAGATACTCAACGAGCCTCAAGGAATCGGGTTCATGAAGACGAACGGCGCTGAGAAAGTAATGCCGTTGTACAACGCCGCCGCGCAAGCAATTCGAGATGTCGATCCCGATCGCCCCATCTTGATTGGCTCGCCTGGTTCGAACGATTCAGAGTTTCTGGACCCGTATGTTACTGACAAATACCTGACCTATACGTTCGATGATGGCAAGGGATTTTACGAGGACACCAACACGGGGGTAGCTATCCATTTTTATAGTCCAAAACATAAAGATGGTTTGAATTTTGCCATGTGGACACAGTCTCTCAAAGGCAAAGATTGGAAGTCTCCCATTTTGACCGAGATAACCAATGCTGCGAAATGGAGAGACAGGATTCGAGTCAACATCCCGATCATCACGACTGAGTGGGGCTGTTGGCAGTTCCCGCAGCGTTCAGAGCAGGAATTATCGCAATGGCTGGATTACCACATGTCCAGTTTCAGGGCCTACAACGTGGGTAACATGTGGTACACGGGAATACAGAATAACCAGAGGTCATTTGGAATTTTTGATTCTGAACTGGGCTGGAACCAGACCGTGTTGGACAAGCTTACCGGTGCAAAACCAACCGTGCTTCCAGCAGTTTCCCAGATAATCAATGGCGAATTTTTTACGCCAGATCATGCATGGCTTGTGACCTCGGAAAAAATCAAACGAGAATACATTCATGGCAAGCAAGCTTTCAGTGGTTCCAGCATGCTGAAGCTGAGCATCCCTGATGGCGTGCAAGGACAGTTGTACTTGCAGACGTACAAAGGAAAAAACGAGTACATGGGGGCCCCCGCCAGGACTTTGCTGCACCTGATCAAAGGGCAAACCTATTTGATAAGTTTCATTGCAGCCAGTGAAGATGGTATCGGTCGGATCAAACTAATGCTCAAGAATGCCAAGACCGGGGACACGCTTTACGACAGCCACCAAACTGAACAAGCGTGGATTGAAGTTGGTAAACAACCACGTACTTACACGCGGCATTATACGCACAATGCGAAAACTGAAATGGATGTGCGTCTTGAACTGGATGTAGGTTCCAGAGGGCAGATTCTTTATCTGGATAAGGTGGAGTTCATCAGGAATGATCCATCTGCTCAAAGACTCCGCAAATAGGCCTCTGTTGTACGGTTTGCGTCAGCCATGATCTCAGGGAATGCAACGCTTGGCCGCTGTCGTTTGCCCGGCTGTCGTTTGCCCGGCTGTCGTTTGGCCGGCTGTCGTTGGCCCGGCATCCCGGCATCTAGCTGACGCGAAGTCCACTGCGCGTTCATGCCATCAACTGCTCAAGGGGGCCGGTAAGATCGAGATGCTTCAGACTGGAGTCAGGTTGCCCAAATGTGTCCGGAGTTTGCATGCCGGCAGCATGCATCAGTGAGAGGTACAGACTGCCAACGGTGCGGTGACCTTGGTCGCCATACTTGGGGTACTCAAGATAGCGGCCCGCGGTCAGTTTGCCGCCCATCCCACCTAGCAAGACGAACGGCCAATCGTGCCCTGCACAGTGATGATCGCCGGATGAGCAGGACATGTAGACGATCATGGTGTTGTCGAGCATGGTTCCGTTTCCTTCCGGAATGCTGTCGAACTTTTTCGCCATATTTGCAATCTGTTTGAGCTGCAGTTTTTCAATTTCCATCCGCGCCTGGTGCCCTGTCCATCCATTGGAGGCAGTATTTTCCTGCAAGTGACCGAGGGCGTGGACGGAATTGGAGAGCCCGAGTTCCGTGTACTTCACCCCCAGTGTGTCCGGGCGCAAGGTGATGACATTCGTCAGGCCGGCAATCAGAGCTGCGGTCGCGATTTCGAAGTGGGATTCGATGCGAGCAGAGGGAGCAATGGAATCGAAGCGATCGGTCAACTCGGGTGCATGCTCCCGGATACGGTCGGTGAGCGCAGCTTTCTTCTCGTCGATGCTTCTCAGCGACTCGAAGGAATGCATATAAAGTGCAAAACGTTCTTTTTCATCTCCTGAGAGTTGCTTCTCCACACGCCGCGCGTCTTCGGTCAGGAAGTCCATCAGTTTGCCATTCAAGGCGAGTTTCTTTTCAAGTTGCTCCGGGCTCGCGACGGCAGCACCGAAGAGTTCGAGAAATGCTTTGCGCGGCGATCCCTGATAGGCAACCGGTTTGGCGGCATCGTAGGCCGAAAGGTTTGGATAGCAGTAGCTGTCCTCCGGCTTCCATCCGGGCTCAAGCAGACGCCCGTTCATCGCCATCCCGTACATTGGATAAGGCCCGGCCGATAGATGCTGCCCGAGCAGGCAATCCAGCGTCGGCGCCACAGCAACATTCTCCGAATCGTGCAGTGAAAGCGTCCCGAAGCCTTTGGTGTGATTTCCCCGAAAGCCAACGCCTGACAGACTCTGAATGATGGTCAGCCGGTTTTTGAACGGCTCCAGTGCCTTCAGCTTTTCCGGTAGCAGCCGGTCGCTTAGCGAGACGTCGACGAGCGGTCCCTCACGCCGTCCCCGATTGCCGAGTTTCTTGCCGTCGTCCGGATTGATAAAGTGATTCTCCAGACCCTCGGGGACGAGATTGAACTTGTCGATTCCAGACGACTTCACGACAAAGACAACCCGCTTGGGCAGAGCCTTTTCATTTCCGGATGCGTGTGCCTGAATCGACCGCAAACAGGAAGCCATGCCGAGAGACAACCCACCAACGGAGAGGTCCTTCATGACTTTTCGTCTTGAATACAGCATCGGTGGTTCTCTTTGTATGTTTTGGGACTGATGTAAGTGAGTGTAGGTGTGCGTGCTCGATACTAGTGGCGGTATAGCTAGTGGCGGTATAGCTAGCGCCGTTACAACTAACGCCGATACAGAAACGAATCTGAACTCAAGAGCGAGACGACCAGAGATTTGAAACTCCCGCCATTGTTCAGGTAAGCCTGTTCCGCCTCGATCAATGTTTTTGAATCACTAAGCATTTCATTTCGTCCCATCAAATAGCGAAACAAGTGCCGGATGAACGACTGACGTGCGCGATCCGAGTGTCCCAGGCGGTGCATCATTTCGACCGCGTTTTTGACATCGCCATCGACCTTGGGATCCCCTGAGAATCCAATACTGCCCGACGCATCAGCTTCGCGGGTCGAGAGTTTACCCTGTTTCAGTTTGCGGTCGAACTCCCCATCGCGTCTCGCATAAATCTTGCCATCCTCGTCGAAATAGTGGTCCTTCCGATAACGGCCCCAGTCATCGAAAATCTCAAAGGGCTCACCCAGAGGATTGATCTTGCGATGACACTTCCAACAACGTTCTGCTCGCAGCGGCTGCATTCGTTCCTTCAGTGTTTTGTGTGGATCGGTTGGTACCGCCGCGTCGACATCTGGTGGCACATCGCCGAGTACACCGGCCAGCAACCGCTCGTAAACCCAAATGCCACGATGAATCGGATCGTTATCTTCATTCAGCGAAAATGCGGCCAGCCATGCCGGGTGCGTCAATAACCCTGCGCGTTGGTCCTTTGGCATTTGCAAGGGTTGTTCGAGTGGCCAATCCCACTTCTGCTCTTCAATCCGATTGTTGGTGGGTAAATTGTAAGGCTGAATGTAGAGTAAATCGCCAATCCCGCGTGACTTCTGAGTAAATGGATAGCCGGGGAATGGATCCATTCCTTTGTCCAGCGCAGTCTTGTATTTCGCGACCGTTTTCTCCGCGTCTTTCCGGGCTGACTTCAATGCATTCTCTGCTTTCTCGGGCATGTCAACGAAATTGAAGTCTCGCGAGATTTGCTCACGGCGGAGTTCAACTCGCGCATCGACAAAGCCTGGATCCATGACCTCGGCGATCCTTGTTTCATAATGCTCCCGTGCATATTCATTGTTGCCGGGATGCGCGATGAAATACTCATTGGTCGTCAATAACTCGGTGATGACGTTCTGGTCCTTCTTCAACACATGCTCGATCAACATGCGGGCATCATGGATAAGCATATCCGTGTTCCATTGCGGAATCTTTTCCGCTCGCTTTCGGTCGTTGTCCTTGAACACGGTGCCAGCGCGATGGAAGCCGAAAAACTCGTCAAAAAACCGCATGATCCGCGGTAGATCCTTTCGATCCCAATGCCCGGTCGTGAGTTGTTCGTCCAGCAGTCGCTGAACAAGACGAGCGACATCCTCCCTGGTCTTCAATTCATCGTTCTGCAACGCTTCGCGAATGAAAGTGTTTTGGCCCGGTGTTTTATCCGTTAACGCAAACGCTAATGAATGGGCTAGCTCATCCGGCGACAAATGTCGGCGTCCGTGTTCGTCCACCTCGCCAAGTCCGAATTCCATCCGGTAGATCGACGGTGCACTCAGGAACATCGCTTTGATAGTCGTTCTCAGTCCGTCGAGATTGCCGCCCGTCGCGATGCTCAGTTTGAGAAAGGCAAGATACTTGTTCTGTTCGTCCGGCGTTGGGTAGCGCCCAATCACCCTGAAAAACTCGCGTCTGATCACCTCTTGAAGGGTAGCTTCGCCTGGTATCGGCGTGTCATCCGCAAAGTCCTTGAAATCACCACGCTTTTCCCTCTCTGCCAGAAACGCATCAGCCACGATCATCGTCATCTGTACCGTGCTCTGATCCGCAATGGACATTGCTGCGTAGTCACGGATCCCGCGTTCCGAGGTGACATAGGTAAAAGGACTCTTGGCTTTTCCAAAGTTTTTGAACGCAAAAATTTCTGAGCTGAATCGCCACAGGCGCGAAGGGGAGAAAGGCAGCGTTTGGATCTCGCCGGAGAACAGCTTTTCGTGATCCACCCAGTTGCCATATTCCGGCGCGAGCAGCTTTTTGCGGTAAGCCTCGCCCGAACCGGCAGTCAGTAGTTGACGATCGATCCACTCGATGACCGAGTTGCGTTCTGACTCGATCGGCTGATTTTTTTCATCCGGGGGCGGCATGTCTCCGGTCTTCAGTTGCTCGAGAACTTTAAGCCATAGAGCCGACGTCTCGCCCTTTGTGAAATCAAATGGAGCCTTGTGCAAAGCCACCTTCCCTTCTTGCATCTCCTCTCCATGGCAACCAATGCAATGGGACTTCACAAACCGGCGAACCGAAGCCTCCTGTTCCATGCCGAACGCAGTTTCAATACTGGTAAAACCCAGAGCAAGAATGGCGACGGTGGAAATTCGAAGAAACATTTGCAATCAGATTTCTTTGCGTATCATGTTGAAAAAATTGGGGCAGGCCGCTTTCGTCTGCCTTGAACTCAATGGCATTGCACAGGCTACCATAATAGTTGGGCATGCAGACGTTACCGATTGCATTTCACAAACCCAATGAGAAAGTTCGCTTGTGATTCTTCACAAACAGTTTGTAAGGGTGGCGGTGGCGGGGATGGAGCGTTCGTCGTGATGGATTACCAACCAGTTTTGGGACCGACCAAGCATTTCGCGATAAACCTCCTGATCGAGTTTGGGCGAATCAGAGAGGCGGCTGGCGGACTGTTGAAAAGCTGGCCGTTGAAACGAATGCGTGGATCCGAGCTCACCGGAGAGCATATTGGCGAAACGTGTTGAAGTCCCCGATTAAGTGAATTCAAAGTTGGTGGCCTGTTTGGGTTTCGCCAGCGACTGCCTTCAGGGTCGAATCAAATTGTGGTCCGGGTGTTTGCGAGTGTCGTCGCGTGCACTAGTTCAAACGAGTATAATCTTAAATACACGCGTCTTCCCTCAGCTCCATGCTCGCCCACAGCTCCATGCACGCCCTTAGCTCCAGGCACGCCCTTAGCTCCATGCACGCCCTTAGCTCCATGCACGCCATTAGCTCCATGCACGCCATTAGCTCCATGCACGCAGAACAGAAGTCCGTTGGTCTGGAACTGACGGAGGCTGGAAGCCTTACTGAATGATAGAAGTCTTACAGAATGAGATAGGCACATGATTACCAGAAGAGCCATGCTAAGAGATGTCACGGCCTGTGGTATCGGTTCAGCTTTAGGTTCCTCCTGTGTTCCGTCCATGCTGGGGGCTAGTGAGTTCAGATCAGATGCTTCCGGGGAACCCAGACGGGTTATCTTTTTCTTGCAGAACAATGGGTTTCATACCGCTGCCTGTATCCCAAGAAGCATGAGGAAAAGTGCTTCACTGTTCGGAGCAAAGTTGCCCGAATCGATCAAGCCATTGGAACCCTGGTTGGAAAAAATCAACATCATCAACGGTCTCCATGGTCGGCACGTCAGTCCTACTCACAGTGGGTATTTCGGGGCCCTCGGTGGTTACCGGGGCGGTGAGCACAGGGCTCCCAGCGCTGAAACTATCGATCACACCATCAGCCAGACGCTGCCACAGACGATACTGCCTCACCTTCGCATCGGTATGGGCAGCCTCTCTGGTATGGAACGACAGCCCTCCGTGGCGACATTGTCTGCCTCAGGAGCAGGCGAACCACTTTACATGCATTGCAACCCCAATCACCTTTACCAGACGTTGTTTGGCAGCATTGCCGATGGTGACATTAAGAAGGAATACGAAGCGAGATCCCAGATTTTCGACCAGGTCGAGTCCGTTGCCGCAAAGGGAAAAGGCGACTTGGCAGAAAGCGATCTAACGCTTTACGAGCCGTACGTGAATGGTTTCAGTCGTATCAACGAATTGCGGAAGAAACTGAGTGCTTTTGCTGAGCCGCTCAGACAATTTCAACCGGAACGAGACGAAAAGTTCCGCTCACCGAAGTTTGAAACAGATTGGCATGACGCCCTTCTGGATATCGGCATCGCCGCGTTGAAGTCTGGCCTCACCAATACTTTGACCATCGCCTCAGGTCGCGCAGGCGTTTGGGGTTCGTGGGAAGGCTTGGGCGTTGAAACAACTGGCCACTTTCTGGGACACATGGGCCAGGAAGGAAATCCCATCTGGCACAAGATCCGAAATTACAACTGCCAGATGCTCATTAAGTTGATGAAGTCCCTCGAGTCGGTGCCTGAGGGCAACGGAACGATGATGGATAATACACTCATTGTCTACACCAGTGGTAATGCGGACAAACAACACACGAGTGCCTCGACGTGGCCCTTCATCCTGCTGGGCAACTGCGGCGGACGGATCAAAACCGGCAACTTTATCCAGTTCGATGGAACACGTCCCATCAATGCACTTTACGCAACAATCCTGCACGCGATTGGAGCACCCTGTGATCGCTACAACATGGACGAGGCCAGCGCCAGAAGTCTCGACTCGAGTAGCGGTCCTCTCGAGCAACTGCTTGTATAAAGGCGGGCAAGCAATGATGGCTTTGAGAACATTTGTTTGTGTTGCGATCGTCGCGGGGACGTCTCTGTCGCTTTTGACGCTGAAGCTTCAAGCAGGTGACTCAACATCGTTTGAGGCCCACGCCCAGCCCTTTTTGGCAAAGTACTGCGTTGCCTGTCATGGCCTTGGCACTCAGGAGGGCGATGTTGCCTTGCATGAATTGACTGGCGTTGACGCAGGCAATGACCAGTTGTGGAAAAGTATTCTGGAGCAGGTAGCAGTCAAAGAGATGCCGCCCCGGGGCGAGGAACAGCCAACACTCAAAGAGCGGCAGCAGTTGGTGGATTTTATTATTGTTAGCATGCAGCGTGCTTTGAAGGAAAAGGGAGGCTATCGCGAGCACCTTCATCCTTCCAAAGGCAATCTCCTAAACCATGATCTGCTGTTTGGTGACTTGCCAGAGAATCTCGAACCGGCATCCTCGTCGGCTCGTCTCTGGCGTCTGCATCCCCAGGAGTACTTCACCCGACTCAACGAGTTGGTGACCATTGAGCGACCATACAACCCCGAAACACCCGGAGTACGAACCCACGGTGATCAGGTCCCCGAACACTACCAACGCGGGATCAATATCTACCTTGGCGTTCAAGATACGGTTGACTGGGTAGGGACGTCATTCTCTCTTCATTCCGGGCTCGCGAAAATTACTCCCATATTGAGCACCAAGGTGAAACGCGGTTTGCAACACTACTCGCACCTGTATTCGGTCAACACGGCTGAAACTTTGCGAATTGCCAATGATGCGGAAGCCATCATTCGCTTCATGGCCCACGGGCCCGAAGGCTATCCCTTTCAGTTTGTTGATCGTGCGGAAGATATCGATCAGAAAAACAAAGGAAAGGCGACTTACAAAGGCCGGACGATTCAAACCAAACATGGCGACCCCGAAGGAGTCTATTACCGTAAAGCATCGAGACGGCCGATCACCCCGGTCTATCACTTGATGGCCGAACCGGGCATCAGCGATGAGCGAATCAGATTAGCGGTTGACTATCTGTTTGAAGTGTTGACATTGCGGCCACCGACTACCAATGAATCCGCAACCTATGTCGGAATCGTCAAGAAGTCCGTCGAGCAACTTGGCAAGGAAGAGGGGGCAATTCTGGGGCTGACGCCGATCTTCCTCGACCGCGCCGCTCTCTTTCGCTCTGAACTTTGCAAGACAGGTGACCCCGACAGGTTTGGTCGCGTCATGTTGCAAGATCAGGAACTGGTTTTGGCGATCAACGCCGCCTTCTCCTATATCGCACCAGACAGAAAACTCACACAGGCACTCAATGAGGGGCGTTTGAAGACGAGGAAGGATGTCAGGCGAGAAGTCACACGCATCCTCAACGATGACAGCATTCGCAAGCCTGTGATCCAGCGGTTCTTTCGAGAGTATTTTGATTACGATCTCGCTGGGAAAGTCGACAAAGATGACAATCTGCTCATCAAGGCCGGTGGTTTGGGCAAGAGCAAGTCGCACCGCTTTGCCATGGTGAAGATGGCGACCAACACCGACCGGTTGGTGGAGTTGATTGTGAAGGAGGACAAAAATGTCCTTTACGAGCTGCTGACGACGAACCGGGTAGTTCTTCCAGCAAGCCGCAGGGATGAAGGATACTTTCGGGGTATCAGCCAGGACGGCAAGATCGTAGACGAAAATGGCAAGCCGCTTCTTGTTCGGAAGGGCACAAAGTTCGTTGACGTGAAGGAGAAAATCAATGCCCTTCCTGCTCTCCAAGCCCAAGACCTGCCCGGAATTGTTGTGGATAACCCCGATGCAAAAGTCACGGGACGATGGTCGCAGTCCAGCGGAGTGACGAATCACGTGGGCACTGAGTATCTCTTTACACGCACCGCCAGCAGTAAAGTGGTTTATCCCGTGACGTTCCCCAAGCGGGGCAAGTACGAAGTACGCATGACAATCGCACCACACTCCAACCGGGCCCCCAAAGCCTTAGTGACCGTCCGCCATAAGGATGGCGAGGAATCCTTTCGCATCGACCAACGACTGAATCCGGGTAGTTTCAATAAACGAGGGTCGGACGGCTATTTTCAATCGTTGGGTTTTTTCGAGTTCCCGTCCGGCCCTTGGGACGCGGTTGTGATTTCCGGCAGCGGCGGCGGTGGTTTAGTGGTTGCCGATGCCGTTCAATTTCTTGCCGCAAGCACTGCCGTCGCCGTTGAAAACAAAACAGACCCCACCGAGACACCTACCGAGATATCCACAGAGACACCCACCGAGATATCCACAGAGACACCCACCGCTCAGACCGTTCATGTACGGGTTCAACCTTTCGCGGAAATCTCAGACCGTAAGGGAAACGCCGACGGCATGACCGAACGTCGACTCACGACTCTTCCCGCGAACGAGCGGAAGGGAATTCTTACTCACCCTATCTGGTTGGTCGCTCATTCGGATGCCATGGACAATCACGCCATTCTGCGTGGCAGGTGGATCCGCGAGCGTCTGTTGGGCGGAGCCATCGCTGATGTACCGATTACGGTTGATGCGATGTTGCCGGATGAGCCCAAGGAGACACTGCGGCATCGCATGCGAGTGACGCGTGAGCAAGCATGTTGGAAGTGCCACCGGAAAATGGATCCGCTCGGGTTGCCTTTCGAGATGTTTAACCATGCCGGGCTTTTCCGAACCACGGAGCTTGGCAAACCGGTCGATGCGACAGGTGAGATCACCGACAGCGGCGATGCCGGTTTGGATGGGCCAGTCGACAATGCTCTGGAGTTGATTGACAAGCTCGCCCGCAGCGAACGCGTGAAGCAGGTGTTCGTTCGCCATGCATTCCGTTATTGGATGGGACGTAACGAGACCATCAACGACGCCCCAGTTCTTCAGGATGCCTACAAGGCTTATTTAGACAATGATGGCAGCATGAAGGCATTGCTCGCTTCACTGCTCACGTCTGACACCTTCCTGTATCGCAAGGTGAAGTGAAGGGCATGTGGATTGGATGGCCCTCT
>PKCN01000034.1 GCA_002862205.1 Planctomycetaceae bacterium | reverse complement strand
GCCGCTGCGGCAATCGCCACCGGCTCAGTAATCACCTCCGGTCTACAGGTTGCCGCAGCCGAAACGGCACCAAGTGCGGAATCCGTCGTAGGCACGCTCTACTCGACACTCAGCGACCAACAGAAAAAATCGATCTGCTTTGACTGGAATCACCAAGACGAGAAACGGGGTTTGTTGAGAAGTTTTGTAGCCAACAACTGGAACATTACCAAACCGGAAATCAATGATGATTTCTACTCCGATGAGCAACGCGATTTGGTCACCAAAGTCTTTGAATCCATCGTTCATCCAGCATGGCACGAGCGTTACTACCAGCAACTTGAGGACGATGCAGGTGGGTTCGGAAATGAGCAGTCAATTGCGATCTTTGGCAAACCAGGCGAGGGTAAATTCGAACTGGTCCTGACGGGTCGACACATGACATTGAGATGTGATGGAAACTCAGCAGATCACGTTGCCTTTGGTGGACCCATTTTTTACGGCCACGCACCTGAGTTCAATGAAAATCCGAAACACACTGACAACGTCTTCTGGAGTCAGGCTGTGGAAGCCAACAAGCTCTATCAGATGCTCGGTGGCAAGCAACAGAAACAGGCCCAAGTCGCCAAAACACCACGGGAACAGGCAGTTGCTTTCCGTGGCTCCAAGAATGGTATGACGGGACTGCCTGTCACCGACATGAGCTCTGACCAAAAAGAACATCTTCAAAAAGTTCTGGGTACGCTCACTGAAATGTATCGTACCAGTGACCAGCAAGAGGCGATGCAATGTCTGTCCAAACAAGGCGGCCTTGATGCGTGCAAGCTCTCGTTCTACACCGACAATGATCTTGGCAAAGATGGGGTATGGGACAATTGGCGACTGGAAGGACCATCTTTCGTGTGGCACTATCGCGGCGCGCCACACGTGCACGTTTGGGTGAACGTGGCCGATTCGGCTGACGTCAAAACAAATGCCTGATAAGCTGCATTAGCAAAGGATGAATTCCAACAAGGGATTGGCCATGGCCAATCCCTTTTTATTGGTCTCAACTTTTTCAAAAATGGCTTGTAATATCGAAGATTTCCCGCACCGCTGGAAAACCAGCTGCAACCACGACAGCGTATCCTCAAACTGACGTTGCCACCAAATGACGGATGCAGCTGAAACCGGCTGAAACCGGTGGGCACGTAAGTTTCAACCCTGTTTGCACCTTGCCAACATGTGATACTTTTGCTGATGCTGACAAAAGCTTCCCACTTTCTTTGAGAGACCATACGATGCGAGGATTTGCTTACTTCATTGCCTTCTTGGCCGCGATCGGAATCATGATTGGGATCGTGTCCTATCCGGATCAGGAAGAAACGGGAAAGGTGGCATCCACCGCCACATCGGCGTCCGCTGCAGTGATGACAAAGGCTGGTACGTTGACGATTGCTGTGCCGTCAATGCATTGTGAAGTGGCCTGTTTTCCCCGCGTCAAGGCGACTCTGGAAGCTACTGAGGGTGTCCAGTCGGTTGTGTTGGCAACTCAGCCTTCAGAGGGCGTTCTCGACAATCGCCAAGTGGTCGTGGACTATGACACAGGATTCGATTTGAATACAGCTTTATCGTCTCTGGTTCAGGAAGGTTTCCCAAACTCCGCTGTCGTGGAGTGAACCGTACCAACCCAATGCCCCCGACCGCATGCACCAAGATGGACAACGCTGGCATCTTGCTGATTGGACACGGCACACGAAACGCTGTTGGCACTCAGCAGTTCTTTGAGCTGGAAAAACACCTTTCAGCACGGGTCGCACCGGCGCCCGTTGCAGCTGGGCTGTTGGAGTTTCAAAGCCCAACCATTCCCGAGGCATGGAATCAATTGTTGCACGCTGGTGTGACACACATTCATGTAGCGCCTTTACTGTTGTTCGCCGCAGGCCATGCCAAGCAGGACATTCCTGACATTCTCGCAGAATGCCAAGCCACCAGCCCCTCGGTTACGTTTGATCAATCACGCCCGCTTTCTCGGCACGCTGCGATCATTGGTTTGGCGATGCAGCGATTGAGCACCGCACTGGCGTCCTGCCAACATCCACAGGAGCGCACGGCAATCGTGATGGTGGGGCGTGGCAGTCATGATCCTTGTGCAAAGGCTGATATGCGTATCCTCAGTGAGATCCTCAGTCGCAGATCATCAGTGGCTGACGTGATGACGACCTTTTACGCCATGACAGAACCACGCCTACCAGACACACTTGAAGCAGTCGCCAAGAGCGGCCGTTTCGATACGGTACTGGTCCAGCCACACTTGCTTTTTGAAGGAAGACTGAATCAGGCAATTTTGGACCAGACCCGGGAGGTCGCAGACAGGCACCCGTCGTTGCAGTGGCTCACTTCCGGCTATCTCGGTCCAGATCCATTGCTTGCTGACGCCATTGCCAAACGAACGGGCATGCGTTGATCGATCTGTGCGGTATCACAGATCATTCCCGAGCCAGATTGATGACCGCATCAGCCACAACTCGATCGTCAAACTGAGTGACAGAAATATTGGCACCACGAAACCACATCATCGCCGGTGCGACATAATCAGCAGGTGCTTTCAGAGCCGCCATGGGCCCATTCCAGACCGTGCTTTGCCACTGTCCACCATTGACAGACCACTCGTACTGCCCGCCGAGACTGCACTGCACGTCAGCCCCGAGGATACTTTGCACAATCGGCAAGACCTGATCTGGCGGCAGTTGGAACTGGTGGGTGATTGAATCAAGAAACTGTGCTGTAGCGACACTACTGATGCGGGATCTCTCGTATAGCTGGGCATTCGCCCAACCCTCGATCTGACTGCCATTCAAATCGCCAATGTTGGCACGAATCTGAGCGGGGTTGGGAACATCAGTCGCGGCCAGAAACGGCAAACTCTGGGTGATCACGTCTGGCTGAAAAGAGAGGATACTGAATTTGCCATCGGTAAAGCGATACAAACCTCCCAGAAGGCGACTCATACCCGGTCCGACTGGCTGACCGCGCCCCAAACCAAGAGGCAAACGGTCCAGTGTACTTGGCTGAGGCCAAGCACCGAGATATCCGGGTAATTGTCGCAACGATAAATAGGTTTTGATGATCCCCTCAAATTGCTCAGGCGTGGGGGGTACCGTGTCCTTGATCGCCGCAAATAGATGCGTGGGTGGTCCGAGTTGCTGCGAAGCAACATGAGCCTGCAATGCGACGATGTCATCAGGAGCGAATTGCATCGCGACTTGCGTCGGCGGCCCCAATTGCTGTGCATACTTGCCGTACTTACCAGCATCAAACGGGGCAACCTCGGCGTGAACGGTCAGACGCTCCCGTTTGGACTCAGGGTCTCTTGCATCCCGATGGATTCCCAACATGATCGGATCCATACTTGCAAAGCGATTGGTGTATTCATTTGCAATCCGACTGTACCAGGCAAACTCGTCGCGAGTGACTGATTCAATCGCAACATCAGCAATCGGCAGGAAACTACCCTGTGCGCCACGTTTGGTATCCAGTGCCGTGTCGGTCAATTCAAACACACCGCTACCATCTGACCGGAGGCCAAACTCCGTTGGCAGAAATCCCGCATCAACCAACTGCTGAATATCCAAATCACTGCGAGCGGTCTTTGATTCCATCGCCCCGGCCATCCTTGCCAGCTGCACGAGGGAAATATCTGCTTTTGCAAACATCCGCCGCCGCAACTCGATGAGATATTCCGGTGAAACCAGTCCACGAAGCATTGCAGGAGAAAAGTATGCAAAGATCGTGTCGTCGCGTTCAAGCGGCATCAACTTTCTGGCAAGCATGAACTCAGCAGTCGTGGCAAGCGAACGGCCAGACTTCGATACTTCAATGAACTGTTCCGTCAATTTCCGACTGTTGCTGACGAAGATATAGTTGCCATCCTGGGTCAAGAATGAGCGAATACGGTTGTCAGCGCTGCGCAGAAAACTGACATCCCTATCGTCAATCTGCAAATTCTCGAGCGTGACGGATGCATCTTCCCGTGCAAGCTTGGTGCGATCATTCGTGATCGAGGTATTGAGCAGAAATCCATTTCTGGATTTGATCAATACTCCCATACTTGCTCCATCGGTCAGGAAGAGATCTCTTCCGATCAATGCTTGATCCTCAATCACCGTACCACCCAACATGCGAGACAATTGCGTCATCTTCATGTTCAATTGCGTTTCGAGCCGTTCAGCGCCATCATTGACAAGTCCCCTCAATGTGATCATTCGCGTGATATCGCCACCATGCTCATCCGCCAAATCCTGAAACCACAAATAATTCTGAAAGGACCCATAACGGATATAAAAACAATCTGGTGGAACCTTCGTAGCAATGGGTTCTACCACGGCACTCTGCACATCGCCGGGAACGGTTTCAGAAATCCAGAGCGGTGGTGCAGGCAACGGCTCGGTTGCCATTTGGGCCGGCACTGCGCCGGCTGCCGCCTCGGCGAACATGGACTCTCCCACGCCAGCTGCGCCGCCAATCAATTTGAGAGTACTCAACAACTGATCTTCTTCCTGCCGTGACTCGCTATACCATCTCGGTATCGGTAAACCGATTCGTCTGGCCAACATCGAAATCAGATACAGTTGCACGACCGCTGGCTGCTCAGATGCTGCGACCAACGTTTGTGCTGCATTGGTATATCCTGTCCACCAAGTTTTGAGGACGCTTGCATGAATGGCGGGATCCTGTTTTGGGACGATGGAATAATTTCCGATCACACCTTGCTGATCCGCAATTGTTACCCTCAGCGGTTCGGTCCCAATGAACAGAAATGAAACTCGACGAGCCACTGTTTGCTTCAACGGCTCATCGCCACTGGCAAGCTCTCGAATCAAGCTGCCCACGCGATTCAAAAGCCTGCCTCCACCAGCTTGGGGTACGGGACGATCAGAAGGGCGTCCCGTTGTGACCAGATCGTTGGAAACCGGATACAAAACACGTCCATCTGCGGCACTCACACGGAGAGCAGGAAAAGTCCGACCAAACATTGCCGAATCGAGTGGCATTTCAATCGTCGCCGCTCCAAATGGCTCGCCAACTGCTGCGGTGATGAAGACGTCTTCTGATCGTGCATGAGCCGTAAGTGACAGCAGAAGCACAACAACCATCAATCGGCTCGCCAAAGGATGCTCGAATCGGTCGCAGGAATATTGGGGAAGAATTCGCATTTCGATGTACAGGTTGGGGATGGTCGACGAGGCAGCAACCTCAGTCCATGGTGAATGAGTCACATGAATCTTGCGGCATGCCATCGCAAGGTCAAGGCAGTCGATACTCAACAGGCGAGTGTCGCTGATTGGTCATTTCTCGGCACTCTTCATTGTTACAGAAATTCGTTGTGAAACTCACATCGCAGGAAGAATACCGCAACCAAGGCTCCCTGCGGCGAACCTCGGCCCGACCAACCTTCTCTAAGCTTTCAGGATACGGTCTCTCTGTTTTCAGGATCATGACAGCCCACGGGAAACTTCGACGCAGCAGCTCCCAGCAAAAGTGTTCTCTGAGGACCCCAAATTACCCCGCCGCCAGCCGCGTGATAAGGGACAGTGGATGCCTGAAAACCTCGAATCTGACAGGTTCTCAGGTTTCTCGTTGAGCGGGGTCGTCTTTCTGTGCGTGTCGGGGATAATGGGCTTCGGATAGACGCACGAGCCTCGTGCATTATTGAGATTCTGAAGCAATTGGGACAATTGATCCGTGAAAAGCCCCTCCCGAAGCGGTGTTTTCCAAGCCAGCACCGATCAACGGCTTGAAGCCTTTGCCGAGAGCATCAGTTTCGATAGCCGCTTGTATCAGCAGGACATTCGTGGTTCGATCGCGCATGCTGAGATGCTTTCAAGCGTCGGTTTGCTAACGGCGGAAGAATTTTCGCTGATCCGCGACACTTTGGTCGAAATTCAGTCTGAACTTGATGCAGGTCAACTGCCGTTCCGGTTTGAGTTGGAAGACATCCACATGCATGTCGAACAAGCTTTGATTGATCGGATTGGCGATGTGGGACGTAAATTACATACCGCTCGAAGCCGGAATGACCAAGTCAGCACAGATATCCGGATGTGGGTTCGCGAAGCACTTGATGGGATCGACGCACGGTTGGAAACGTTGCAGCGTGCATTTCTGAGCCGCTGCGACGACGACTTTGATATTATTCTTCCCGCCTACACACATCTGCAAAGAGCGCAGCCCGTTCTGGCGTCGCACTACTGGCTCGCCTATATCGAGAAGCTCCAACGCGATCGTGAGCGGCTTGTTGATTGTCGCCAAAGGGTCAATCAGTGCAGCCTTGGTGTTGCTGCGGTTGCCGGAACAACACTACCGATTGATCGCCAGCAAACTGCTCGTCAATTGGGTTTTGAAGGAGTCACCGCGAACAGCCTGGACACCAGCAGCGATCGCGACTTCATGCTGGAAAGTGCCTTTGTATTGGCAACCATTGCATCGCATCTCAGTGGCTGGGCCGAGGAATGGATCCTATGGAGCACGGTGGAATACAACTTCATCAAGATTCCACAACAATTCTGCACCGGCAGCAGCATCATGCCTCAGAAGGTCAATCCCGATACACTCGAACTGACTCGGGGCAAGTCAGCGCGAGTCATGGGTAACCTGCAAACGCTGATGCTGTTAATTAAAAATCTACCGTTAGCGTACAACCGTGATTTGCAGGAAGACAAACCACCTCTATTTGATTCCTTCGATACCGTTTCGGCGATGCTCGAACTGGCAGCACCGATCGTATCGGGCAGTATCCTGCAGCGTGAATCAATCGCAAGCCGACTGGAACGCGGCTATCTTGATGCAACAACCCTGATGGAATGGATGATTAAGAAAGGTGTTCCACAACGGCGCGCTCATCACCTTGTCGGGGCCATCGTCGGTGATGCCATGCAACGGGATGTCCCGCTGGCAGAACTGCCACTAGCAGTGCTCCAACAACACGCTCCGGAGATCGATGCAACCGTTTTTGAGTCTCTCGGCTGCAAGAACTCTGTTGCCGCTTTCGTCAGCTATGGATCAACGGCTCCAGATCAGGTCCGACTTCAGATTGACCGCTGGAAAACAAAGCTGAAGTAATCAGAACATCATGAAAATGTTTCATGCAACTTCCAGAACTCTGAAGCACCTCGATTAGCCGGCAATTTGCCTGTATACCCAAACCAGGACCGCTCCGACTATTGCGATCAGAACCAGCGTATAAATGGTCACGACAATCGACCAAAAAAGCCGCTCGGCTGTACTGAACCTTCGATTCATCCAAAGTAGTGGCAGCCCCAGAAATCCTGTCACTAAAAACAGGCATGCCAATACTGCAAGCTTGCTCTGTATCAACTTATCCGTTCCTCCACCTCCCGTCTGTGCATATCCCACCGGGTCGGGTGCCTGCCCGAGCGTTGACACATTTATGTCATTGGCAGACAGCGGCGGCGCGGCCAATTGCGCATCAATGGGCGAAACAGAATCATCTTGTTGACTCATTGTGATGGCTCCTTGGCTTCCATGCCGTCATCGGCGATGAGTTTCTGCGCTTTTGACACGAGCGGTGCTACATTGGCGTTATTGCCGTACAGATCCACGATGCTGTACCAGATTTTGCGAGCAGCAACGATATTGCCACTCTGAAATGCTTCGTCCGCTTGATCTAGCTTATTTTGAATCATGCGAGCAGCTTCACCCTGTTCGAATCCATTCTCTTCTATCATTGCGATCTGTCTTCGTGCAAGATTGACAAACGGTTTGTAGGTATCATCGTCGGCCAGCAAAGTCTCCATGCTTCGGTAACGATCCAATGCAGTCGCCACATCCCCAAACTTTTCAAAATCGTAGGCTTCGGCGTAAAGCCTCTCACCTTCATTGGACAAGGGTCTGTTGGTCTTTAATTTGACTTCCAGAACATGTTCTGCCTGAATCATTTCCACCCGTTCCAATTGCTCTTGCGCCCAAGCAACGTGTACACCATCAGGGTACTTTTCGAGCATGGGAATGAGGTAACTGGATTTGGCCTGATTCAGAGAGGTACGATTTTCACGAGCCAACAGCTCTTCGGCGCGATCTCTCATTTGATTTTCGTTCAATGGCCAAAGCGCATAGGCGATCATCGATACGATGACCATCAGGCCAAGAACCAGAATGATCGCGCGGTCGTACCACTCCGGCTTTGCGACGGTTTCCTCTTCATCGACCAGCAACGCCCCATGCCCCAACAGGATGCGTGCCTCATCCCGCTCTTTTTGGTCAGTGACATTGAGTGGGCTGAATCCCTGTGAAACATGTTCAGCAACGCCAGTACGTGACATCGACCGGCGCCGAACCTCCTGCAGAGCAAGTGTGACAGCGGCTGCGCCGTGGGGACGATCGTTCGGATCTTTCTCAAGCAACTGCATGATCAGCTTGTCCAGCCAGACCGGGCAATCCATGACAATGGAAGCAGGACTTTCGGGGATTTCGTAGCGAATGTTCCCACGCACCTCTTCGATTGATGTTCCCGAGACAACCACGCGTCCGGTCAAAGCCGTGTAAAGGGTAGCACCCAATGAATAGAGATCCCCATGCACCGAAAATGCGTTTGAGTCTTCACCCAGTTCGGGCGACCAGAATGTCATTTCGTGGTGCGACACGGCGCGATTGGTTCGGTACAGCGTCGTCGCCCTATCCACACGCACGTCGATCAACACAGGACTCAAGCCGGCAAACAATATCTTCTCTGGTTGCACCACCCCATACACGAGGTCTTTTTCATGCAGGAATTGCAAGGCCCCTGTCAGCGTTTCGGCAAGGTCCAGCACGGATTCCCATGAGAGACGAGAACGGCGTTCCAGCTCCCTGGCCAGCGTAGAACCTTCGATCAATTCATGAGCCAGGTAAGCATCCGTTTCCTCAAAACCGCCACCATAGCAACGAACAATGCCAGGATGTTGAATCTGTTTTAACACCTCCCATTCAGCCGCAAAGGCAGACCGGGCTTCAGGCGTTCCGCCAAACGGTGCAGCAAACACTTTGACAGCAACCGCTCGTTTGAGCTGAATATGAATTGCTCTCCACACTGAACTCTGGGACGGATGATCACCAAGTTTCGTTTCAATCGCGAGTGGTCCTAGTCGGCTCCGAGGCATTGAGGCGAGTCGCGAGTCAGAGGGTCGAATTTTCAAAACAGGAAAACACCGCAGGGCCACATTATACTAAGCCAGAGGAACCCCACCCAGCATGACAGACAGTGAAACTGCAACCATCGTCCTGACGCGATGTGACTCGGGAAATCACTGTCAATTCCGGCATTCCCGCCCTGCAACCATTCTCCCAATGACCTGCTACGCGGGAAAGCATCCGCAATCCAGCCAGCACTGATGGCCTTGATCAAAGATCATTGTTGGGTCGCTGGGCCGCTTCCATTTGGTCCTCCAGATGTGCAAAAAAGAGAGCCTTGTCCGACTCGTAGGCCGACAACTCTCCTTCACCACTGCGCCAACGTGCGACCTTCGCCTCCTCAAAACGTATCGCTGTTTCTTTTTGATTCCGCAACCAATCCCGCATCCCGATCATCCTCCGCCAACAGTCAGATTCGTGAATCACCAGCCACACACAGTGTGTTGGATCCGGTTGCGCAGCAGAAAGGTGACGAGGCTTCCCAAGCACGATCGGCTCAGCAGACCAAAACGGGGAATCGTGGATGCGAAAATTCAGACCCTCGATCAGTTGGGCCGCGGTCGCCAGAGCTTTCTCATCAGCCACCGCCGCCAGGACATCAATGATGGGGCGTGCGATGAGTCCTGAAATCGCCGTACTACCCACGTGCTCGACAGCGGTGACCCAACCATCGCAACTATGCAAAATACTGCTCTTTGTTTGCTGAAATTCCTGACGCCACCGCGGATCGTAGTGCATCAAACGTACTTTTTTCTCTTCCATTCAAATCATGCTTCGCGAGTTTTATCGAATAAGCGTCCTCACGTGTGGACACCTTTCAGGGCGTGTCATTGTGCCAACTTCGTCAAGTCATCACTGCAATTACCGTCTCAATTTCTGCTTTGAAATCAAAAAACCGTGCTTCTGACACTCATCCACGCAGTCTCGCAGGGAGCAACCCAATGAGTGAGTCGAGAAGAAAAACCCACGTTTGCCTGAAAAAACCGGCTAAAATGAGGGTGTCGGCCATGAAGCCCCATCAGCAAGCGACAAATTCGGGTGCCATCGAAACACAAATTCCGTCACACTCGTCTGTCGCGCTCATGTGGGTGCGGGCTTTCGTACCCTCGCTCGGAAAACCAGTAAATCATGACTCGGCTGCTCAAAGGCCTGTTTGCATCGATGAGTCTGGAGCGGAAATGCCTGCTCTTCTTTGGTTCCGCCTTGATGGTGCTGATGCTTGGCGCTTTCGCCGTAGTCGAAAAACTGGGACGTGAACTGGTTCTCAACACTACCCGGCAACGCGCAAAAGACTTTGCAGCTATCCAACTCCTCCTTCTGCACGATGATGCAGTGTGGTCCCAGAATCAGCAGGAAACCGTCGCCTCTGGTTCGGACCTGAACACCGAGAAAGTTGACCCGAAAATCGTTCTCAGCGATCTCCGCAAAGTAATCATTGGTGCCAGTGTTACCGGCGACGACTTTGACGAAGAAGAGGGTGATCAAGTATCAAAAAGCAAACACGAATTTCTTTCACTCAGTGACTCCAGACAGTACACCAAACTGCCGGATCGAAAAACTCCTGACGACCCAATCGAAGCCGCCATTCTCGAACAATTGAGAAGAGACGCTGTTGCCTTCTATGCCAACTCCCTGAGAGAACAGCGTCCTGACCTGACGGAACCCATTAAGTTTGCCGAAAATGAAGCGTTGAGCCAGATCACTCCCAATCTTGAGCAACCGCTTTTCGATGAGTACGAAACAGAAGATGGCAACTGTGTCTATTACATACCGGTTTTTTTCAAGCAGAGTTGTCAACTGTGCCACATGGCCAAGGGAAGTGAAACCACATTTGACCCCAATGCACCGCCCGAAACGCGAGCCTCTCAGATCCCGTTCCGTGTGCACAAGGTGACAATGCCATACGAGAGCACGAGGGAATCAACAACATTCATCCGGGCCATTGTGGTCGCACTGGGAATGTTGATTGTTGCAGTCACGCTATTCGTGCTGCACACCATCGTAAGGCATCTTGTGCTCTATCCGATGTACCACCTGCGTGACGTCAGCGACGCTATTACGCACGGAGACACCAACCAGCGAGCAACGATTGAAACTGAGGATGAGTTCCGTGAATTGGCCGATGCCTTCAATCGAATGTTACGTCACCTCACTGAGACCCAGGATCAGATACAGGAAGTCAACACGGAACTTGATACACGTGTTGACCAACTCGCCCAGTTGAACCTGCAGCTCTACGAAGCCAATCGCTTGAAAAGTGATTTCCTTGCGAACATGAGCCACGAACTGCGCACCCCACTCAATAGCATCATTGGTTTTTCCGAGGTCCTGCAGGGAATCGATTCGTTGAACGACAAACAGCGACGATATGCATCCAATATTCAGAAAAGTGGTCGACTCCTTCTCGAAATGATCAACGATATTCTCGACTTGGCGAAAGTTGAAGCGGGGAAAATGGAAGTCAAGTCCAGCGAATTTGAACTCAGTCGCCTGGTCTCGGCCCAATGCGATATGATTCACTCGCTCTCAGAAGATAAAAACATTTCACTCTCAGTCGATGTTCCTGACAATCTTCCAAAGGCTCATCAGGACCCCAATAAACTTGGACAGATCCTCAACAACCTGCTGAGCAATGCGATCAAGTTCACGCCGGAGGGCGGCATGATCAAGGTCACCGTGAGCGACGCTGAGAATGGTCGCTTTAAACTTCTTATCAGTGATACCGGAGTTGGCATCGCTGGCGAGGACCAGTCCATCATTTTTCAAAAATTCCGGCAGAGCCGCAAAGTGCTGGATGGCGAAGGACTAACACGAGAATTCGCCGGAACCGGCCTCGGACTCTCAATTGTGAAAGAACTCGCAAAACTCCTCGGTGGTGAAGTGGATTTCGAAAGTGAACTTGGGAGAGGAAGTTCCTTCTGGGTTACGCTGCCATGGCATCTGCCGGAAAGAGCAACACTCACGGTTGGACAAAATCTGGCAGCCTCAGATGACACCCCGGCAATGACAACTTGAGCTCAAGTCTCTGGTCCGACACACCATGTCACCACAGATTCAGCTTGCCGCCAGACAGAAGTCTTGATCCTCGATACCTGATGCATGCCCCCGCAATACATGCTCCCGCAATGCATGCCCGCGATCTACCTTGATGTGGCTGCATGCAACTGCCAAGCAAGAACTGCTTCGTTCGATGCAGGGAATGTTTCGCTCGATGTCATCGCCCCCAACAAGAACTTTGCATGCGGATCCTATCCCGTCTTGAACCTCTCCTGGCGAGTCAACATAAACTACTTCAGACCGAGGACATCCGGGCCCTGCCGAAAAATGACATCCACCGGAATTCCTTTTTCAGTCAGCAAGTCAAGCTCCGACTGCAATTGCGGCCCGATGACTCCTTTCGTCTTTACCAGTTCCGAAGCCCCGACATAATCACCGTTGCCCTGCAATTGCAACAACAACGATGACAAGTCCCTCGTCGCCTGTCGGAAGCGTTCGACGTTGACGCGGTATCGTCCATTCGGCAAACGCTCGAATGCACCGGCGTCACGAAAGAAATTGAAACGGATCATATTGGCTTTGCCGTGTGCGCTGGACGCACCGAAACGCACACTTCGAAAAATCCCTGCCATGAAAGTCACATAATAATCCTGCAGATCCGTCTTGAGTTCACCGCCCTCGTGAAGTTGATTGATCATGTGGAGACCGAGAATATCTGCCTTGCCTTCCTCAATTGCTCCCGCATGTTCTTTCAAAATCGTCCGCACAGATCCTCGTCCATCAATCGTATTTTTGATACCGAGACCATGCGCGACTTCATGAAACATGGTGTTGCTGAAAAACGCATCAAATGTGACATGCTTGCGTTGATCCTCTGCGATCAATTCATCTGCAATGGGAATCAGAATTTTGTCAAACTTGGCACGCATTGCATTTTTCAATTGCAACCTGCGTGTTCCTTTTTGCAACTGGACCTGCTCGTCGTTTGGCAGATTGATAGCGATAGTTTTTGAACCGGCATTGCAATCTCCGGCATAATAAATCACGTCATAAGCATTGAGTTCGGTGTCCGTTCCCGGCTCTTCCTGTTTGTACTTGTCGGGTACCGGCAAGGTTGCCTGAAGATCTGGCAGAAACTTCGAATACTTGGCCAACCTCGCGCTCCAGGCTTTGTCCTTGATCAGCACAAAGCACTCATGTGCTGTTTTATAACCGTAAAGCTTGTCTTCATAATTTTCGATCGGGCCGATCACGACATCAATGGTATTGTCATGCATATCCAACCAGGCAAGATCACTCAGTTGATAGTCGTCTGTCAGCAAAGCGTCAGCACGAAGCAGCAGGTAACGCCGCAAACCGGTGTCTTCAGCCAGGCCAGCTGCCTCACGCAATAGTTTCGCGGCTTGTTGCATCGGTTGCTTGAATTGCTCGCGATAGGGCACCACCTTGAGTTTGCCGGACTTATCACGACGCAAAAACGTATACAAACTGTCCTTGCCGCTCAAATCAGCAGCCTCAAACTCAGCCTTGGTCATGTCAGCCGGGTAGTAATTCGCTCCCAACGGCTTCGCCCCCACACCGTCAACAAATGGCGCGTTGCCATCGAGCCTATCCCAAGGGCCATAATTGATCTTCACAAACCTTCGGACTTTGGATTCCTGCAACGAATCCAGAAATTTCCTGCGCGGGCCATATGCTTCATACCAAAAACAATTGTCCATGATCTTTCCGGCTTCCATCAATATAGGAAGCATCTTCCGCTGCTTTTCGGTCAGCCGGCTCAGATCCGTTTTCAGATCCACCACCGCGTATTGGTTAATCGCCTTGGCAACATCAACAGCCTGCTGGCCAAACACAAATGGCTGCGTGAAAGCCAGAAGAAAAAATCCCGCGACAATTGATTTGGTAAAACGGATCTGCATGACTTTTTTCACTTGCACCAATGGTTTCAAAGAAGACTCCCCGCTCCCGGATTCGCGTCGCGGTTGGTGATCCACAGCAGACTGCCGACCAAACCGATTTGCGAACCCAAAGCTTACCCGATACCTCCTGTGCATTCACGTTAGCTCAAATCAGGACAAAAGCGTTCGCAGCGGAAGTGAAGCAGGAAAATGCCGAAGGTGTAGCAAAACACAACACGTGTGTGACTCTGAAACAGCGCATTTCATGGCAAGCATATTTTGCAACGCTTATCAGGGCAAGAATCACGTGTTCAATCAAAAACAGCTGGTTTGGCACGGGGTCTGCTCTCTCGTTGGGATCTTGTCCGATCCAACTTTTCAAAGGAAACACCTCATGAGATACATGACACTTGTTTGCCTGTTTTTCTCGGCAACCAGCCACATTGACTCATTGTCTGCCTCGGCAGAAGAGTCAGATGCCAGTGGCATCGCGTTATTCGACGCAATCGACCAGGGCGATGTCAAAGTTCAATTCATCGCCATGAACGCAAGACAAGCCAATGTGCTGATCAGGAACGAATCAGATAGGCCTCTGACACTGAAGATGCCCAAGGCGATCGCCGCTGTCCCTGTGCTTGGGCAGTTCGGTCAGAACCAGAACCTGAATCAGAATGCTGGGGGCGGTGGCACTAACCAAGGCGTGGGTGGAGGATTCGACATGCGAAATGGTCGGGGTGCTGGAAATCAGCAGGGCTTTCAAAATGGACAGGGCTTTCAAAATGGACAGGGCTTTGGCATCATGCGCATCCCGCCAGGCAAAGTCCGCAAATTGAAGGCGACAACCGTTTGCCTTGAACACGGAAAACCGGATCCGATACCACGAGTTGCCTATCGAATGATTCCGCTGGAAACATTCACAGACGATCCAATTATCCTTGAGTTGTGTCAGAAACTCGGCGCGGGTCACATCCCGCAGAAGATCGCGCAGGCGATCGCCTGGCATCAAGCCAACGATCTATCCTGGACCCAGCTTGCTGATCTGCATCAAATGCAATCGCTCTATCGCGGTAACATCAAATTTTTCAGCACGAAGGATTTGAACAGTGCAAAAACCCACCACGCTTCCATGTTAGCAGGCAACTCTGTCCCACCCTCGTTATCCTCCGTAACTGCTTCGTCCTCACAAGGCAGCCGCGCGATCCCGGAAACCAGAGTTGCCAGGAAAATCAATCAACCCGCAGATGATTGAACAGGAAGGCGTAAAGATCCACGCTTTGCTCAATCTGTTCTGTCAGCGAATTCCCACTTCCATGACCGGCGTTCGCGCTGGTACGAAGCAGGATGGGCGAATCGGCGGCATTTGCTTGTTGCAATCGAGCCGTCATTTTTCGTGACTGCATCGGGTCAACGCGTGGATCATTTTCGCCTGTCATGAACAGAACAGCAGGATAATCCACTCCATCCTGCACGTTGTGATACGGCGAATAGCCGAACAGCGCCTTGAACTGTTCCTTGTTTTTGACCGTTCCAAATTCGGTCACATTGAAAGCTCCATTGGGAGAAAGCTCCACACGTAACATGTCATAAATACCGACAAGTGAAACCACTGCCTTGACCATCTTGGGATGTTGCGTCAGTGCTGCCCCCATCAACAAACCACCATTGCTGCCACCCAGAATTGCGGTGCGTTCCGGTGTGGTGTAGCCGTTCGAACTCATGTACTTCACGCACGCGGCAAAATCATCGAAAACATTCTGCTTGTTGGTAAGATTGCCCTCGAGGTGCCACTGTTCCCCATACTCCCCGCCGCCACGAAGATTGGTCACCACATAGATCACTTTGTAGTCCATCAGAATCCGATTCAAAGGTCGGAATCGGGGTTCCAGATTGACACCGTATCCGCCATACCCGTAGACGAGACAGGGATTGGATTTATCGGCGGTGACACCAGGAGGCAGGATGATATTGAGCGGTATTTTTGTGCCATCAGCAGATGTCGCGAACTTCCGAATGACTCGTGCTCCCTGCATCGTTGTTGCTGAGACATTTGCGATTTGCGTCTTCAAGGTTTTTGCCGATGCCGCGTCATACCGATAATAGGCGTCCGGTTCAGTGTATGACGTATTTCCAAACAATACCGATTCCCCATCCATGGCTTGCAAGCCATGCACTGCGGCAACGTTCAGCTGATCAGGGGCGGGCAAAGGCTGGCCTGTATAATCAAAGCAGCGCAGCTCACTTGGCCCACCCAATTGATAAACCACGTACAAGCGATCCTGCATCGGCAAAATGGTCGTCTCTCCCCAAAACGCAACACCACTGGTAACGATCGTATCCTCGCCTTCGGGGATCAGCGTGGGGGATTTCTGTACATCGAGGGTTGCGATCGGTACCCGAACAATTTTTCCCTTGGGAGCACCGCGAAGCGTGACAACCAGCAAGTCGCTTTGCTTCCCAAACACAGCTTGCTTGACGCCATCACCAAACCGGCTGAATTGCCGCCACTGACCATCAGAATTACGCAAGTGATGAGCAAATTTACCACCATCACCTTTTTGAACCGTGGCCAATAGATTGCCTGTCTGTGAATCCATCGCCAATTGAATTTCCGAGATCTGCGGGAATCCTTTTCCCAGTTCATATTTGTCATTTGCAGCCGCTTGCCCCAAGCGGTGTTGGTACACCTGCTGATACACGTTCTGATCATCAGGATTGTCGGGCGCAACCTTGAAATGCCGGGTATAAAAGAAACCCGAACTGTCAGGGAACCAGGCAAGCGAACCGCCCGCTGTCCCGCTGTTGACGTATTGAATCCTGTCGCTGGCGGCGGCCTTTCCGGTTTCAACGTCATACAGACTCAGATTACCAACTTCACTGCCACCACTGGACATGGAAACGGCCAACCATTTTCCATCGGGTGACACCTTGTACCAGTCAATCGAAGTCGTCCCTGATGCATCAAGCTCATTCGGGTCAACAAGGATGCGTGCACCAGACACATCATCCACGGAATCCATCACCACAATGAATGGCTGCTGCCGTGGAGGTTCTTTCTTGATGGCAAAACATTTCTCTCCACTGAGTGCCACACTTCCGTAACCCACGGTCTTGGCACTGAGAATTTTCTTGATTTGCTTTCGCAACATTGGAACGCCGGGCAAGTTGTCCAGAATGCTGCGTGCATAGCTGTTCTGCCTGTCGCTCCATTTTTGAACGACCGGACTCTGCCCTTCTTCCAACCAGCGAAAATCCTCCGTGACGGACATCCCATGGTAATCGTCGGTGACGGGTTTCTTTTGCGTAACGGGAATATCATCAAGGTTCCCCTGAGCCTGCACGCGAATGGCAGCACTTGCCAAGCCCATCCCCAGCACCACAAAAGCTGTCAAATTAAAACGCAATCCCATCATCTTCTCCGGTCAAATCGATTCATCACATTACAAACTCGCCCCGGTCCAATCAGAAGTCCAACGGCGGGGCAACCGCATTCTACCGTCATTCATGGCAACATGGCGAAGCGGAGCGGAAGGGTCTGTGAACAGAATATTGTGGAAACAGATGCTTTCATGCAGTCGGGAAATCAATCTTTGTGTGCCGCCAAAGTGAGTGTCGATAAGCTCACCAGAAGTAGCATTTCTGGATCCTCATCCTCTGCTTGGTGAACCAACGTGTTTCCTGAACCTCCAGATGCACCAAGTGGGCGTTCGGACAAGTTCGCTGGACCAGCACCAAACGGGGGATATGACGAAGGTCGCGTCCATCGCAAGATTTGCACAGCGAACACGTTTGAAAAGAATCGACCGCGATGCTAATCCACTCGAGTCATGGTAAAATCAGACAGCCGTGAACCACCAGGTGAATAAGCAGGACTCGTTTTTGTGCAGCATAAAAGCACCAACGGGTGATCCTCGGGTTCCTGGTTCGATTTTGACGCCTGAATCTTTTGACGCCTAAAATTTCTACATCATGCAACGACAAATCCTGACCCGCGACTCCGTTTGGCTATTGCTAACCTTTGTATTGTTCTCGCTTTGTTGCGAAGCCAATCTTTCTGCTCAAACGGTTCCATCAGCAGAGAGTCAAACCAGGAGTCGCCCAAATATTCTTTGGCTGTTTGCTGAAGACACCTCACCATGGATGGGTTGCTACGGAGACGCGATCAATCAGGGTGCAACTCCCAATATTGACTCGTTGGCAGCACGTGGTGTTCTATTCTCGCGTGCTTTTGTTCCGGCCCCGGTTTGCTCTGCTTGCCGTTCTGCCTTGATGGGTGGCCAGAACCAGATCCGCTTCAATGCTCACGAGCATCGTTCTTCACGCGGACCGGCCAAGCTTCACTTACCTGAAAGCATGAAACTGCTTCCCGAACTGGTGAAGGAGAGTGGTTACTTTACCTTCAATCTTGGGAAAACCGACTACAACTTTGTCTGGGACATCCCTGCAACCTATTCACTGGAGGTGAAGTCCAGAAATTCAATCCCGTGGAACAAGTTGCAGGAGAACCAGCCATTTTTTGGCCAGATCCAGACAGCAGGTGGCAAGAACAATACTGCCAAATTTCCGGCGTCTCGCAAGGTTGATCCAAAGACGGTAACGGTTCCTCCCGACTATCCACAAAATGATCTTTATCGATCCGTCGTCGCCCAGCACTATGATGCAATCCGAAAAGATGATGACTTCATTGGTGAAGTACTCGCAGGGCTGAAGGAGTCGGGACTCGCTGACAACACCATCGTCGTCTACTTTGGTGATCATGGAGCGAACAATCTCGTCCGCCACAAGCAGATGCCGACCGAGGGAGGCCTGCATGTGCCGTTCATCATGGCAGGTCCAGCGCCATATATCCCTGCAAGTTCGGTTCGTGATGACTTGGTGAATTTGTTGGATCTGTCAGCGACCACGTTGGCATGGGCAGGAGTTCCTCGTCCTGATTGGTACGAAGGTCAAAATCTATTTGGTACCAAACTGATTCCGCGCAGCTCAGTTTTTGCAGCCAAAGATCGACTCGACCACACAATTGATCGGGTCCGTACGGTCCGCACCCACCAGTACCGATACACCCGCAACTTCAAAACCGACCGCATTTTTCTACAACCACAGTATCGAGATTCAAAGGACTACGTTCGCAATCTCAGGGAAATGTATGCTGCTGGAACACTACCGGCAAAGCTGACCGAAATTTACTTCGGGGAGCGTCCAACCGAAGAACTTTACGATGTCATCGCAGACCCCAGCCAACTCGATAATTTGGCGACTGATCCAAAATACACAGCAGTACTGGAAAAACACCGAACACTTCTCGACCAGTGGATTGCTCTGGGCGATGCCGGCATTGGGGAAGAATCTGATGAAGAGTTGGCCTATCAGGGGCAAGAACACAAATGGGGAAGCGGGGTCAATCCTGAGTACGAGAAGGTTCGGACCGACAGGGACGGAGATGGTCTCTCGGATACTTGGGAGAAAGTCAATGGACGAAATCCCATGGACGGCAAACTGCTATTCACCTTTGATTGCGGTGGCTGGCAAACAGAGGGATGGTCCGGCTCGCCCGAACTCGGCAACATCGCTGGCGCTCAAGGTTATCTTGACTTCACACTTGGCAAAACAGAATCAAGTTTGCATCGTCGTGGGCTTCGACTTGCCGCCGAGAAAAATCAAAGCAAGTTTACAATCAACGCTCGCGCCGATCACGACATCATTGTGCTGGTTGTCGCAACCTCCGACGATGAACAAGAATCGAAAAAAATCGTTGGCGAGATCGCGCTGAAAGCCGGTAACCAATGGACTTCTTTATCTCTTCCACTTGCTAAAAACGATGCGTGGCAGGGTTTGATCACCGAACTTGAGTTGAGGCTCCGTGGTCCGTCGGGAACATTGGTTGAGTTCGACTCCATCTCGATCCCCTGACTCTGAGGACCTGACCCTGGGAACCTGACCCTGGGAACCTGACCCTGGGAACCTGACCCTGGGAACCTGACCCTGGGAACCTGAC
>PKCN01000113.1 GCA_002862205.1 Planctomycetaceae bacterium | reverse complement strand
CGTCACGCTCGGGACGATTCAGCAGGAGATTGTCGATTACACATCCGAGACTTCGGTCAGCAAGACATTTTCAGAACTCCCCATTGGTCCTCGTATCATCCGAGCCTATCAGTTTTCGGGGAGTATTCCAGCAGATGACATCGACTGGTCCACTGCCCCCAATCTGGAGGCTGTCTCGGTTCAAACTCGCGTGGTTGTCAGCCGTGAAACTTCGTCGATCCAGTTAATTTTGAAAGATAAGTAGATAAGTAATTGAACCCCTCAGACTACTGATCAACATGGTGGCTTCGGTACGGCAGACCCCACCTTGCATACCTAGACACATTCATTGAGATACCAGTGCTTTTCACCGGCGGACAGACATCGACCTATTTGATCATTACCGAGAGTCAGGTGATGCGCGCTGACGCGCGCGGTAATCAACTGACAAACCTCACCAAGGAAGCTCGTCCTGTTGGAACCACACTGCCCATCGCAGTTGAACTTGCATGCGGTCTGACTGCAAAGAAGCCTGCCCAGAGAACCTATGTCATTTCGGATGATTTCTGGACAGGTGTCGTCGACTTGGATGAGCGTTCCATTTATGGCCTTCAGGGAGAAGAACTTGAACAGATGTTGCGATTCGAAACTGAATCGCTTTCCAATCTAGACCCCGGTAGCAGTCGACTGGGATATGTGGAACTGGAATCCGTTCCACCTGACACACGCCGCTTCTGGGGTGCTGGAGTTCCGAGCGAAATTCTGTCAGGAGTCGCTCAGGCTGTTCGTGTGCGTGGCGGCAAGCTGGAATTACTGGCCAATCCAATTGGGCTCAGTTCGCCAGATCGCTCTGGTGTACCTTGGGTCGAGTTCACATCGGACCTGGCGGGGGCATTTGCAGCACCGGCAGAATCCGGAAGTCTTCCACGGGCCTACGTCACTCGAAGATCCACAACAAGCGATCGCTGGTACGATGCGTTGGGCACGCTGTTCGGCGGTAAACTTCCTGAGATCGGCTGGCAGACAACACCGGATGACAAACCACCAGCATACACAGGGCAGTTGGAATCATTCAGCGATGAACCTGTTCTCGAACGGTGGTTAGAAGGCGTTGCTGAGCGAACCAGTAAGCCTGAGGGTTTTCCTCATATCCTCGCTCCACAAGCTCAAACTTCTTCAAGGACACTTGCCCTGTTTGGTGCTGCCTTGGCAATGATTACCGTGTTGATTTGCGGGACGTTGGTATGGACACTGAGTTCTCGAATTTCTTCGATGCAGGCACAGATCGATAAGGTATCGGAACCGGCCGCCAAGAAAAAGCAGTTGGACGAGACGATCAAGAAGATCAAAACTGGTCTCGAGGAACTAGTCGTGAAGGCGGATGAGGCGACTCTGAAGCGGGGCAACCTGCGACTGCTGATCGATCAGAGCGATCGCTTCTCCGTACTACTGTCAGCGCTGCACAGCCAGACCGAGACTCATCTGGTGCTCGATAAGATTTCACCGAACATCGACGGGATCGAACTTTCCGGGCGTGCAATCCGCAGCGATGCTGCCACAACACTTGTCCAGCGATTGGAACCGTTGGTTGCTCGCGTTGGATGGATGATACGTCCACCCTCGGTTTCAGGCAGCAACAAGACGACAGGGGGCGGGCCTTGGGATTACACGATTCAACTCAGCGAAATGGAACAGATTGAAGACCAGGATCCCGAAATCGTTCTGACGTCTGCACAGAAACAACCGACCACAACCTCTCAACAAAAGGGCGGGGATTGATGGCTTTTCAGGCAAAAAGCGGTAGCCCGCGAGAAAAGTGGATAGCTGCGTTGCTTCCCACTGTTGGAATCATTCTCATCACTTTCATCTACACCAGTTTCTTTCTGATGCCAACGATGCAAAGTGTGGATGAGGAGTACAAGGGTTCGATGGCTCGTGCCATCTCTGCAGATGTCATCATGAAACTCCAGGTTAAAGTAGCGCAACTACGCGAGGAGAAAGAGGAGTTGGACAACACGATTAACTCGGTCAGTGATGAAGCGTCGGCCAAATCGGTAGCATTTGAGGAACTGAGCCCTACGGCAAAACACGGGGCAGTGACAGCGCTGTTCCGAGAGTATGATGCGGCGATCATCAATGATCAGGTCGTGGCTGATGTAAGCCTGTCAAAGTTACGCAGCAATTCGATCGATACGCTTGAAACCATGGTTTCGAAAAAAGCCATCAACTTTCGCAAACTGACACTGACAGCCGACTACGTTACCGTGGTGGAATTGTTGGAAAAGTTGCCCGAAATCGAGGGTGTTATTCCAATCAGCATCATGCTGGATAAAAAAAAGGGCATCGATCCGTCGGATGAGTCAGGGCTCCTATCCCCAGTCTGGACAGTCACGTTGCTGATGTAGAAGCATCCAAAACAGGCGGTGATGCCAATGTATCAGAGAGAGACCAATCGAAATGTGCAGACCAACCGCAATGTGCAGACTAGAGGAATCGCCGGTCTGTTCCCTGTCACTTGCAACGCACACTCTGAGCGGTGAAACCGCAGGAGTAATTTTGAACAATGTTGAATGACATCGAAAATGCTCGATCAGAAGAAATGCTTCATCGACTCCTGAACGAAACGATTGCCCGCAAGGCTTCTGACTTGCATTTATCTGCAGGTTGTTCTCCTTACTTCCGTCAACAGGGGCGTCTCGCGCCTGCGGAAGACTGGCCAGTGCAAGATTCTGACACCATCGTTGGAATTGCCCGTGTGCTTGCATTACGGACGCATGTGAAAACCCCACCTGAAGTTGGCTCGCTGGACGGTGGACTTTCAGCCGAGAACGGCACGCGTTTCCGCTTCAATATTTTCCGACGCTCTGGTGCCTGCAGCATCGCGTTCCGCCGGTTGGAAGAGCGGATTCGTTCGTTGCCGGAACTGGGATTACCAGCCGATCTTTACCAACTTGGCAACTACAGCCATGGCCTGGTTCTGGTTGCAGGGCCCACAGGGAGCGGTAAAAGCACGACGCTAGCTACACTGATCGACCGCATCAACCAAACTCGTACCGGTCACATCATCACGATCGAAGATCCAATTGAGTACGTGCACCAGAGTAATCGTTCCCTTGTTGATCAACGCGAGGTTGGACGAGACACCAAGAGCTTCAATGAAGCGTTGGTAGCATCGATGCGTCAGGATCCGGACATTATTCTGGTTGGTGAAATTCGCGACCTCACCACAATCCGTACCGCCATCACCGCCGCAGAAACTGGGCACCTGGTGTTTGCCACTGTTCACGCGGGGGACTGTGTAGGGTCCATCGATCGTCTCGTTTCAGTTTTTCAACCCGAAGAACAAACGTCGATCCGCAGGCAATTGGGGATGGTCCTGCGAGCAGTCGTTGCTCAGAAATTGATCATGGGTGACGGACCACAGGTCAAGAAGGCACTCAAGCAGGCAATGGACGATCCACTTGCCGCAAAATCTAAGTATGTCCTGGTCAGTGAGGTCATGAAGGTGACCAATTCCGTGGCAAACCTGATTGCTCAAAGTAAGGACTCACATATCTACTCGATCATTGAAACCGGCCGCAGTGAAGGCATGTATACCGCAGATGAGTGCCTCGCCCAACTTTTGAGGACAGGTCAAATCAGTGAGCGAACGGCGAAAGGACTGGCCAGGAATCCGCAACTGGTAGTCAGTCGGGCCAGTAGCCTCCGACCGGCCAGAATGCGGCTTGATGATCTAACGGAAAAACAGCTATGAGTACTGCATCCCAGGAATCCTTGAAATCAACGCCTCTGGATATGTCCAACGTTCGGATCGATCCGAGTTGGGCACTGCGGATACCAGTTTCGCTGGCGCGACGCAAAAACGTGTTGCCCTGTTGCCAACTTGGCGACCGAGTCATGGTTGCCTGCATTGACTGCCATGACGTGGCGACACTGGATACCGTCGAACGCCAACTTGGACAACTGATCGAGCCAGTGTTGGCAGATGAAGAATCGCTGAAAATGGTCATTCGCGATACTTTCGGCGGCCAGGTTGCAAGAACAGGAGCCATCCGCGTTGCAGCTGAAAGGGGAGATGGCGACCAGGATGCGGTCCAAATGTGCGAGGAGATCTTGCAGGCGGCGGCTTTACGCGACGCATCCGATATTCATGTCGACCCACTTTCCCAGCGAGTGCGAGTCCGGCTCCGTGTTGATGGACAACTTGAGCAATACCGACACTTTTCCAGCGAGCTGCATCCGCTGATCACATCGCGCATCAAAGTCTTGGCCAATATGGACATCTCTGAACGCCGATCTCCCCAAGATGGAAGATTCTCATGGACATCGTCGCGAGGAGACTCAATCGATGTCCGAGTCGCGACACTTCCAACCCGGCTGGGTGAGTCACTGACGCTGCGACTCCTCACCAACAATATTGACAACCTGACGCTATCGAAACTCGGCATGGACAGCGACGACCTGAAGCGTTTTTCAGATGCAATCAACAGACCGCATGGTTTGGTTCTGTTGACAGGGCCAACCGGTAGCGGCAAAAGCACAACTCTCTATGCGGGCATGAGAGAACTGGTTTCAAAGCGATCTTTGCACGTGGTAACCGTGGAGGACCCAATCGAATACGAGATGGATGGCATCGCACAGGTCGCCGTCGATTCGGCGGACAAAGTGAACTTCGGCAAGGCACTTCGATCGATTCTTCGCAATGACCCTGACGTCATCATGATCGGTGAAATTCGTGACGCCGAAACCGCAGATATTGCAATCAAAGCAGCCCTGACCGGGCACTTGGTCTTCAGCACGCTTCACACGAACACAGCAGCAGGTGCAGTGACCCGTTTGATTGACATGGGAGTCCAACCATTCCTCATTGCGGCCACACTTCGTTTGGCGGTCGCGCAGCGGTTAGTGCGACGACTCTGCCAGCATTGCCGGAATGAAACGACGATCTCAACATCCGAAGCAGCCGCAATAGGAATGCCAGAGGCAAAAGGCGCAGCAGCTTACCAGGCAGACGGTTGCATTTATTGCGCCGGACGCGGCAAGACCGGTCGAACCGGATTATTTGAAATGTTGCCGGTCAGCGGAGCAATGACCCAGCTGATTTCCAGTGGGGCTGATGAGATTGACCTGCATGAACTCGCCAGGAAGGAGGGCTGCCGCACGCTCTCAGAGGATGCATTTCAAAAAATCGCAAAGGGCATCCTGATGGCTGCAGATGCACAAGCTTCAGTGGCAGCATGGTAGTTTGAATTAGGTAGCCTGGCACTTGTAGCCCGGCGTTTGTCGCCTGGCACTTGCAGCCTGGCCGCAACTGACGACTGCCACAAAAAGGCAGAGCGAAGAACGCAGCAACGAGACTCCACACCCAATCGTATCACTTCCCGGACTGCATCCTGAAACTACCATGCCAACTTTTGCTTTTGTAGCCCGTGATGACGCTGGTCAGACACGCAGAGGCTCGGTCGACGCAAACTCTGCTGCACTCGTCGCTACGCAATTGCGAACGCGCGGCTGGATCGTGGTTACCCTTGAAGAACAACTCTCTGCGACACGCAGCAGTAGCGATAGAGGGGAATTTCTCGAAAATCTTTTGCGTCCACGTAGCATACAAGTGGAATTATCCCTCCGCCAAATGTCCGTGATGCTGCGTGGCGGGATCAGCCTTCTATCGGCAATGCAGACGATTTCCACTCAGTCGGATAGCCGAGCGATTCGTCGTGCTTATACTTCATTGATCGAAACCGTTCAGTCCGGTCGCCCCTTTTCCGAGGCAATCGAATCGCAACTTGGCTTTCCTGATTTCATTGCCCAACTTGTACGGATCGGCGAACAGACAGGTATTCAGGAGACGGTTCTGGTTCGTGCTGCAGACATGATGCGAACACGCCGTGAGACGATTCGGGAACTTGGCACAGCACTGCTGTATCCGATAATTGTTTGTTTTGCAGCTTTTGGTGTTACAGCTTTCATCGTGGCAAATCTGTTACCGCAACTCACTTTACTTCTTAAAAGTCTTGGCAAACCGCTGCCACCCATCACCCAGTCGCTCATTACAATCTCGGACTTCTTCAATGAGTGGTCGGTACAACTGATCGTGGCACTGTTGTTGTCGGTTGTTGTTTTCGTATTGACCTGGCTTTCGCCTGCTGGCCGAATCTGGATTGAACGTTCGTCCCTGCGTATTCCGGTAGTCGGGAAGCTGTTCCGGATCAGTGGCACATTGACTTTTTCACAAAGCTTGAGCGTTCTGTTGGACAGTGGTGTCTCGGTTCTGGAAGCGTTGATTACCGTGCAGGAGATGCACTCGTCAACTTATTTCGCCGCAATCGTACAGCGTTCCCGTGACGCGATTATCCGAGGTCAAAACTTGGCTGATACGCTGCGAGTACGCGGAGCCTACATGCCGCTGCTGGCTACGATGACAGCAGTCGGTGAGGAAAGCGGTACCCTCGACGAGGTCCTCGAGGAAGTATCCAGCTTTTATCGCGAACGGCTATCCGCCATGATCAAAACACTCAGTGCTTTGGTTACCCCCGTGATTATTGTCGTCGTCGGCTCAATCGTAGGCTACGTTTACGTCGCCTTCTTCGTTGGCCTGTTCTCCGTCGCTGGCTGAATATTTTTACGAAACTGGCATGACGAAAATCCCACTCAAGCCTGGCGATTGCATTGGAAAACGATTTGATTCCACACCCGCTGGTACCATCGTCTCTCATGAGCGACACTTTCGTGAGGAGATTCAAAAACAACAGATGTTCTAGCGAGGAGCCGCTAGAGAACCCTGAGCTGTGTACTCAGTGTTTCAGCAAGCTAAAAGAGAAATTCATCTCTTGCACGCCAGCGAGGACTTGATGCTCCGTCCCTGCTTTTTCAGCCAAAGTCTGCAACCCAAGTGAGGTTGGGGAACGGCTGGCGTAACCATTTTCTCTGGAGAGATAGATCCATGATTATGACTTCCTTTCGCAGCGTGATGTTGGCATCGAGTGCTGCCATTGTCGCTTTCTTGACGACTTGCTTCGTGCAAGCAGAAGAAGTCGTCAACGTTTACTCGGCCCGGCATTACGACACTGACGATTCGATCTACGACGAGTTCACTGCCAAGACGGGAATCAAAGTCAACTTGATTTCCGCGAGCTCAGATGCCTTGATTGAACGACTCCAGCGAGAAGGCAAACGCAGCCCTGCGGACGTCTTCATCACCGTGGATGCTGGTCGACTTTTCCAAGCCGAACAGAAAGACATTTTTCAGCCCATCAAGTCAGCCACACTGGAGAAACAGATTCCTGCAAACCTGCGTCATCCTGATGGTCTCTGGTTCGGCTTGACCAAGCGTGCTCGAATTATCCTGCGTTCCAAGGATCGAACCAAAAAGGGTGAAATCAAAACCTATGAAGACCTTGCCAATCCGAAATGGAAAGGCAAAGTCCTGATCAGAGGCTCAAGCAACGTCTACAACCAGTCGCTGGTTGGATCGATCATCGAAGCGCAAGGCAAGAGCGGTGCAGAAGCGTGGTGCAAAGGTGTGGTTGCAAACATGGCTCGACCACCTCAAGGAGGTGACCGCGATCAGATCAAAGGCGTCGCAGCCGGCGAAGGTGATGTCGCAGTTGCCAATTCTTATTACTTTGCTCGCATGCTTTCCGGAACCCCCGAAGAACGCGAAGCGGCCTCAAAAGTAGAAGTCGTCTTCCCCAATCAGGAAAACCGGGGGACTCACGTTAACCTTTCCGGTGTGGGTGTCGTCAAGGCAGCTCCCAACAAAGCAAACGCCATCAAATTCATCGAATTTCTGGCGAGTGATCGGGCACAGGAAGTATTTGCCAAGGGAAACAATGAATACCCCGTTGCTCCCAGCGCTCAAACCATCCCGGTTCTGAAAGAGTTTGGTGAGTTCAAAGAAGACCAGATCAATGCCGCAAAGTTTGGAAACAACAACACCGAAGCAATCCGCATGATGGATCGTGCTGGCTGGCGGTAACGGGAGCCTGTTTGTTGTCAAAACCGACGCAACCTTTGCGATCAGCATGCACAGTCATCCTGTGTGTGTTGATCGCCTGTCTGGTGGCTATTCCACTGCTGCAAATCATTTCCAGTGTGGGTCAGTCATCTGATGGTACGTGGCAACATCTGCAGGAAACGGTGTTACCCGGTTATCTATGGAACACCTTGGTGCTCGCGCTGAGTGTCGGGTTGTTGACGACCATCATCGGTGTTGGCACCGCATGGCTGGTAACCAGCTGTCGCTTTCCGGGCTCGGGTATTCTTGAATGGGCGCTTCTGCTGCCGCTGGCAATCCCCAGTTACCTGCTGGCCTATGCGGCAACCGATGTGCTTCAGTTCAGTGGTCCCGTTCAAACCCTTCTACGAAATACCTTTGATTGGTCTCGAGCTGATTACTGGTTTCCCAATGCCAGAAGCTTGCCTGGTGCAAGCGTGATCCTCAGCGTCAACCTGTATCCTTACGTCTATCTGGCCAGTCGAGCTGCCTTCCTTGAACAATCTGCATGCGTCCGTGAAATGAGCCGCACGCTGGGTCTGGGCTCATGGCAGAGCTTCTTTCGCGTTTCGTTGCCGATGGCCCGTCCTTCGATTTTCATTGGTCTATCACTAGTCATCATGGAAACGCTCTCAGAATTCGGGGCGGTTGATTATTGCGCTGTTGATACTTTGGCAACGGGGATCTATCGGACATGGACCAGTCGCGGCAGTTTGATCGCCGCCTCACAACTATCACTATGCCTACTGGGCGCAGTCGCATTTCTGATTGCGTTTGAATCAGTCTCGCGTGCGTCACTTCGGTTTCATTCATCTGATGAAAGCAACCGCGTGGCAGCATGCATTCCACTGTCTCTTTTCAGGGGACTTGCTGCTTCTCTTTTCTGCTGGCTTCCCATTGTGGCAGGTTTTCTACTTCCAACTCTTATTTTCACACACAAAACTTGGGTCAACGGTGATCAACGTGCAGTCGAAATGCTTGCTGACCTCGGTACACATAGCCTGATCCTGGCAACCATTGCCGCCGCTTTGGCAGTCGGTTTGGGAGTCCATGTCGCACATGCCCGCCGGACTCACCCGACGATGGTCGTGAAAATGGCAGCGCGAATTTCTGGGCTGGGTTATGCCATTCCTGGTGGCGTGATAGCGATGGGCGTTCTGGGAGCAATTCTGCACGCTGAAAATGGACTCAATGACGCCTTTGAATTTCTATTTTCATGGTCCCCCGGTTTTTTCTTCAGTGGATCAATTCTGGCTCTGCTGTTTGCCTATCAGACCCGTTTTCTGGCTGTCTCTTTGGGAGTCATTCAAGCTGGTTTGACCCGTGTCAGCCCTGATCTGGACGCAGTCTCTCGTACGCTCGGTAAATCGGGCATCAAGATTCTTACCCAAGTTCACTTACCAATACTGAAACGCACGCTGTTATGCGCGTTCATGCTTGTTTTTGTTGACGTGCTAAAAGAACTCCCAGCAACCCTCATCCTCAGACCTTTCAATTTTGAGACACTGGCCGTTCGCATCTACCAGCTTGCATCGGATGAGCGTCTTGATGAAGCCTCCACGGCTGCGATCGCCATCATCGCCACAGGCATCATTCCCGTCATCGTGCTTTCAAAACTGATGTCCCGAGGCAATTCCCCAAAATCCCACCGACACGATCCCACCACCGCGAATCCTCCCCCCCCTTCCGAGCAATCATGACTGAACAACAAGGGCTCTTAGTCACGGATGTATCACATCGCTATGGAAGCCGGGTGTCGGTAAAGTCCGCTTCTCTGGAAGTGCAGCCCGGCAAAGTCCATTGCTTGCTGGGACACTCAGGAAGTGGCAAAACGACGCTTCTTCGCATTATCGCTGGACTGGAATCCGCTCTGACCGGCGAAGTCAAACTTGCAGGCATGAAGGTAGCTGGTGAGGGATTCCACCAACCCACTGAAAAACGGGCAATTGGTTTTGTGTTTCAGAACTACGCTTTGTTTCCGCACCTTTCCGTTCTCCGGAATGTGATGTTCGGAATCACGCGGTCTTCCCGCAAAGAAAAACGGGAAATTGCAATGAACCTGCTTCAACAGGTTGAATTAGACGAATACGCCCGCTCGATGCCGCATGCCTTGAGCGGTGGTCAACAACAACGTGTCGCCCTGGCGCGAGCACTCGCTCGAAAGCCCGCGGTGATGTTACTGGACGAACCTTTCTCTGAACTTGATTCTCGACTCCGATCGGAAGTTCGGGAAATCACGCTGCGCGTTCTGCGTTCGTCCAATTCAGCGACCCTCATGGTGACTCATGATCCGCAGGAAGCACTGGGGTCCGGAGACATGGTGAGTGTCATGCGGGAAGGATTGATCGAACAGACAGCCGAGCCACATCATCTTTACAACCACCCCGTCAATGAACACACAGCAAGAATATTTGGAGTGATCAATAGCATCTCCCCAAGCTCGGAGTTTGGCAGGTCAATCTGCCCCCCAGACAGGGAGAACACTCTGCTGGTTCGTCCCGAACAAATCCGCCTCAGCCAAACTTCGACGCCTCCGCAAGGTAGTCAAGGTGTCATTGTCCAGATCAACTACGAAGGTCCTACGGTACTGATTCAATCACAACTGGCATCCGGTCAGTTGGTCTGGACACGCGAATTCACTCCCACAGAACGTCATCCGGGTGAACACGTTCAGTTAATCATGGCAGAGCGTAATTCGAACGGTGCACAGTGACCGACAGTAGGCGGGAAAATCTCTGTGGAGCGTCATGACAAGGGTCACTTCGCAATTTTTGCCAGCGCTTTCATTTTTCGGAACGCCCAGTATTTGAGGCTTCCCCAAATGACAACAAAGACACCCAAGAATGCCATGACAGTGAGATAAACGGGACGCAAATAATTCGTCGACACGTGGGATGCTACCTTGCCGCCAGCTTCCATCGCTCGATCGGCAAACCCACTCTTGCTAATGAGCACCGGATTCCCTTCGGCGTCAAACACAATCTCGTCACCACCAAGAATCCGATCCGGCTCGGCCAGTATCACCGTAGTCGCTGCGACCGTGAACAGTGTTTTGCCGGGATTCGCTTCAACAAAACGTCCCACGAAACCCACCATTTGTTCCGTATTACCTTTCAACATTCCTACCAGCCCTGCTTTTTGGGCTGCTGGCAACTTCCCGATGGCATCAGCATGACGCGCCACCACAATCGCTTGATCGGTTGTCATTTTCGAAGCAAGTTCCACCCCTTCATCGCCAAAACCGCGTACAAAGAACAGCCCAACGCCAGGGTGTTGCAATTCCATTCTCAAGGCTGCCCCACCGTGTACAGCGACCGCCTCAGCGAGTTCACGCCCCGACTTTCCGGCGGCCAACCGAGTCAAAGCCATTTTGACTTGCGCGGGTGGTAACTCATCGAGCGTTCTTATCAACGGCATCAGCGAGGGCGCATTATCGAGTGCAGCCAGAGCATCAGGCCCATATTTTCCGGTGAGTTTTGCGACCTGGTCCACAGCTTCGTCACCACCTTGGCGTGTTGCTGTCGTCACGACACGCTCCATGAGTTCCTTACCTCCCTTGCGTGAGAGATATTCGGTTGCCTCCTCACCACCCTGCTTTCCAAAGTATTTCAGGAGCGCTTTGCCCACGGAGGCAGCAACCGCTGGCACAGACGCCTCCGCGTTCTGTGCCGGGAACACAGTGATTCCCAGACAGATTGCCAGGCAAACGATGAATCTTAAAGCAATGCGTCTCATCTCAATTCTCCACTATCACAATCTGTTCGTAGAATCTTTCACGATAGGCTGCCTCAAGGCGACTGCATACCCTTGGCAACGCATCTGCAATTCCGCCACGATTGCCTTCACCACCTGCATCTTCACCACCTGCATTGGCCAACGCACTGGCTTCAGAACTTGCAGGGCGTTCCGCGCCATACAAAATAGCCCGCTCCAGGGACGCCAAATAATCTTTCAACTGGATCTCCATTTCCTCTTCAAATTGTTCTGTCATCCACCAGTCAATCACCAATCCGATCACCAGGCCAACCCCCAACCCCACGGCAGTCCCCACAGGTCCGGCAAGACTTCCACCACCGGCCCCCGTAGCACTCGCTCCAGCAGTGGCACCTCCGGCAGCAGCGGCAGTCGTAGCCGCCATTGCCCCAAAGCGAACCAAGACTCCCGATACAAGTGTCACTGCTGCATAACTTCCGGCTTCACTAATCACCAATACCGTCAAAGCGTTGTAGACACTGGCACTACCCTGCTCAGCAGAATAATCACTCAACTGCCGGGCCACCGACTGATAAAACGTCTCATACTCCTGAACCTCTACCTCGGGTAAATCGGCCGTATCCAGACACGCCTGCACATTGACCAACATCCGCTTCTGATTTGCATCTACCTCACTTCGAAACTGCTCCAAAACTCCAGTCACATCTGCAAGCAGTTTTTTTTCCGAGAACAAATGCTTCTCGAATTTCACAGCAACATAGTCCTCAACCCGTTCATCTTCTGACCACCACGCCCCCGGCATCCTGCTGATGATGCCCACTCGAGTGGAAATGCTCGTCAAATCTTCGACAAAGGGGTCCACCTGATGACGATATTCCCTGACGATCCCACGCAAACGCCGGACACATCGTTCGGCAGCTTCACGATTAAGCTGATCTGTTTTCTCAATCTCCGGCTCTACCTCGTTATCAAAAAAACTTGCCCGCGCCACCATGCGTTCCGCCGGTTGGATAACGGGAACCTCATCGACCAGAACCACTTGCCGTTCAGGCACCTGAGGCAGCCCGGCCAGACCAGTCACCTCAGCAGGCAGCCACTCTTCGGCCGCAAAGAATGTTGCCAAAGCGACCACTGATGCTCCCAGCACGGCAACCAAAAATGGAAATCTCTGCGAGCCACGGGGCACACGTGAGGTGGAATCCGGTTGAGTTTTTTCATCATGCGACATGTTGTTGATCCGGTAATTTGCACCTTGAGTATAACGTGCTCAACCTGCCTTCGTTTGCCTGGCCTCTTCAAGACGGGTGCGTGGACCGCAAATTGAAGTAGGACAACCCTCACGGTGAACAGCAGGAAATACGAGACATTGATCGAATCCACCCATACGTTCAAGACACCCTACTTGGTTTGTAGCTCACACACAGACCTACTTGAAAGCATGCCATGGAGTGGTGCCACGTTGCAGGCACCAAATCGGCCAAACTGGGGCGCAACAATCGCAGGACCATCCAAAACACCAGAAAATGATCAGCGTTAACCCGAGTATTTACCGCTCGACCGCCCCAATCGTCCCTCCCCACCCCACCCCCTCTGAATGCTTCCCCCTGACTCAATCCGACTCGCTGTATCGCTCAGGGAAATCGCTCGGTATCGTGGTCGTCACTGCTGAACACGATCGCACTGCTGAAAACATGGCACTGCTGAAAACATGGCACTGCTGAAAACATGGCACTGCTGAAACAGAGACATCGGAACCAGCAGTGATCTAATACAAACAAACTTCAGCAGGGAATGGGCAGTACATTGGCAATCTGGGACGTCATTGTGATCGGTGCGGGTGGCGTCGGCAGTGCCACTGCCATGCACCTTGCCAAGACCGGTGCCCGCACTCTTGGGATCGATCAATATTCTCCGGCGCATGCCCGAGGCAGTTCTCATGGGCAGACACGCATCATTCGACAAGCTTACTTTGAACACCCTTGCTACGTGCCTTTGCTGCAACGAGCTTATGGTCTTTGGGGCGAACTGGAACAGCAAACCAACCAGAAGTTATTTCATCGGACTGGGCTTGTGGAACTGGGTCCGATGGATGGAGTCGTCATTCCAGGAGTTCTACGCAGCGCCATCACTCACGATCTTCCGATCGAGAGATTGTCTCCCGCCGAAATTCGTGAACGATGGCCAGGTGTTCGTGGTCACGATGACTGGGGAGCGGTGGTCGAAAAAAATGCCGGATTCCTGAGAGTCGAGCAATGCGTTGAAGCGCACCTTGAAATGGCCGCGGATCATGGCTGCGAGCTGGTCCACCACTGTGGTGTGCATCAATGGAGCAGCAATTCGCATGAGGTCAGCGTGGTCACGGATCACGGCATTGAAAAAGCAGCTCAGCTTGTGATCGCTGGTGGACCATGGACACGTACCTTGATACCGAGCCTGTCACCGTGGTTGCAAATTTTAAGGAAGCACCTGTATTGGTTTCAGCCTGCCGGCCATGGTTTTCGGGAAAAGGATGGATTCCCGTGTTTCTTTCACGAAACAGATAGCGGATTCTTCTACGGCTTCCCCTGCTTCAACGGCACAGGCGTAAAAATCGCCCGCCACAGCGGTGGTCAACCCATCGAAGCTCCCGATCAGGATTCGGCAAAAGAGAACACGGTGGACGATCAGGATCGGCAACTTGTCATCGACTATGCAAATGAATATCTGCCTGGTTTGGGATCGCGTCTGGTAACAAGTGCCCCCTGCTACTACACATCGACCCCCGATGAGCACTTTGTGATCGACCGATTACCCGATCATCAAAATGTCACGATTGTCGCAGGCCTATCCGGACATGGCTTCAAATTCGCCAGCGTCCTGGGCGAACTGGCGAGCCAGATGGCACTTGGCAGAGAACCCGCGTTTGACATCAGTCCGTTCGCAATCACGCGATTTCAGCGGGAATCCAAGTGAGAATCCAGTCGCATCATCTGGAACAGCTTCCGGCCCCAGTACACGAGAAACTCATGTCACTGTTGACAAACATGGGCTTCTTCGGCCCGGGTCACTGGGCCCAAAAATCGACCACCCTCACCTTGTCCAACACAGGCTTCAACACCTCAACGAATGCCAGGTGATCAGGATGTGGCAAGTACACTTCACGCCCCTGCTCTGAATCAAACGTCACCATGAAGCAATGGGTAAAACCATCATCATGACTTTCGGGACTATTGTTGGTGCCCCATTCAAAAGCCTTGATGGAATCGATCTTGTCAGGCAGCGCGGCAAACGCCTGCTCGACCTGCTGGACGGCTGCAGGATCAGCGTCATCTTTGAACTTGAAGAAGACGGCGTGCTTGAGTTCTTTTTTGATTTCATTCTGCTGCGGCTTCCCCCAATAATCGATGACAAAGACATCTTTCATGTGTGGCTTGAGCTTGTCAGCAAACTCACCTGTGTGAGCGGGGTGAGGAAGATAGATCTCTCGACCTGCTTCATCTTTGAAAGTTAACAGAAAGCCATGAGTAAATCCGTCATCGTGATTCTCAGGACTGTTGTTCGTACCCCACTGAAAATCAATGATTGAGTCAATTTTTTCCGGCAAGGCGGCAAAAGCCGTTGTGACACTCGCAATGTCCTGTTCAGTTGATTCTTCGTTGAAGGAAAAGAAAACGGCGTGTCTCAACAGTTGTCCATCAGCATCTTCCATCACTGGCTCCTCTGCAATTTCAGCAGTTTGATCCTCGGTAAGCTCGGCCCCATCATCAACGGCCCCATCATCAACGGCTCCATCATCAACGGCCCCATCATCAACGGCTCCATCATCAACGGCTCCATCATCAACGGCCCCATCATCAACGGCCCCATCATCAACGGCCCCACTATCAACGGCTCCATTATCAACGGCTCCATTATCAACGGCTCCATTATCAACGGCTCCATCGATGGGCGCTGGGGCGGCGTCTTGCTGTGAATCACATCCACACAACACCCCCCCCGCAACGAGCATCAAAAAAGAGCCAATTCCCACTGCCACTGGATTCGATAATCGCGCCGTCTGGAATTGTCGCGTTCGTAGCCAATGCAAGGGCCCATGTGAGAACATCATCGTAATAGCAGCACCATTTGAGTTTTTGTCGAGAGGTAAACAGCAAAACAGATCGCGGGTGCCATCAGGCACTTTCACGGCAATGTCGTACCACGCCGAGCGGATATTTTCAAATTGGGAGGGACAGGCAGCCCTCATTCCGAAACCGAACAGGTTATCCACACGCCAAACATTCCCCAGCTGGATCGATCCAACCCGTTATTTGCCTAACTGAATGCAAAAAGCGATCCGTGACTTCACTTATACGGGCTGCTTTGGGTAGCGTACGTATCTCCCAGATTGATGCCTTTATCCCGCGACGGACGCACATGACCCCTGACGACAGCTACGAAACTCCTTTTCAAACCGACAGCGAAACTCAAGCAGATGAGGCACTCGAAGGGAGCGAGACGAACGCAGACTCCGCCCCTGAGAATGCCGCGAATTCTGACACTGCGAGCACAGCCCCAGAAAGTCCAGCTTCCGATGAGCTGGCCCACCCCGAGGATGTCGCAGAAGTGGATGCCGCCGAAGATGCCTGGAACAATGCACAGACGAGCTCAGACAGCGAAATGGAAATCAGCACCGAGGAAGAAGGACAACTTGCCGAACTCGCTCAGCCGTTTGTGGGCCGTTGGAATAGCCTGATCAGCACAACCAACTGGGAAAAAGGACGCATCATCAGCCAATGGCGTGAAGCATTGATCCAGTCAGGTGTCGATTCCCACCAATACTCCGACGAAGCGTGGGTTAGACGGGTGGGCGGAGTGACCGCTCCGCATGTTGGTCGTTTGCGGCGGGTGCACGATCGCTTCGCAACCACCTACGAGACCTATTCGGGACTCTTCTGGAGTCACTTTCTGGCCGCTCTGGACTGGGAGGATGCACCTTTGTGGCTCGAAGGTGCCTCAGGTGACTCATGGAGCGTTTCGCAAATGCGCAACAAACGCTGGGAAGCCGAGGGAGCCGTAGAATCAAAACGGCCCACAAGCAGTGAGATTGTCGAAGTTGAGACGGATGAGGATGTCGTTCTGCCCGCCCAAGGCGGTGGACGCACCAAGGAATATGGGGAAGATTCCGGTGTCGCTTCCGGCCCGCTGCACGAGTCACCTGACTTCGGCGAAGGTGAAGAGCTGAGCCCATTGGGCGGTGGAGGGACGGTCGCTGCAAATGCCGCAAACGTGTCACCCGACCAGAGTGATGATCCGATGGTTCAACCATTCGCAGGTCTGCCAGAACTTCCTGACGATGTCGCTGACGCGTTCGAGGCACTGAAACTCGCTGTGCTCCGTCACAAAACTGCAGGATGGACGGAAACCGATGTTGAAAGTGTGCAGAAGTACCTCGATGCTTTCTCAGTGCTGATGCGGTAACACATCCCCGCATGCAACCATCACGCTTCCCATCGATTTTTTTGTCTTGGGAATCGGCTTTTGCCGTGGGAAGCAGAAACAAGAAAAACGCAGCCAACTTCTTACGAGCCGACCGCGGTCTGAAACAGATCATCCACAGCGAATGGCTTGGCTGCTGCAAATGACTCGCCAGCGGCACAACCTGCAGCCGCTCCTGTTACCGTAGCAGCGGCTCGCACACGGTCCAGAATACCGGCTTTGTGAGCAAATTGCGTCTGGTAACATTCGATCGAAGCCAACTTCGTATCGATGGTTCCCGCAACATCGACCGTCAAATGGTGCGAGTGCCCCGAAATGGTATCGGGCTCCACCGCAAGCCGATAATAAAGATGCCGACCAATGGTGTGCACGGGCAGCCCACCGAAATACTCGTCCCACTTGGTCAAGCGACTGTAGAAGATGGCAGCGTCCGTGATCTGCATGGCCTGCCAATGATCAGGCGACGCCATCGGTGTCTTGGCCCCAAAGCCAAGCACCATTCTTGGTCGCCATCGTCGAAATTGGGACGCCAGAGCCACCCTTGACTCAAAACTGTCAAACAATCTTCGGTTGGGCAGATCAAGCTGAATTCGCTCCTGCACACCGAGCACCTCGGCAGCAGCCCGCGCCTCGGCAAGTCGCGCCTCAGGACCAGGTGAATTCGGGGTTGGTTCGCCATCGGTCAAATCAACGATCCCAACACGGTAACCCTGCCTGACAAGCTTGGCTAACGTCCCACCACATGCGATTTCCACATCATCCGGGTGCGCCCCCACCGCAATCACATCCAACGGCTCGGGCAACTCAAGATTTGTCTGATTCATCGGTTTCTACATTCACAAGCACAGCGATTGAATGGGGGAATCATACCCGAATGGTGGGGTTGCGAGCATAGGCTACCGTGTCCTCAAGGATCCTGATCGGCATAAACGAAAAAATCGATACAAGCTGATCTCAAACCCCCCCGCTTTCGCCAAATTAGCGAATTGAACTCACCTGAATCCGTTGTTCCGAAAGCAATGGGACTATGGTTATTTGCATAAGGGGAACGCAACTGACAGCGAGCACAACACCAAGATATTAAGCGTCCCCCCGTGCGAGGCGGAGTCGGTCTTCCGGGATCGGCTTCGCCTTTTTTTATGCGCACACAATGCTGCCTGATGTGACACCATCCTGAGTCGCTCACGAACTCTCCGGTCGCAAACGCGACGTGCTCACACAGAACATCCAGACAGGGAACGATTCCCCAACTCAACAGGGGACGATTCCAACATTCCGCATTTCAGAGCACGATCTAGTCCTTGCCGTAATGCTCTACCTCTGGCCAGTAGATATCTTCGAAGGCTCCATCCTCGTGGAAATCCGGGCTGTTATCCAAGTCATGACAGGTCATGCATTTATCGCGAGCCTTGGAAAGCGGCAATTTCATTGAATCCCGCAACTGCAGTTTGACGGCATCGGTGACCGTGGATCCTTCTGACTCGGCAGCGGCATGACTGGCTCCCGGGCCATGACAGTTCTCACAACCGTTCCCCGTCAAATGCGGCGTCTTTTCCAATGACAGATACCCCGAGACGTAGGGATAGTACTCCTGAGCATTCCAGCCCGTCACATGGCAGCTGATGCACTCGGGATCAAAATGCCTTGCAACATCACCACGCTCAGCAGGGGGACTGACAATGTGATCGGTCGCCTCTGCGTGTGGCGTGCCCTGCCAAATGTCGTAAGCGGTCGTGTGACACTTGCCACACGCCTCTGTACCTACGAATTGTTCGCCCGAAGAGTGCCGGATGGGCTTCAATCCCAACCCCTCCAATCCAATGTCTTTCAGCTGGTCCTGATATTCCCTCATCAACTGCCTCATTTCAGGCGCATCTTCGAATTCGTGTGTCAGTGGCACTCTGGCATACTTCAATTCACCCTTGGGATATAAACCCACCAGACCGGCATACATTGCTTTGTTGCCCGTCAAAATCATCCGCGTTTGGGTACCTTCAATCTGCTCAGCCTGATAAGTCGGTTCTCCACCACCACCGCCAACGACAATCAAATCGAATCCCGGTACCGCGCGTGCCAGTTCGCGTGCCGAATCTTCTTTGCCAAAGAACATCAGAACCCTGAAATCTGGATTCGACTCATTCAATTCAGCCAGAACTTTGCGGGTTGATTCGATGGCAGGCTCGATCCCAAGGTCACCACCCGCTTTCACTTCCATCGACTTCTCATCCAAAATACTCGTCACCCCGACCCTCATACCGCCCTTCTCGACGACCTTGCTTTGCAACATCAACGAAGGATCAATCACAACAACATTGCCGGATGCATAGAGGGTGTCCTCGGGCTTGTCTTCAGCAGCAGCAACCGCCAACAATTCCCCCACGCCAAGTCGCAAGTCATCGCTGCCAAACCCGACCGCATCATATCCCATCAGCTTCAACGCTTTGACCGACTGCTGCAGTTTGACTTCCGCCTGCCGTCCAAAACGTCGAACCAGATTACCGGCGTCCAGCGGCATCAAAGTCCAGCCAAGATCACGCAATTGCTTCATCAAAGTGAAACGACGGGCAACACCGCCTTTTTGACGGTCCAATCCCGTACAGCCGCAGGGCTCGATATACCCATGCTGCTGCCCCGTGACGACCAATGTCAGATCCGGAGGCGTCCATGTTTTGTAATCCTCCGGACCGATGATGCCGTCCGTCGATGCGGATTTGTCGCCGGCAACCTGCCCAGCATCGGAGGACTTGCCCGCAGGAGTGGTGGCGGCCACTTCCGAGTCGCTTGCGTCGGAACCGGTCGGGCTGGAATCGGTCGGGCTGGAATCGGTCGGGCTGGAATCGGTCGGGCTGGAATCGGTTGTCACAGCCTTGCCAGCAGCGGCTTCACCGAACCGCATCGCCACCCCCTCGGCCTCCCCTTCCTTCAAATCAGTCAGGTAAGGAGGCGTGAGAGGCGGATTACTCAAATCACCGTCGCCCTCAAGTTCCGACGATATCTCCGAAAAGCGATCG
>PKCN01000229.1 GCA_002862205.1 Planctomycetaceae bacterium | reverse complement strand
TCTGGGTACCGGTAGTTTTGATGCTTCCAACAAGATATGGACTGCGACCTACACAGCCAACGATGGGATCACGGGCACGGGTTCTGTGTTACTCGGTTCAGACAGTTACACCGATGCGGCGGGCAACGATGGCAGCGGTGATTCCGATTCACTAAGCATCGACACCGAGAATCCGAGTGTTGAATCGGTCGTGCGTGCAAATGCCGATTACACGAATGCAGCGTCTGTGGACTTCACGGTTACATTCAGTGAAAGCGTTACCGGAGTTGATATAGACGGGTCAGATTTTAGCTTGGTGACATCAGTCGCAGGGACATCCATTGTCTCTGTTTCTGGCAGTGACGCGGTTTACACGGTCACAGTGGGGACTGGATCAACAGGCGGTTCAATTGGCCTGGCTTTAACGGCAACACCCGCGATTCAGGATACCGTTGGGAATGATCTTACTGACACAGTTATCAGTGGTGCGAACGAGAGTTACACGATCGCATCTACCGAAGTACTTTTGACCGCTGGCGATGTCACGGTGGTAGATGTTCGCGATGCAACGGCTGATGATCTTACGTTGTCCGTGGTTGGTAGTAATCTTGTGATCTCCTCTTCAAGCGATGCAATCGCTGTTGGTATGGGTGTGACCCGGATCAATGGTTCGTCGGTTAGCATTGCTCTCGCCGATATCAACGGCAGCGACGGAGTCACGGTTTCCACTGGAGGTTTGGATGATACTGTCATTGTTGAAGGTGTTGGTCGACGCTTGGATATTGACGGTGGAAGCGGCAGCGATATTGTGCAGTTTGAAACGAACGCAATTACTACGAATGGTGGTGATCTGCTTGTTAATGCTGACTTTGTAAGCCAAGACTCGAATGCATCGATTGTTGCTAATGCCATCAGCTTGATTGCCACAGGGGGTGATCTCGAGTTGAGTGCAGTTTTGTCTGCCTCTGGTGATCTGTTGCTCGATGCTTCAGGTGAGGTTTCGCAGACGCTTCAGGGAGTTGTTTCAGTCGCAGGCGATACGACAGTATCCGCCAATGAAATCACCCTTGATAACGCGTCGAACGATTTTCAAGGTGTCGTTAATGCGTCGGGTTCTGACCTCGTTTTTGTTGACTCCAATGGTATGAGCCTGGGGGACATTGATGCTGCTGGGGCCTTTTCTGTCACTGCCCTCAGTGGAGCCATCGATGATGGGGCCGCAGACGCGAATGGTGCGGATGTAAACGTGGCAGGTGTCGCGACATTTTCAGCATCAGGAATGATTGATCTTGACGATCAATGGAATGACTTTGGTGACCAGCTAAACGTTGACGCACAGGATTTTGTTCTGGTCGCCCAAGGTGATGTGCTGTTGTTTGACGTCGACGTTGACCAGCTAGCAATCACAGCCATCGGAAATATTTCTGACGGTGAAACTGGTACTATTTTGGTTGCTGGTAACGCAAACTTCACTGGGAGTGCAGTCACGCTCGGGGACAACACGGGGAATCTTGCCCGTTTTGGAAGTTTGGCATTTAATTCTTCCGGCGTCGTTAATGTTTCCGAAGATGGCAGTATGAATGTGGCCGGTTCGAGTGCTGCAGGTGCAGGCCTGAATCTTGTGAGCGCCGATGATGTCACGCTGAATGCAAGCGTGACGGTGGTTGGTGACACGAGCATTATTGCGGGTCCAGTCGCTGGTGGCATCACTGTCAATGCGAAACTGAACGGTAGCGGCGCGATTCTTCTCGATGCTGCTGATGAGATAACGATTTCTGCAGCAATTGATCCCATAACGGTGACGCTGAACGCTAATGATGACATCACGGTCAATGCGGCGGTGGTGGCATCGGATTTGATTGCAGTTTCCGCGGGCGAGGATGGCAGCGGCAGTTTCATTCTTGGAGCGGCAGGCAGTTTGGCGACGACCGATTCGGGCAGCGATATCGCTGTCACCACAGGGTCCTCTAGCGGCGATATCACTTTAGCAGGCACGACGACTGCTTTGGAACAGGTCACGATGACGACCGCGAGTGGTTCAATCAACGGTGCTGGGTTGGTGACTAGCGACACGGTCGACCTGAACGCATCCAGCGGAATTGGTAACACGACGGGAATCACGTTGTCCGCGAGCAATATCACGGCCGACACAACGACCGGTGACGTTGAGATAGCGAACAGCCTGGGCACTGCTGTGAGCGTGTCATCGCTGACAACGGGAACAGGTTCGGTTAGCTTCAGTCAGTCTGGTGGTGGCGACGTGTCGACATCAAGCATTTCCGCTTCTGTTGCGGTTGCCCTTAGCAATGCAGCGGGTTCACTTTCCTTGGCAGGCACTGTCATCGGTGATTCTCTTAATGCCACCGCCACCGGAGCGATCACCGATGGTAGCGACGGCGACCTGGCGATCGCAGGCCTAGCCGAGTTTACCGCAGATAGCCTTGAGTTGGGTAATGATGCTGGCAATGCGACGAACTTCGGCACGTTGACCTTCAATTCAACAGGTTCGGTAACGGTCAGCGAAGATTCGTCACTTGATCTTGTCGGTGTGAATACAGCAGACATTGCTTCCCTTGATTCAACTGCGGCAGTATCAGATGCAGGTGCAGTCAGTGTCGATGTGACTGGTTTGCTTGACGTATCGGGAATTTCGATTGCTCTTGGCTCGGGTACTTCGGTGTTCAACGCCGGTGCGTTGACCTTCAATTCAGCGGGTTCGGTGAATATTGCCGAGGACAGTTCGATGTTGGTGTCCGGTCCCAGTAGTGCTGGTTCGGGTTTGGACCTTGTTGCTGCAGATGACGTGACACTTGATTCGACCGTGACAGTGGTGGGTGACGTCAGCATTATCGCTGGTACGACTTCAGGTGGCATCACTGTTAATGCCAAGTTGAACGGCAGCGGTACGATTCTTCTTGATGCAGCAGATGAGATAACGATTTCTGCAGCAATTGATCCCACGACGGTGACACTGAACGCGGATGATGACATCACGGTCACCGCGGCGGTGGTGGCATCAGAGTTGATTACAGTTTCCGCGGGCGAGGATGGCAGTGGTAGTTTCATTCTTGGAGCGGCAGGCAGTTTGGAGACCACCGATTCGGGCAGCGACATCACTGTCACGACAGGCTCCACTAGCGGCGACATCACGTTAACAGGCACGACGACTGCTTTGGACTTGGTCACGATGACGACCGCGAGTGGTTCGATCAACGGTTCTGGCTTGGTGACTAGCGACACGGTCGACCTGAACGCATCCACAGGGATTGGCGACGCGGCGGGAATCACGTTGTTATCGAGCAATATCACGGCCGACACAACCACTGGTGACGTTGAGATAGCAAACAGCATAGGTACTGCAGTGAGCGTGTCATCGCTGACAACGGGAACAGGTTCGGTGAGTTTCAGCCAGTCTGGTGGTGGCGACTTGTCGACATCAAGCGTTTCCGCTTCTGTTGCGGTTACCCTTGGCAATGCCGCGGGTTCACTTTCCTTGGCAGGCACTGTCGTCGGTGATTCTCTTGATGCCACCGCCACCGGAGCGATCACCGATGGTAGCGACGGCGACCTGGCGATCGCAGGCCTAGCCGAGTTCACTGCAGGTAGCATTGAGCTTGGTAATGACGCTGGCAATACAACAAACTTCGGCACGTTGACGTGCAACTCGACGGGCTCGGTGAACATCGCCGAAGACAGTTCGATGTTGGTATCCGGTCCCAGTGGTGCTGGTTCGGGTTTGGGCCTTGTTGCTGCAGATGACGTGACACTTGATTCGACCGTGACTGTGGTGGGTGACGTCAGTATTGTCGCTGGTACGACCACTGGTGGGATCGACGTCAACGCAAAACTTATTGGTAGCGGGACGATTCTTCTTGATGCAGCAGATGAAATAACGATCGATGCTGCTATCGATCCAACTACGGTGACACTGAGCGCGGATGATGACATCACGGTCAATGCATCGGTTGTCGCCTCTGATTTGATTACCGTTTCCGCAGGTGAGGATGGCAGTGGTAGCTTCACTTTATCGTTGACCGGGAGTTTGACGACGAACAATGCTGGCAGCGATGTGACGGTTTCGACCGGTTCTGTAAGCGGTGACATATCGTTGGCTGGCACGACGACTGTTTTGGACGAGGTGTTGATGACATCTTTGGCCGGTTCGATCAACGGCGCTGGTCTGTTGACTGGTGATACGGTTGCTTTGAATGCGGCCAGTGGGATCGGCAACACGACTGGCATGGAGTTGTCCGCGAGTAACATGTCTGCCGACACAACAGTTGGTGACGTTGAGATAGCGAACAGCCTGGGCACTGCTGTGAGCGTGTCATCGCTGACAACGGGAACAGGTTCGGTGAGCTTCAGTCAGTCTGGTGGTGGGAATATCACCTTTGTTGGTCCAGGGTTGAGCGGGGGTGCAGTTAATGGTGGAAACATCACACTGACAGCGAGCGATGGTCTTGTTGTGGGGGGGACTGTTAGCAGTGCTCTGGGGACCGGGGGCAATTTGTTAGTTTCTGGAGCGACTCTCAGTGGTACCGTGACTGTTGGCGCTGGTGATGTTGCGATTCAAGGGGGTTTAGTAGATCTTGTTGTTGACGCTGCCATTGTTGCCGGTGGCGATATCACTCTTGCTGCCTTGCGTGACGTAATCGTCAATGCAGCTGTCGATGCTGATAATGGCGGCAGCATCATTGTTTCGGCCGACACCAATAGTGCCATTGACCCAGGGGCAGGAGTTGGCGGGCATGGTGGAGTTAGAGTAACAACTGCTGGGCAGTTGGATGCAGAGGGAGAAGTAACAGCGACTGGTTCAGATTTGTTTGCGACGACTGGCCAAGTTGACAGCGTGTTGATCGATGCTGATGGTGCGACCGCTCAAGTATTGGCGATTGGCAACATAACGTTGGCTGATGGAAGCAATGCTCCAGTCAACGCGTCAACCGTGCTCAATGGAGTGGTGCAGACCTCAGACGCAGCGGCAACGATCACACTTAGTAGTGAGAAAGATATTGTTATCGGCGTACTTGGTGACATCATGTCTGTGGATGGAACGATCACCATTACCGCTGACACAGCTGCTGGTTTGAATGGCGGCGTTGTTTTGATGGCCGACGGAGGCAGTGTCTCCAGTGGTACTGGCCAAATAGTGATCGCAGCAGATGGGAATATAACGCTTGGCACACTGAGTACTGGCAGCACGAGCGATAACGCGGTGGAGTTGACCACCACCAGCGGTGCGATTGTTGATGGTGGTGACGCCGGCACCGATGTGAACGCGAATAGTGGTGGCTTGATAATTCGAAGTGACGCCGGAGTCGGCGTTGGTAATGCGATTGAGACGTCTGTTGCAACGGTTGATGTCGAGAATTTTTCGACAGGTGCGATTCATTTGTCAGAGGCAGATGACGTTTTAATCGAGGAACTCAGTCAACTTGGCGGTGGTGAGATCCTGTTCGACTCTGGTGCAGGGACGGTCGAGGTACTCACCAGTGGCGCTGGAGTTACTGGAAGCGAGAACGTGCGACTAGCAGCCTTGGGTCAGGATATGATCATTAACGCCGATGTGATCAGCGGAACTGGTAACATCACTCTGGATGCTGGTAACGATCTGGATGTGAACGCTGCAGTGACCACTGGCGGATCGGGCACGATCTATCTGACATCGGTCAGCAACACAACGATTGATTCGCAACTGACCAGTAACACTGGCGACATCCTGGTAGAGGCAGGTGGCGATATCACTCAGGCCGCATCGATCACGAGCACCATCGGTGACATTGGCCTGATTGCTGCCAGCACACTGGCTCAAACGACTAATGGCGACATCACAACTGGTGGTGACGTTTTGGTTTCGGCTGGCACCGCCTGGACAATGGCTGACGGTACCGTGATCACTGCGACTGGTAATGTTGTTGGTGAGGCTTTGGGTGGCGACACTGAACTGGGAGTCATCAATGGTGTGAACGTCGCATTGTCGGCGAGTAACAGCATTTTGGATGCGAACTCAGGTTTGCTGAATGTTTCAGCCACGAACCTTTCGCTTGTTGCAACGAGCGGTCTGATCGGTGGTGATGATAGCGGCAACGGTAGTCCCAGTGCGAACCTCAACGCGATCGAGATTGCGGTATCGACTTTGGCTGCCAGTTCAGATTCAGGAATCTACCTTTCTGAAACAGACGGGCTGACGATCACGACGGTTGCCGAAGTGACGGTAGATATCGAGTCTGTGGTTCGAGTGAACTTCAACAGCACAACGACTGATGTCAGCGAAAGTCGTGCAGCGTCTTCTCTTGAGGATTTGAGTACTGATACTGATGGTCCGGTCAAGCTGGTTTCGGTTGCCGGTTCACTCACGATTAACGGTGGTTCTGGTGGACCGGGTGTCTCGGCTAACGGTAGTGGCGATGTGTTACTGGAAGCTGCTCAAGATGTGATCATCAACGCCGATGTGATCAGTGGTGCTGGAACCCTGACAAAGAGTTTTTATGAAAATCCACAACTTCTGGCAGTCCAACAGCCAACGGAACAAGTCCTGACTAATGAAAATCGCACAGCCAATATCGATGTAAGCGTTGCTGCCGAAACTCTGGCAGGGGTAGTAATTGATTGGCAAGAACTGGATGCAGAACGGGACTACATCTTATTCAACCAAAAGACAAACGGATTCTTCTTCGCTCCTCTGGAAAGAACTTACCAAAATGCTCCGATCACGAGCGACAGTAAGGTTGTAATCGATGTTTCAATTAACGCCTTCGCTCCAGAAGCCCTCGACGGCGAGGGGACCATTCGAATATTTGAGAATGGCGAGGATGTGCTTACTCAGGATCGTTTTCAAACCACCGTTTCTATCAAGATTGTTGGCAACATGACTGGGGAAGTGACAATGATGCCAAGTACACCCGAGCTCGATTTGCGCACGATCCCGGTACCATTGATGACCGCACCACCAAGAATCATTCAACAAAACGACACCATCATCACCCGTGAGTATGGCCAATCAACATCAAGTGCTGCTCGAATTGAGAAGCCGTATTTCTTTCTGAGGTTCGAAGGTCTAATTCCTCAGGAATCTGATGGAGATCTGTCATTGGATTACAAGTTGAAGAGTCTGTCGGCAACAGAGGCGAACTCAGACGCGGATTTCGATGTGGACCAGTTGCCTATTCTGTTTGGGAGACTACCAGACAATTACTATGAACTTTATCTGAAAGACGGTGCTTCTGAACAATTAATTATGAGATTCATTATACAGGATGGAAACCCGATCAATGTCCCAACTGAGTTTTCCAGAATCGAGTTGAGCAATGAATTTCACAATCAAGAACGACGGAAAAACGACAATATAGGCGTTGATCAAGAAGTTGTTTTGTCGGAGAAACCACATCGCAAACGCAACAAAGAAGTCAACGAAAATGTTGAATTGGCATCTCCTGACAGTACAGACTTTCCCCCTGAGACCGAGTCGACTGATGAACCTGCGACTACGGACGGCACGACAGGACCGGAGGAACTTCGTCCGCTCAGCTTGATTGAGGAACTTGGGCGGACGCCCGTCATCGCGTTAGCAGGCACGCTGCTGACGGGAACCAGATACAGATATGAACAAAAACAGAAGATCACTGAATGTTCAGAGGTTACAAAGTAGCTTGTTATGCAACACGCAAATCTTGCGTTCCCGTGTTTTTCAGGCCATTTGCCTCGCTCCCCGGAGAAGTCACTTGTATCGCCATTGTTTGAATCGTTTGGGTAGATCAGTCAGTCTGACCAGCAGCACATCGGTGCTAACCTTGAAGCGTTGGAATCAAATTGACAGCAGGTGATGAAACGTATGGTTACAGGATAAATTCGGAAGACTGCTCATTTTCTTTATACAACGGGATTTTTCTCAATGGGATTGACTTGTGCACTTTGTCGCACGGAGGCCAGCGATGGCGATCGTGAAAGTGGTCGCTGCGGAAATTGCGGTAGTTTTTACTCTAATGCTTCGCTTGCGGTTGAAAGCAAGCCGGTGGCTCCAGAAGCTGAAGCGATTTCTTCGCCAGATGCAGAGCGAATAGTTGACACCAGCAGTCTACAAGAGGCCCGACTATCAGATAATGCAGGCACTGATTTGTCTTCCTTAGTTGAAGGCACAATGCCGGGTGCGGCAGGTAGCGAGGAATTAGTCAAACCACGAAAACTTTCTCCGCAATTCGAACGTCACATCGAGCGAGCATGGCAAGGCACACTGGCAAGTGTGCCTCAGGGTTTTCAACAAACTCTGAACAACAAATCTGAGACAAAGGAGACGAAACAACAACACGGAACGTCCCTGAGTATTGGAAGACGCAGAATCAACAAACGGCATGACAAAGGGCAGGGTGACTATGAACTGAAGAAACTGATTGGCAAGGGTGCAATGGGGCAAGTGTGGGGCGCGCGACAAGCCTCGTTGGACCGGGATGTCGCCATCAAAATTCCAAATCCAGAAATCGCAGCGGCCGGCAGTCTGGGAGAAAGTCAATTCATTTCCGAGGTCGTCGTTACGGGCAAGTTGGAACACCCCAACATTGTGCCGATCTACGAGTTGGGTCGTGATGCGAATGGCCGTCCTTTCTATTCCATGAAACATGTTCAGGGCAAACCGTGGAATGAAGCGATTTATGAAAAGAACGAACAGGAGAATATTGAAGTGTTGATGAAAGTGTGTGATGCTCTTGCATTTGCGCACTCGCATGATTTTCTTCATCGCGACATCAAACCGGAAAACGTAATAGTAGGAGAATTTGGTGAAGTGGCAGTCATGGACTGGGGAATCGCAATCTCCCTGTCAGAAGATCCAAACCGCTCATGGGCGGCGCTTGCCAGTGGACCAGCTGGAACACCAGCTTACATGGCTCCAGAAATGGCAGCTCACAACAGTTCTGAGCTGGGTGTGGTCAGTGATGTATACCTGCTGGGAGCCGTGCTATACGAAATTGTTACTGGCACACCACCTCACCCCCAAACCGCTGGAACCCGCGACGCGTTGTTCGCTGCTGCGTCGAATCTCATTGTCTCAACAGATCAAATCGGAGAGCTCGTCGACATCGCTCGCAAAGCGATGGCCACTGACGTTCGTGACCGATACCAGACGGTTAGCGATTTTCAAAATGCTTTACGTTTGCACCAATCTCATCACGAAAGTGTGAAGTTGACGAAAAGTGCAGAATCGCACTTGGGTAGTGCAGAACAGGATCGCAACAGTGATGAATATGCGCGGGCAAGATTCGCGTTCGAAGAAGCGATCAAGCTGTGGCCCGAGAACCGGACAGCTCGCATCGGCCTCGATCAGGCAACTTTGGCGTATGCGACCCATGCACTACGTGAAAATGATTTTTCTCTGGGTCTCTCCATTCTCGATGAACACAATGAAAGCCACCAACCAGTCTTTGCCAAGCTGAAAGCAGGACAACGTTCGCAGCGTCGCCAAGCTGTGCAGATACGCGTTCTGGTGAGGTCAGTAGTGGCAATGATTGCGGTCACAATGGTAGCTGGCGTTTTCTTCTACATCCGGCTGTTGAATGAAAAAACCCGTGCAGAATCTTTACGAAGCACAGCGGACGAGTTAAAGACAAAAGCGGAGAAGGCGAAAACAACAGCAGAGAATGCGCAAACAATAGCAGAAGAAGCAAAAACGAAGGCGGAGGATGCGAAAACAAAAGCAGAGGATGCAAAAGCGAAAGCAGAAGCTGCAAAACGGAATGCCGAGATAGCGAAGCTTGAAGCCGAGCATGATGCCTATCGAGCACTGATCGGCTTCAGCAACCAGGCCATCCAACGCAACGACTTCGGGAGTGCCACAAAAGCAATCAACATCGGCAAAGAAAGCATTCCGGATAATATCAGGCATTGGGAATGGGGTCGAATTCAATACTTGCTGGAAGACAGCTTTCTGCGCTCATTCCCTGAACTCGACACAACCGAACGCGTTCAATGCATGGCAATCGAAAAACTCAAATCAACTTCCGCCGATACCCCGTCACCTGCTTCACTCGAGGTCATTGCGGCGGGAACGAGTTCAGGACTCAGACTCTGGACAATCTCCTCAGAAGAATTCAATAATGCAAGCGAACCAGTGTTGGTTGGACACTTCTTGAAAAATCAATCCGTTAATGCGCTTACGATTACCAAATGCGGTGACCGACTCATCACTGGGTACACGGCGACAAACGGACAGGAGCGGCTAGCAGTTTGGAATTTAAAAGTTGATATGGACAACAGGCTACAGGTGTCCAACCCAGGTCCCAACGAAATACTGGAAGTTTCATGGGGAAAAACGACAAGCCTTGCTACTGCGAACACGGCTGGTCAGGAAATCGTCTTATCCTCGGGACAGGACAACCAGCGACAGGACAACCAGCGACAGGACAACCAGGGACAGGACAACCAGCGACAGGACAACCAGGGACAGTACAAGCAGGGACAGGTAAAGCTCTTCCGGCTTAAAGATACGAAGTTGACTGCTCTCAGTGATTTGTCCGCGCCGATCTCGCACCGAGAAACAGTGTGGTCAATCAACGTCTGGACCAACGATGATGAATCTGATTCCGAACAACTTCTCACAAAAATTGCAACTGCATCGGAGGACGGCAGCGTGAGTGTTTGGCAAACGTCCGATTGGAAAAATATCGAACAGGTTGCCAAGTTCACAGGGCACCGAGGACCTGTCTACACGGCTGTATTCGCGGACGAAAATCAAATAGCCTCAGGAGGTAACGATCGTAAAATCATTCTGTGGCACCCTCTCAACACCGAGGCAGATTTCCAGAAGGCCTTGAGGAAAGGTGTTGAAAAAGCAATCGGGCCAAAAGGCGGAAAGACGCAAACCAATGTCTATCGGTCTCGTGTGATTGGCTACCATGATGCAAGCATCCACTGCCTCGCAACAATCAGAGACAATGCAAAGAAGCGGACAACGATTTTCTCTGGCAGCAATGATAATTCGATCAGAATATGGGACGCACCCGACAAGAAATCAGCTCAGTTCACCAAGGCATTGCGTGGTCATGGTCAATGGGTCACTGCATGTCTACTGACAAGCGATAAAAAGATGTTGCTCTCAGGAGCTTTCGATGGAATAAAAAAATGGCAATGGGAGCAGGATCAGAATCCGATCGTGTTTGCAGATGGACTCTCCACTGACTTGGGCTCACAGTCGATCGAGTTGTCTGCCATTGGTGTTGAACATGCCGCCTGTTCACCCGACGGTCAATGGATTGTGGCGGCCAGATCAGATGGAAGAATCAATTTCTGGGACACGAACATGCAACGCGGGGGGGGAAGCCATGAGTTTCTTCCCAATAGCGTTATGTTCTACCAGAACGGATCACGAATCATGACATCCGCTGGTGATAACAGTACAAGGATGTGGGATGTGGATAATCAAACTCAAATCACTTCGCTGCTGGGAACTGGACTCAAGGGAGTAGCTGTGATTTCTGAAGCCGGAAATCTCTGCCTGACAGGCAGCGATGACCCTGAAAAACGAGCCCGAGCTTGGAGCAAAAACAAGGAAGATGATTCATGGAAAGCAGTTGACACATTCGATGAAATGCTCAGACGAGCAAACAACATGCTTAAGGGCGCAAACGAATCCAAGGGACTCGATTCGATAACAAGCATTGCACTGTCTTCGGATGCAAGATTTGGATTGCTGTGCGACAAACAGGGGAACTGCCTGCTCTTCTCAATCAACAAAAACACGAGACAGTGCGAACTCGTGAACTTGATTGCCACCGGCCAGTCAGAAATTACCAACTCGGCTTTCCATCCTCATGAACCGGTTTTCTTCACCGGTAACTTCAATGGCAGAATTACCAAATGGAAATTTGATGACGGGCCCACATCAAATATGCGAGAAGTGGAATTCCGGATGGTGAATGGTCCAATCAAAGCACTCGCTGTCTCCACAGATGGTCAGAAGGTTCTTGTGGGTTTCAACCCACCTATCAGGAGAACTCAGCTTGGGAAGCAGGATTCACCATCAAGGGAAACTGCATATCTTCTCGATGCAAAAAACTTGCGAACATTGAATAATCTGAAGACTTCCGAGGATCTACCACAACTGAAATCTCTCGTTTTCTCAGACAGCGGCGACTCGGCTCTGGTGCTCGCAGTGCCGACTGATGCGAGCATCAACAGTCTTATTGGGCTCTGGACCTTTGACACGGATGAATTTCAAGCATTTCCTTCCACAGGATTCGGCGACACTGTCAACATTGCTGTCCCGCGAGTTTCTACACCGGATCAAGTTTCAAAGTTCCTCACTTTCAGCAACCGAGGAATCGCCTTATGGGATCGCGGTGAAATCGAAAAAACAAAGGCCGAGACTCAGGAGGTCGCACCTGTTGCTGTATTTAAAAAATCGGATAAGGCAATTTTCGCGGCCTTCGACAGTTCAAGCCGGCAAGCCTGCACGGTTGATGGCGAAGGGAGATTGATCCTCTGGAATCTTGGAAAAACCAAATGGCAGCAAGCAAAAGTAGTCCCACCAGTAGACTCAAAAATCATTGCGGCCAATTTTTCAATTGATAATGCCCAACAGCTATTTACGCTCGAGCAGCATCTGGGCGATGAAAAGTCAGGGCTTATTCGGGAGTGGACATCGAAGGATGGTGAATGGAGCAGGAAATCAATACTAGTGAGACTCACCTCCAGGCCAAAATGCTTCAAACTTGTAGCCAATGAAGAAAGTCGCAGGCAGTTCATTGTTGGGCATGGTACTGGCTTTGAAATTTGGCAATACCGGGATGGTTCATCTACCTCCATTCGTCATGTACTCACAAAAGAAGTTACTGCTGGCGTTGATTGTCTGGCCTTCTCTGCGAATGGAAACAGATTGGTGACAGCATCCGGCATGAAGGCATGCATATGGAGCATTGCGAATGAAATTGCAAGTGAACCTCAAGAGCTAACTGAAGAGGCAGCCAAAATCCGCGCGGTCGATATTTCAGAAGATGGACATCGCGTTCTCACTGGTGGGGAAGACTTCATGACCAAACTATGGGAAGTCAAAGGCAGAGGCAATCGCTCGAACGAAGAAATGAGGATTCCAGTAATGAATTTAACGCCACACACGCGAAGCGTTACGACGGTAATGTTTTCAAAGGCAGGGAACGAAGTGATTACAGCCGGCGAAGATGGACGGATCATACTTGAAAAGTCCATCAACATGCTGGTCGCCATTAACGACGAGAAATTTGTTGACATTACGGAGAATACTTTTACCAGTCTGGCAGGCAATGCATCCATCGAGACCCCAACGAACTATTCATTTGACAAAGCAACGCTTGCCATCACAAGCAACGTCCCAGCTGATCGAATGACTGTTCGAATCACCCCATCTTCAGCCAGCGCAAAAGAGTGGCATGTTGAACAAGTAGAGGGCGTTTCCCATATTACAAACGACAGCAATGCGAGTTCAGATAACCAAAGTTTCATCATAATACGGCCGAACAAGACAACACGGCCAATCAGCCCGACTCTGTCATCCCTACAGAATCTGATCCGTGATATCCAGATCAAAACAAGCTCAATTCAGAATGGCAGTCTGAATGAAAACAGCAGCGAAATTCAGATCAGCATTCAACTGCACGATCTTTTTGCAAACGATGCAACAGCGAGTGCTAATGAACGAGCGTCAACATCAAGTCTTCCACTGAAGATACAAGTGAATGTGAATTCCCCAAGCGAGGAGGACTAGGTTTAAGGGTTCCGTTGCAGTGTAGCCTTGAGAAGCTTGCCCGCCGTCATAACGGTTGCTGCATATGGATGAAAACGCCAACGCAGAAAAAAATTTACTGAGCACCCTCATGAGTCACCAATCCCAGTCCCCGTTTAGCAATCTCAAGGTAACTCTCATTGAGCTTTTCCGGATCACCCTTCGTTGCCAGCATCAGCAAGGAAGTCGTAACTGCTTTGGCGACGAGGCTTTCATCTGGAGGAACTTCAGGGAAATCTGACGGGGCGATGCTGCCACCGGACCAAAAAACCGCACCAGCAACCCAACCGGCCGCGGATTCGAACTCGGTAATTTCCGCCAGCTTCATTGCCCCACGACGATGCTCATCAGTCGGCTCTTCCAACCATGTGCTTACTGCGAGAAACGCATTCTGGTCGTCCACGGCAAGATCATCGGAAGACAACTCCATAACACACTTCAACGCCCAATGAATAGCTTGTCGGGGGGCCAACCAAACTGCTAGTAACCGGATCGCATCTAGCAACTGCGACTTTGCAATCAATAAATCAACAAACTCAAGTGGCGAGTGCTCAGGAAGCAAAAAAACTCGGGACTCATCCTCCAATTCAGCCAAATCACACAATTCGGCAGCAGAGAATGCGAGCGTAACTTCATTCGCATCCTCTTCCTGCTCATTTCCAAGGGGTTGCCCAACAGCCCCTTCGACTTCGGCCAGGAAACTAGTTTCGCCGGCTTGGATAACATCGCCGGACGCGAGGATCGAGGTACCAGCGAGCGATTTGCCATTGATTGCGGTAGGAACACCACTGTCGAGATCCCGAATCAGACAATGGTCTGCAGTGCACTCCAAAGCAAATTGCACTGCAGCCATCTGCCGGTCATCCGCTACCGAAAAATCAGCACTGTTGCTGTTCCCAAAACGCACTATTTCGCCCGTCTGCACCGGAATTTGGCGACCGCTTGAGGAACCTGTCGTAATTTGCAGAACAACTTTCATTCATTCAAACCAATCATCTGAAAATCTTTTTAGCCTTGTCCTTCGGTTCGAACACCTCAGAGCACATCATTACCAAGTCGCATCAAACTTGGCATCCATTATGCGGTGCCCCAGTTTTCTACTCAAGCACGCCATTGGTGCTTCAGCCAACTAATTGATCATGGTCATGCCACCCTTGAGTGTCAGTTGCCCCGTTCCCTTGCACGTCGTCATCGGTGACTCAATGTCAACTTTTCCATCACCCTTGACCTGAATTTTAGCAGACTTGAGGGTAATGCCTGAAGGTTCAATCTTGATGCTACTGGGGCCTACTTTGAGCTCAATCGATTTGGCTGCCTCAATCACACTTTTGCCGGCGCTGATTTTTATTTTGTGGTCGCCGGTTTTGAGCGTCAACGTGTCGTCACACTGGATCGTAGTACTGCGACTGCCCTTCTCGATCTTAACCGTTTCATCACCTTTCTCGATCGTCACCATTTTGTCACCAGTCTTCACTGTTTCGTTTAGATCTTTCCAGATCGTAATGGCCTGCGTCCCGGCTTTGGAGTCCTTGTTCCCAATGATCAATGTTTGGTTATTATGTATTTCGATTTTCTGATCACCGTCATCCTTGGTATCGAGGCCTACTTTTAACGAATCATTGTTTTCAACTACACGCTCAAAATCTTTTTCTGCGTGCAAGTAGACCAATTCTTCACCCTTCTTATCTTCGAATCTCAATTCGTTGAAATTTTTATCATTCGCATCCTTGGTGCTTCGACTCTTAATTCCACTTTGCGTCTGATTATCCGGCAGTTTATAAGGTGGCATCTCGTCAGCGTTGTAAACACGCCCGGTAATGATGGGGCGATCAGGATCACCTTCAAGAAACTCAACGATCACTTCTTGACCTATTCTCGGGATGTGCATTGCTCCCCAAGCCTTGCCTGCCCATATTTGCGAGACGCGGACCCAGCAAGAACTGTTTTCATCTTTTTTCCCGACCCTGTCCCAATGAAACTGAACTTTGACTCGCCCGTATTTGTCGGTCCAGATTTCTTCTCCCTTCTTGCCGACAACAACTGCGGTTTGGGGCCCCTGAACAATCGGTAATGGAGTCCGCCGGGACGAACGAAATGGCACGCGACTTTCCATCGCTTCAAATCGCACCTGCCGCATGTTTTTCTCTTGTCCAGCATCTCCGGTCTCGTATTCATTATTTGCCAACTCGTAGTCTGTTGATACAACGAGGTACTCGCGATTTTGGTCCTTGCGCGGATAATTCTCGAGCTTGAACAAGGCGCCTGCCTGCAAACCCGCAGCATCAGCTACGCCCTCCACTCTCTCATAGCTGGCATGTTTTTCCTCAATTCTGGTTCTCGCGTACCCCTCGCCCTCATCTGTTTTGATGTACTCTCCAGGATAGTCGTACACTTCCATGTCGCCGTGGGCGTACTGCTGCTTGACCAATGATTTGACTAGAAGATCCGCCTTTGGGTTCTCGAAGTCATAATCATTCAGCGCAACCGTTCCTGTACTAACCTCTTGGCTCACCGACCAATCAAAAATATGATCGCGTTCTCGGCGATTCGCCGTATCAGGGGGGAAGTATGGTATTTTTTCGTAACCTGAGACTGTGCCGTGGGAGCCATAATCATCTGAAAGGCAAAGCATGTGTTTGCTTTTAGAATGCTGGAAGAAATAGTAGATTCCTTCCTGCTCCATCAAACGGCTGACAAAACCGAAATCGCTTTCACGATACTGAACACAATATTCGCGTTCTTTGTACTTGCCGCTTAACTTATCTGAAAAGTCTGAAAACCCGTGGTCCCGGAAGACTTTCTTAATGATGTCCGGCACCGTCATTTTCTGAAAGATGCGACAATCTGCAGTTCGAGTGAGGCACCACAACCATGGCACTAGTGTTGCTTCATACTTGGCAAAACCACCATGGCTGCCAGCGTATTTAAACCGACTTACAATCCCATGAAATTCGCGTGTCCCCCCCGCGGGTAAAGGAGTTGAGACAGCCATCGCCTGTCCAAGTACATTCTGGATTTTGATACCGGCATCATTCGAGAGCAGTTCCAACGAAATATGGAACAAGCGCCCCAGTTCTTCTCTTGCGTTCATGCGGTAGAAGAGTAGTGCATCCTTCCCTTTGGAGGTGCTAACCTTAAACGTTCTGTCGCTTTGAGAAGCCTTCGCCATGGTGCAATGCCGCTATCAAGTCTGATTTCGAATTCGCCTTCAGAGCAAACGATCTATCAACGACCGACTCTAAAAACACCCACGCCCAGTGTAGCCTTTCAATTCGTTCAGGCACAGGGAAGCCATCACATTACAAGGGGCCAGTCGACGGCGAAAATCCGAAGAATGTCGGACAAATGGTCATGACTGCTTGCGGACCGCGAACAACAATCCGGCGACTGGGTGACGCACCTCGCGTCTCAATATCACGGTTTCGGCACTTTCAACTCGAAAACCCTCGGCCAACAGCAACTGTGTTGTATGCTTCTGCCAATGACTGTAGCGTCCATGAGGGTTAAGTAGAAATCCATTTTTTGGCATCTCGCCTTCGCCTTTTTCAAGCGTAAAGACAAACAGCGCATTGTCTTTCAATGTGTTAAACGCCGCCCGAAAAACCTGTTTTAAGGCTCCAAAGTACACCAGCGTGTCAGCACTCACCAAAAGATCAAATATGCCAGCTTGCGACTGCATGTAGGCAGTGAGTTCCCCCACGACCAAATCATCATAATCACCTGCAGGACGAGCCTGATCGATCATTTTCGGGGAAAGGTCAATACCCACAAGTCGCTGGGCTTGAGTTCGCAGAAACTTCCCACACAAACCTGTACCACAACCGGCGTCCAGAACAGTCAATCCACCAATTCCGTGCAACAACCGTGTCACTGCTTCACCCACTAATTTCGGAGCATGATAATCAAGTCGTTCCAGCACTTCGTCGAAACTACCCGCAAAAGAATTGAACGTCTGTTTCACAAAATCATCAGAACATCTATCGGGTACCTGAGTTCCATCACATGCATTGAACATGTGCATAGCAACCGGGTTGTCTGGCTCTAGTTCGAGCCATTTTTTGTATACGCCCAAAGCTTCCTCGATTCTTCCGAATGCGTATAGCGCACGACCAAGGCTGAGATGTGAATCACAACGTCTGGGATCAATTTCCAGCGACTGCCGATACGCCGTCAAGGCGTCTTCGATTCGTCCACTGGCCTTGAAAGTATTTCCAAGATTTTGAAACGCATCCGCATTCTGCGGTGACAATTGAGTAGCTAATTCAAATGCTCTAGCTGCATCATCAAACTTACCCTGTTCTTTTAGAACGACGCCGAGATTATTGTGCGCGCTGGCATTCTTGACTTGCGTTTTGACAACTTGACGATATTCAGTCTCAGCATCCGCAAGTTGCCCATCCTCCTTGAGAACATTCCCTAGATTGACTCGTGCATCATGGTACTGGGGATCAAACTTCAGTGCCTGCCGAATCAGTAGGATCGCGGTAGCACTATCACCTTTCTGATGCTGTAACACACCGAAAAAATGCAGGGCGCCTGAATGTCTCGGAACGAGATCCAGGACACGACGATAAAGCTCTTCAGCCTCCTCCAGACGATCCCGTTGGTGCAAACCGACTGCCAGCGTGAGGATTTCCTGTACTTTTTCTTCAACAGACTCTTCGAACATTACTAGTTACTCGTGATCGATTTCCACTCATTTAAAAACACGTTTCAAGCATTGCCCGACACGTGTGAACATGCCGTCCGATGTCCCAGTTTCAATAAAACCCAACGGAAAAATTTACGTCAGGCAACACTGGCAACTCTCCAAAAGCCTGCCGCAACCAGTCCCGGACGTACGATTGGCTGCCAGGTTTGCTCAACAAAACGTCGCTGCACCGCTGAGAGTTCACCGTTGGGCAAATTCTCGTGTGGCGTCAATCCAACACGGTAAGAGTCCAGAGCATGAATCAAGGTGGATTTTTCCTCGCCATTAATGCGCTGCACAAGTGAATCAAAAATATATCGCGGGGGCAACGACGGAGCTGCGACTCGCGGTAACGTGTTATCCTGATTACAGGATTCCAAGCCTAATGCACTCTCAACACTCGATCCCAAAAGCGAGCCTGCGCGATACGGAGAAATCGCGTGAGTCAAGCGTATATCCTTCGGGAATAATGCACCTTCACAACTGACTCTTGCTGGCGAATCCGCACAACAAAACAAGTCGTGCACCGCAATTGCAGAGGCTGCGGAAGGGCGTAGGCGATATTCCCGGACGAGGTAAACAAATATCAAGTCAACGTTGATCGACAAGACTGAGTACTCCAACAGATTGATCAGATCTCGCCCACCACCTGAGAAAATCTCGTCTATCTTGATCGACATGCCCTGTCCAGATTGTGACATACACAGCGTTAGTGAAACGGAACTTTTTTATCGCCCCAAAGGGGTAGGGAGCTTGGGAAAAGGGGTGAACATGAATCCTTGATGTTACTCTCACGACTTTCAAGCTCCGTGAATTTTACCCATCTCTTTGCGCCCAGTAGAACTGATCGCCGCGCCTCGGACAATCTCCGTACCGTTTACTGCCACGGCAAACACCTCGGGTTCTTCACATAAACGGGTTTGAGCGCACATCTTCTTTAGTCCATTGCACTGGAAATTATTACACAAAGAGGCACGCATTTCTCGGGGTAGCCCACAGCCTTTCACGCCATGATAAATACAGGAACCCTGATATGTCTTTCTGGGTAGATACGACATGAACGCCGCCAGAATCTCAATTGGTCGCTGCCGGGGAAATGAATTCATGTAACGAGAAACGACGTCCGGCTGTATGAAGGCATGGTTTCCTCCCTGGGAACAACACTCACCCCTGCAGGTGGCACAAGCATGGCCAACAATCGCGGGATCATCCGTTATTGACTCTTTCTTTTCCAACTCACAATCGGCTTCTTGTTCCGAGACCCGCGATCCGCCATGTCGCGTGGCCATCGCACAACTAATCACGCCAAACAGTCGATCACGAAAAAGACGAATGCGTTTTTCTGGCAGCGAGTTCAATCTCTGAATATTGGCAGGTAGCACATATACATCAGACTTACCAACTTGCAGTGCACTACCCTGCAGGACGGAATCACGATAATGCTCAGCCTTCAACTGCACGTGGCGAGATTCTTCGGACTGTCTCTGCAGTTCACCACGAAGATATTCGCCTTTACAGCTAGGAAGCAGGCAAGTTTTTCCACGAGCCTGTTCATTCACCGATAGTGGTACTTTGCAAACTAGGCAGGTTCTGGCATTCCATGGAAGGTGTCGACCAACCTTCGAGGAAGAAGGCGGCTTCAAAAAATCACGAGCACGATCCGAATCTGCTTCATTCACCTTCGCCACCTCAAGAAACTGACACGCTATTCACGGGATCCAAAACACTCGGAAACGCCAGAATAAAGCAGAGTTCCCACGGCGGGAAGCAGCGATGCCCGCAGGGGCAGTGGGCAGTGGGCAGTGGGCAGTGGGCAGTGGGCAGTGGGCAGTG
>PKCN01000383.1 GCA_002862205.1 Planctomycetaceae bacterium | reverse complement strand
TTCTCGCTTCTTATCTCGGTCGGCGCTGGGCTATGTTTTGGGATTTACCCAGCGAGAAAGGCTGCTCAAATGAATCCGATTGAAGCCTTGAGGCATGAGTGATTTGAACCAGCCCGGTCCAGCTGCCTGGTGGCTCCCAGGTTCCACTTGAGTGTCCTTCAGAGCCTGGCATGATTTGGTTCGCGCAGGTTGCTATCACGCGGCAAAAGCTCGGTTAGCACATTTGTGGCGGTCCCACATCTCCGACACTGTCTGACTGGCAGGTAGAAACGGTGTGCTTCCCATTTCAAGGCATCGGCTCAATACCAGCTTTTACGCTCGAGAAACGATTGCCTCTCACAAACCTCGCAATGATGCATTCGTCTGCAAAACTTAGTGTCACGGTTGTGAAAAGTTACCTGAGTGACTTGCAGGATGTTGACTAGAGGAAAAAGCGCGTTCCTGGTTGCAATCACTTGGCCTGGTAACTTGGGCATCTGATTTCATCGGAAGTTCAGTTGCGTGAAGGCATTGATTCTGGCAAAGGGTTGAAGACGCCCGAGTGTTTCGCCAAAGCACACAGCAACGATTCCAAAGGGAGCGAAGATGCCGATGCCTTCCTTGCAAAACAGAATTCCCTCGATCTGTACAGCCAGGTTCGTGACTTGAGTGCAAGTGTTTTGGATTCGGAAACCGCGGCGGAATTGCAATCACACGCGACGGACACGTTTCGCGCATTCTGTCCTACGATTCTGGATAGGTTTTTATTGATTGCGGCACATCCGATGATGCATGCAGGGCAGTTTGCAGTGGTGCGGCGTCAACTGGGAAAACCCTTTTTGATGTAATCCCCAGATGTTGTACCGCTGCTGGTCGACGTGCTCATGCTGGTGCTGTCTTACGCAAAATCTGGAGTAGCGTTCCGCGAATATACACGCGGCTTTGAGAATCACAACGTAGAACCAATGCGTATACGCAACAGGTTGGGCGTTGTACTGCCAGAGACGTCGGGTGATTAGTCAGTCGCGGTCCACATTGGCAGTTGCCCTCTGCGGTTGTTCGTTCCAACCGTGAGGCGGACTTGCTTTGCGTCCAGAATCCACCAAGCGATCATGGTTGCGTGAGTGTGATGCACGCTGGCCGATTGGCTAGATCCCGAAGACATTGCCGGGTTTGTAGACCAGCGTTGATTGGTTCAACTCCAGACCACCCGGTTTTAATCCTTCGAAACGTAGTAACTTGTAGTCTTGTTGAGTGGCCCATGCCAGGCCGTCCTGATACTTCTCACGATGGGTGTCGTCAAACACGAAAACGGTTGTTTCGGGGCAACATGGGACAGTCTGTTTCAGGCAGTTAACACGATCTCGGCCATCAATGATCACAACATCCGGTGCTGTGTCGGAGTGTTGAGCTGCCCTGCAGTATTCGCCATCGCTGTCGAGAGGTTGATGTTGGACCTTTGCGTTGGATGGCAGCTTATCTTGGATTCGCTCAATCCAGGCATGGTCATGTTCTATCGACACGACAGATTTGGCGAGCCCGGCATAAAATTCGGTTGAGAAGCCACTTCCGAATTCAAACAGGGTATGTTCCCGCGTGATCCGCTCCCGCAGGAGAGCAATCATCGGAAACGCCATCCACGGCAACGGGGCTCCTGAATCATCGCAGGGACGCTCTTCGTGAAGCGATTTAAGCCAGCCGGATGTATTGAGATAGGACTCCTCCATGCGGACGAGCCTGTCGTAGGCGCGGTAGTGTGTTACGAGCGCTGGGGCTGTTCTCTCTGCGACGGCCTTCACTAAATTTCGAACCATGGTTTGACGCTTGTGCGTTGTTGAGGGAAAAGATTCGCCACGTCGACTTGATTGGTCTTTTGAAGTGGCTGTACGTTGCTATCCGGTAACTTATGAGTTTGGATGGAGCACCGTGGGTGCTTCTGGTTGGGCCAATCGCCTGCTCAGTTGGCGTTCACGTTGTCTTGGAATAGTCGGCCTGTCTTGGATTAGTCGGCTGTCTTGGATTAGTCGGCTGTCTTGGATTAGTCGGCTGTCTTGGAATAGTCGGCTGTCTGTTTGCGGCGAGTCGTACGGCTCACATGGTGCGTGTCTGTCTGATGAACGATGAACGGTATCCACGCTCAGCAGTGGATGTTCTCAGGAACCACCCTCGAAGACTGACTTGGGCTAAGCGGACGTGAAACCACGCAGTTTGCGGGGTTACGGGACGCAACCGTTAAGTGGAGTTAAGTCTGTGATTTGCTTTGGCAGCCGTTTGGGCATGGGGGATTTCCTCTGCTCAAGGCTTAGACCGATGCTAGTGGGTTGGCTAGAGGCGTCAAGCCAATTAAGGCAAATAGTAGCTCATTCTGCAAGATAATCACGCTTGACGATCTGAGTTGGGTGGAGAAGAGTGGAGAGTTGAAAAAAGGAAGTAGAGCGTTCGAGTGCATCGCCAGTGTATGAAGGGTTTCGCGGTACTTTTGTGTGTTGGGTGTGGCAAACGTTTGTCGAAGGTTGATTTTGTTTCACGAATCCGCATTTGATTTGCCTAGGCGGAACAGGGCCTTGGGGGCGTGTGAGCACCGCAGAGATTTGTTGCAGGCGCTTAGCACACCAAAGGGCGTGACTTTGTGGTGGTTGTGTTTGAACGCAAGAGAGGTATCCGGTGCCCATTTGGGATTTCTGGGTGACCTCAGGTTTCAGGCGTCTGAGCGGTGAGGTCCTGAGACACGTTTTTGCGTGCTTGGGATGCCGTGGGAGTTGGCTCATTCTTGTCACCGGTGGGATGGCAGAACGGGCGAGCGAGTGAGCCTGCGTAGAACACGGTGCGAATAACGAAGACCAACGAACTTTTTAAATAATTTGTTTGGATCCCTCGATGTTTTTAAGTTCTGTTTTTGCGATCTTTGTCTATTATCTGACTTCTATGCCTTTTTTCGCCCTGTTTTTTCAAACCGCGTATTCGACCATCGGTGGAGCAGTTTCTTGGATTTTTTTAGTGACCTTTTCGAAACGAGTGCGACGGTTGATGTGATTACCGTGGGCCGGATGTTTTGGTCCACGACCCTTGCATTTGCGCTGTCGCTGATCACTGGGTATGTGTACCGAATCACACACCGGGGACCTTCATATTCACAGAGTACCGTGCATACCATGGTGATCATGTCTGTGGTGGTGGCTCTGATCATGTTGATCATTGGCTCGAACATCGCGAGAGCGTTCAGCCTGGTTGGTGCACTTTCGATTATCCGTTTTCGAAATGCAGTCAAGGAAAGCCGGGATGTGGCGTTCTTTTTCGTCGCGATGGCGATTGGCATGGCCTGTGGAACCGGCTTCATGTCGTTGGCGACGGTTTTCACCCTCAATATTTCGGCAATGATTTACCTGATGACGCGATTTGATATCGGTGCAAAACCTATGGTCGAGGTGTTGCTCAGAGTCACCGTCAATGATGAAGTTGATTATCAGACTGGGTTTGATGCCGCTTTCTACAAGCACTTTACTCAATCGGATCTGATTTCCGTCGATAGCGACGGCACGGGAAAATTGGAGTTGATCTACAGCGTGACTTTACGAGGCGACGCGGAAGAACAATCGCTGTTTGAGGATCTTCGGGGTGTCGATTCATCGATTCGTTGCCAGTTGATTCATGGTCACGGTTCGGTCAATGTCTAGGAACGCATTTTTATGCAAACTACGGATGTACCTGTGGAGGCACCAGCGGATGCTCGCCGCGGTGTATTGCATCGCGCTGTTGTCTGCGTTGTCTGCCTGTTTTGCCATCTCACGCTTCACACCCACAGCGTTTGACATAGGCTCGGTATTGGCACTCAGAGCCTTGGCCTTTGAGGATACGTTCGAGGAAGTCAAGATTGCAGAGAGGGAAGTGGCAGACGGAAAGTTGGAATCGGCAAGTATCCGCCTCCAGCGGTTCATTCAGCAGCATTCCGATGTGCAGCCAACCACTCTTTATGCAACAGCGGTAGGAGAAGCATGTGCGTTGTTGGTTGAAACGCACATGACACGTGGCAGTCTCGGAAAAGCCGAGAAGACTGCGGCGTTATGGACGGACATCATGCCCAGGAACTATCGAGCGTGGTACGTGCTCGGGAAAGTCAGGAAAGAACGTGCTGATTTCGCCGGGGCCGCTGACGCAATGGGACATGCCTTCAAACTGACACTCTGCATCCCTGAGATCACCAACAGCTATCTTGGGCTGCTTGCAGATCTTAATCAGTATGAACGGATCGTTTGGGTGGCAAAGCAATACGCACGCTCAGAGAAAGTTGCAACGCCTACTGTTGAGGTTTTTGTTGGGGTGGCCCGCTCCGTGAGCCAACAAATGGTAATGAAGTTGGCTGACCTGCCTGTGGGCCATGGGCAGTACTATGCCAGATACGACACAAGGCTAACGAGGGGCGTTGACGTTATCACCATTCCGCCTGAGATATTTGAGCAAGCCTCGAGTGATCAGAATCTCTACGTGCTGCTCAAAGTCAGTAACCTTTTCGATGACATGGAAGTGGTAAGTGTTAAGCTGAGAGGTGTGGATGGAAATTGGAATCAGCTTGATCAGTCTGAATACTCCATTGGTTCTTTGCACAGGGAATACTCGGGAGCAGTTGCCTATTCAGAGTTGAAAACAAATCTGATGATGGAAAATGTGACTGGTTGCGAAATTTGCGTGTCATCACCTGTTTATGCGCTGTCGGGTGATTCCGAACGAATCATACGTCGCGCGGAAGCGAATCTGGAGTGACTCGGTGACCAAGTCCAACCAACACTATCTGCGTGACGTTTTTTTTCTTACGAGTCCACTCGTGGGGATGTTGGGATTGTTTGTCGTTGCCTCGGTGGCGAGCATCGTGAATAGCGAAATCCGCGGATTTCATGGCTATCACCTGAGTGCACCAAGGGCCGGTGGAATCTCGCAATTTTTTAAATACACCGAGGATTCTCTTGTTGCGCCAGAATCGGGGGTTTTCCTTTCAGATGATCTACGGCAAACGTCGCCCCTTGAGCTATTGGATCTGAGGGTGGATGGAACCGATTTGGATCAGTTCAGCGAGTCTTTGCCTGCATCGGGGAAAGAGTGGGCCAAGGCAGTGGTGATGTCCGATGGAGTGCCTCACGAGGTTGAGGTTCGCTATCGCGGTTCGAGGTTCTCAAATTTCATCTTTCGCGAAAAAGGGTGGAAAATCCGGACGCCCCGTGATCAGCTCATTGATGGTCGACGCGAACTGAATTTGGAAAGAGGGAATTTCAACCGGCATCTGGGATACCTGTTAGCGCGAGAGTTTGAGATTCCAACGCCCCGTTCGCGACTGGTAAGGCTTTTCATCAACCAGAAAGATCAGGGAGTCTATGTCGATGAAGAAGCTGTTTCTGAATTGATGATGCGTCAGAACAATTTCATGCCTGGCGATATCTTCTACGGTGAATTGGATATCCATTCCAACTCAAATGCGGGGATGGCAAGTAATGATTTGTACTGGAACCCGTTTTTGTGGGAAAAGAAATACCTCTACAATCGATATCCAGAAGAATACCGCGAGAACCTTAGTGAGTTGGTTGAGGCAATTGACGCTCCTGGTTTTTCAAAACTCTATTCACTCATTGACTATGACGAATTTGTCAGTTTCTTCGCAGCGTTAACTTATCTTGGTGACAGTCACACTGACAAAGCCCATAACCATCGTCTTTACTTCAACCCGCTGTCGGGCGAGTTTTCGGCAATTCCCTGGGACTTGATCCGAGGCATTTCGGATCCCGATGGTGTGGAGCCTATCGGAAATCGCCTCTACCGGAAATTGTGCTCCGACCCACGCTTTCTTGATGCCGTCATGAAGAATATCCGCATGACTCTTGGTGAAAAACAGGTTGATGTGAAGTTGGTGGATGAGATTGTGAGGGTGCAGAACTCCATTGCTCCTTCGCTGGCAGAGCCTGACCTGTTTGTTCAAGAGCTTGAAGAAGCGAAAAACCGCCTGATAACGCGAACCAGAGACATCAGACGCATCCTGGATCTTGCCAAGGTTTCTTATGTGGTCGAGGGGCAGTTGCTGACGGTGTTCGCCACTTCGCCAGCGACTTTGAAACTCGACGCGATTCAGTTTGAAAGGGCTCCCACAGGAGTTACCGTATTTGAGGATCGCGATTTTGACGGCATGCTCAGCGAGGGTGACCGTGAACTGTCGACTTCGATCGAGGGAACTGCGTTGGTGTTTGAATCGGATGGCGTTGATCTATTCTCTGGCCGTGACTTTAGTGCTAACTACTTCCAGCAGTACCAACCTGAGATTGAGGCTTATGCCGCGCACAGAGACTACACACGTCTGGCGGCGCTGCCCAATGCATTTCTTCTCGCGGTGCCCGTGGAGGGTGACCGCTCAAATGTGGTTGGATTAACGGTGTCGAATCCGCTAACCGATCTTCCTGTAATTGCGACAGCAGGGAAACCAGTGGGAATGATCGCGTCGGAGACGGTGCACCCGTGGAGCGAAGCTCCTGCCGCAAAATCAAAAGAGTTCGTTTTCGAGGGGGTGGTCGATCTGCAGGAGGATCTCCTTGTCGGTCCCGATGACACGCTTACAATTCAACCGGGTACCACCATGCGAATGGGAGCGGGGGTTTCAATCATTTGCCGATCGCCGGTCGCATTGGATGGTGTGCGATTTGAACGCCTGTCAGCCGATAAACCGTGGGGTGTGTTTGCATTGCAGGGTAGGGAAACATCATCTTCGAAAATCACGAATTGTGACTTTAGTGGCGGGAGTGATGATACGGTTGCGCACGTCTACTACAGCGGTATGTTATCGGTCCATATGGCAGAAAACGTTGTGCTGAGTGACAGCAAGTTCGCCCGCAATATCATTGGGGACGATACGGTGCGTTTTGCGGATTGTCAAAACCTGTTGATCGATGGTGTTGAGGTCACAGATGCCAATGGCGACGCGATTGATTGCGATATTTCCACCGGGACAATTCGAGACACGGAAGTCATCACACCACAAAACGATGGGATCGATCTGATGACCGCCGATGTCAATCTCGACAATGTGCGCGTACGTGGGGCAGGTGATAAAGGTATCTCTTTTGGCGAAAATGCAAATCCCTTGGTCACTGATTGTCAAATACGTGACTGTGTGATCGGAGTGGCCTTCAAAGATGGCTCAAATCCTACCTTGGAAAATGTTCTGATCTCGAACTGTCGGACCGGGGTCAGCGGATACGCTAAAAACTGGAGGTATCCTGGGGGAGGACGTGGCAAACTGATAGATAGTGTTCTAGAAAAAAATAGGATTGATGTGCTGCTGGATGAGCACTCAAGTCTCGTGCTGGAACGGTGCTTCACCGATAAAAGATACAGGTTGCCCGCTTCGCGAGGCGATTCTTTAATTGAAATCAACCCCCGTAAAGAAAATGAGTAGTACAGCAACCGAAGGCTATATACGCACCTTCAATCGGTTCGAGTTGAAGTACCTGGTTCATTACAGTCAGGCGCGTGAACTGATGCGGAGTATGGCGCCCTACGTTCGAACAGACGCCAATGCTGGTCCAGGCGGTTACTACAAGATTGCGTCACGCTATTACGACTCAGCTGATTTGCGTTGTTATTGGGAAAAAGTCAATGGTGAGCGTTTTCGCAGGAAAGTGAGACTGCGGACTTACGGCGATTCACCCACGGAAGCGTTCTTGGAGATCAAACAGAGGACAAATCTGAGCGTGCAGAAGCGAAGGTCGCTGCATGATTTGGAGGCCTTGGAGCAGCAAATGCGGCTGATGCAGTGTGGTGCGTATGGAGCGGAAGATGAAAGCGTCATGGATGAGGTGTGTAATCTTGTGAATCGATATCGACTCGAACCGAAAGTGATCATCAGCTACAACCGCGCCGCTTTCTTTGATCTTTACAGACGTGATTTGAGAATCACATTCGACCGTAACATTAAATGCAAGACGCTTGGACTCGATCTGAGACAGACCGGCTTTGGCGGAAAGTTTGTCGTGCCTCCGACCATGTTGATCCTCGAGGTTAAATTCAATGAGGTGGTTCCACGGTGGTTATGCAGCTGCTTGAATAATCTTGATTTGAAGGTGGAGCGTGTTTCCAAATACTGCCTTGGCGTTGAGCGTATGGGGCTTGAGCAGTTTTGACCCGCGAGACTCTGCGTGGGCATTAGCTGTAGCTGCCCATCCGCTTGAGTGAGCGGGACCATGTGCGGTGGTCGCTTAGGTGAAGGATCGGGGTAAGTCAACGAATGGTGTTATTGTCAGGCGAATCGTCGAAGCGTTCGACGTTATCCCCTTTTTTTATTCCTGCCATGGAAGGTAAATCGTGTGCGTAGAAATTACCGTGACAGCGGTTGATGAAACATTGGCAATCAGAGGCTTGTTAAAGCGGGGGACGAATCTAGCGTCGCTCATTTGCAGTGGGTTTGGCTCGCCAGAGGTGTTAGTTAAAGCGGGGCTGTGACCCCTGATAAGTGCGGGTCAATATTGAGCGTGGTTGCGTGTGTCCGTTTCTGGAGGAATTTAGCTAGGCCTTGGTGGGTCGAATAAGATATAACCATTCGTTCATGGGGAAGTCTGGATGTGCTTGGCGGGCAGCTGGGTGGTCTCGGGCGGCGTTCTATTACGGTTAAGGGGGGAAGATCGTGGATGCTACATCAAGGGGAAAGATCCGCTTCAAGTGTGGGCAATGTGGACAGGTTCTGTCGGCGAGTACGACGGCTGCTGGAAAAGTTGTTGCCTGCCCGTGTGGAAAAAAGCTACGAGTTCCTGGGGCTGTGCGGCCTCAAGAAGTTGAAGTCTTAGAAGCTGTGTTGATTGACGACGAGCCGGTGAGCACCCCGACGCAAATGCAGTCTTTCGATTCAATGCACTCGTCTCCTGCTGCGCCCGCCGGTCAGTCGGCACGGTTTCAGGATGATGTGCAGGAATTTCGAGAGAAATGTACTGCTTGCGGGATCACGTTGCGGATCCCGGCGAAAAGCGCGGGGAAGAAAATCAAGTGTAAATGCGGCCATGTGTTTCAACATACTGTGGCAGCTCAAGTTGTCAGCGTAGCGGCCGATCAGAATGTTGGGGCCAGCCCGCTAAGCGGTCAACAAGCAACGCAAGCGGTTCAGCAGGATGCTGGATTTTTTGATGATGCCTTGGGGAGTGTCGAGCAGTCTGCGATGGGTGCTGGGCAGGCGCCCGCGAGGCAGTTCACTCAGAGCAGTTCCCAGATGAACCCTTACCGCAAGCCAGAGCCTGCGGCTTCACGGACTTCACCGAATAAATCAATTCAGAATGAAAAATCAAAGGGGTCCTTGTTCGATGGGGGGATTCTTGGTGGTGTTGGCATGATTGTGGGTGCGTTGGTTTGGCTGGTGGTGGGACTCTATAATGGCTGGCTGTTTTACTACCCACTTTTCATGTTGATTGTCGGCGCTGGGATGATTATCAAAGGTGCAGTGGAAGCTGCTTCAAGGTAGTTGTTGTGGTTTGGCTGTCGCAGGCAAAGCATCAGTTTTTTCGATTCGCGATGAGCTGGTCGATCTCGAGAACATGGCTGTGGGGAACGCGGCTTCGCTGGTATTTGTTCCAGATGATTTCTCGCAGCGATTCGAGGTCATCCAAGGAGATTTGGCTGAATTGCGTCCATTCCATTTCGGATTTCAGACGCGACTGCAGTTTCCACTTTCCCGCATGTCTTATCGCAGTCACCAGACGTACTTCACCCTCATCTGTCTTTTCACGCCATTCGTGCTTCTTCATGTCATTCTGGCCTTGTGGTACGCGAGGAGCAGTTGGAAGTCGATGAATTGGGTAGCGATGCAATGGGTAGCGATGCAATGGGTAGCAGTGATTGTTCACCGTTTGATAACGTGTTTGATACGATCTTAACAAGGGGCGTGCTGTTTCCGTTGGTGATTGCCAGAGGAGCGGGTCTGCTGTTTGGATGACAACTGACAGGCGTCATTGGGTAGACGAACCGTATCGTGGCTGCATCGGCCAAGCTGCACGGGTTCTCAAATCACACGCATCACGATTAGGCCAGGGGAACGTAAACGGTGTGGTTCAACAGGTTACAGAGGGGGCGAATCTTCGGGCCGCTCAGGCAATGATGTCGTTGACCACCCGTCCATGGACGTCGGTGAGTCTGAAGTCTCGCCCGCTATACCGGTAGGTCAGATTCTCATGATCCAAGCCCATCAGATGCAAGATAGTGGCATGCAGGTCATGAACATGAACTTTGTTTTCTTGAGCTGCGAACCCGAATTCGTCCGTCGCGCCGTAGGCCATGCCACCCTTTACCCCACCGCCAGCAAGCCATACGGTGAATCCGTGGTTGTTATGGTCGCGGCCGTTGCCGCCTTCGGAGACCGGTGTTCGGCCAAACTCGCCGCCCCATAGAATGAGCGTATCGTCAAGCAGCCCACGCGATTTGAGGTCGCGAAGCAGGGCCGCGATTGATCTGTCGCTGTCGAGGCCCTTGGATCGATGGCCACTCTCGATGTTTCCATGATCATCCCACGGTTGACCACCCCCATAAAACACCTGCACCATCCGTACACCTCGCTCGACCAGACGGCGGGCGACCAGGCATGCATTTCCAAAGTTTCCGCTGCCGTATTGCTCACGAGTTGACTTTGTTTCCCGATTCAGATCAAACGCTTCCTGAGCCTCGGTTTGCATACGATATGCCATCTCCATCGACTCGATGCGGGCCTCGAGTTGATTGTCTCGAGTGCGCTCAGCAAGGTGTTTGCGATTGAGCTGCGTCATCAGGTCGAGTTGTTGACGCTGAGTGGTGGAGTCAAGATGGCGGTTGTTGATGTGGGGAATGACTCGGGTGGGGTCCATGTTGCTGTTATTGATATGGCAGCCTTGGAACACGCCGGGCAAAAAGCTGTTGCTCCACAGTTGAGGGCCCACCACCGGTTTGCCGGGGCATAGGACGACAAACCCTGGCAGGTTTTGGTTCTCGTTGCCGAGGCCGTAGCACAGCCACGAGCCCATGCTGGGACGCGTCGGTTGAGTGATCCCTGAGTTCATCATGAGCAGGGACGGCTCGTGGTTGGGAACGTCGGTGTGCATGGAACGTATGATGCATAAGTCGTCGACACACTTTCCCACCTCCGGAAATATTTCGCTGACGGGTAATCCCGACTCACCGCAATTTGTGTATTTGAAGGGTGACTTCAATAGCCCTCCTGTGCCACGTTCGGTTTTGAGATCGGCACCCGGTGGCCGTTTGCCGTCGTATTTTTCGAGCATCGGCTTGGGATCAAACGTGTCAACTTGCGACGGCCCACCATTCATGAACAGATGAATGATGCGTTTCGCCTTGGGGGCAAAATGAGGCTGCTTGAGAGCAAGGGCACTGCCCGTGCCTGAAGGGGGGCTTCCGAGTTCGGCTCCAGTTAGCTCACGAGCGAGCAGGCCTTCATCGTGCAGCAACCCGGCAAGTCCGAGCGTCCCCATGCCGGTGCCAATCTTTGACAGGAGCGTTCGTCGGTTCAGGTAGGGCTTGTTCATAGGATCAATCGATATAAAGGAACTCATTGGATCCCAACAGGGCTTGGGAATATTGTTCCCAGCGGTTCAGCTTGGTGGAAGGGACTTCAGATTGGTTGACGAATGACCGACCAATGCTGAGTTCGCTGGAATCGGGCTCTCGTCCAAACAACAACCGATACGCATGTTTGATTTTCGTGACCTCGTTATCTCCCGCTTCTTGTTCAAGTCGCGCCGCTAGGGATTTGGACTGAGTCACGAAGAAGTCACTGTTGAGTACAAACAGTTGCTGCTGCGGTACCGTGGTTTCGGTTCGTGTGGCACTGGTGACGTTGGCATCAGGGAAATCGAACAGTCGCAGTAACCCGTCAAGGTCGTGGCGACTGATCGCACCGTAAACGGTGCGACGGTGGTTGTTGGTATCACTCAGTTTGACAGTTGGGCCACCGGTTGTTTTATCGAGATTGCCAGAAACGTAAAGCAGAGCATCACGCCACGATTCCACTTCCAGCCGACGCCGGTTCATCCGCCAAAGGAGGAAATTTTCAGGGTCGATTGCCTCGGCTTCGGGTTGGTGGGTACTGGAAAGCTGGTAAGTCGCCGAGAGCATGATCTTGCGGTGCAACCATTTGAGTGACCAGCCAGAGTCCATGAACTGGACAGCGAGCGAATCGAGTAGTTTGGGATGCGTGGGGCGGGCACCCTGTGTGCCAAAATTACTTGGCGTGGAGACCAGTCCACGTCCAAAGTGATGTTGCCACACACGATTGACGATCACACGTGCGGTCAAGGGGTTCTGAGTGGATGCAATATCTTCGGCCAAGGCTAATCTACCGCTGCCCTGTTCGTAGGCTAAGCGGTCATCACCGGCCAAAATTCTCAGAAAGCGTCGAGGCGCTTCGTCGCCTTGACGAGCAGGGTCCCCACGCAGGTAGACCTTCAGATTTTTGGTGCCTGTGTCCTGAACAATGTGGGCCATCGGCAGGGGATCAGGAAGCTTCGCCTTGGCGTCTGCGATTTGCAGTTCCAGTTGTTCAAGCTCGGTTGCTTGTGTCGGCGTGATATGGGTTTTAATTTCCTTGTCGTTGACGGTGAACACGCCTGATGCAGAAAACACGCGTTTGATCAGCTCTTTGCGAGCTCGACGCTCAGGGCTCTCTTTGGCCGGCTGAACATCAGTGGGACGTTCCGTGTAGACACGGAACTGGACGCTGCCCTCACCACTACCATCCAACCCTCCCTGGGCTCGGAAGTGGCTGAAGCCAGCCGGTAACTTGTACTCAATGATCGACAAAGAGTGCGTGCCGATACCTGTCTGGAAGGTTTTGCCGGCTACTTTGAGTGCCTTTCCGGCGCAATTCAAGTTCTTGTGAACGGAATGATGGGCGGAGCTGCTGTTGATCCATTCTAGATCAAGGAGTGATGTTTCATTGTTGCCCTCGGTGAGCCGCGGGTTTAGCCAGTCGGCCCAGTCGGAATTGGTGCCATCCCCTGAGTCGGTAACCACCAGAAACAGCCGTTCCGCGTTCTGGAGGTCCACTTCAATGTCGATCAAGGGGGTCTTCCGATCCACGGTTTGGCTTGTGAAGATTGGACGGCCATTTCCAGTGGCGAGTTTTCCATCACGTTCATCCAGGCAATGGTTGAGGTGAGCTTCAAAGGCTTTCGCTGCAGTCGTCACTGTTGCCGGAAGCCCGTCGCCGGTGCCATCGGGTTGAGGCAGTGCAAGCCATGCCTTGAGTGACGGGATAGTGTTGATGTATTTATTCTTGCTGTCGAGAAATTTGTGCCAGCGATCTATCCACGCTTTTTCCAGAGCGAGCTCGTCGGCCAGGGTTTCCAGTTTCGCTGAGCCGTCTTTGGCCTTGCGTTGGCGGTATTGCCAGACTGCTGACATGTAGTTGGCGACGGAATGGCGTTTTGATTCGGCGAGGGCGCTTTTGAGCTGGTTGCGAGTATCCTTGGCCCTATCTTCCGCCTGCTTCACGCTTTTTTCTGCGGTCTTGTAGGCTTCAACGATGTGTTGGGGTGCCAGCGGTTTATCGACCATGCGGGTGTTGTGGAAAATTCCCGCCAAGGAGTAATAGTCCTGTGTGGGGATCGGATCGAATTTATGATCGTGGCATCGCGCACAGCTGACGGTGAGCCCCAGCAGGCCTCGCGTGACCGTGTCGATTCGGTCGTCCAGTTCGTCCGCTTGTGCCTGCGCCTTGTCTGAGTTTTTGTAGTAGATCGCCCCTAACCCAAGGATCCCCAGTCCCGCCAATCGTTCGCGGGGGGGGATGGTGTCGTCATCAATCAGATCGCCAGCCAGCTGCATTTTGATGAAGCGGTCATAAGGCATATCGTCATTAAACGCTTTGATCACCCAGTCACGATACTCATGTGCGTGTGCGCGGCGACTGACTCCAAACGTGTGCGCTTGATCTTCTGCATACCGTGCGACATCTAGCCAATGACGTCCCCACCGCTCGCCGTAATGGTTGGAAGATAACAAGCGGTCCACCACTGCTGAATATGCCTCGCGGGTTGTGGTGCTTTCCAAGGCTGATAAAAAGTCGCCTGTCTCTTTGGGAGTTGGCGGAAGGCCTGTCAAGTCATAGGTTGCACGACGTAGAAGTTGTTGTGGAGAGGCCGGCGGCACGGGTGTCAGGTCCTCGCGTTCCAGTCTGGCCATGACGAACCGGTCCAGGTCGTTGATGGCCCAAACGGGGTTGGTAATCTCCGGTGGTTCGACCACTCTGGGCGGTTGGAAAGCCCAGAAGGTCCTGCCCGCCTCGAAGTCGATTTCAGCTCGAGCAAGCACCTCACCGCCTTCTCTCGGGTCCACCGCGCCGTGTGTGATCCACCATGAAAAGTCATCGATCACGGTGTCAGCCAGTTTTCCTGACGGTGGCATCTCGAAATCTTCGTGCTTCAAAGCCGCAAGCAGCAGGCTGTCCTGTGGAGCCTCTGGTGTCACGGCGGGGCCACTGTCGCCCCCGGCAAGTAGGCCTTGCCGGCTGTCAAGCAGTAACCCACCTTTCAGCTTGCCGCTGGCTTGTGCGTCGAGCGAGTGGCATGAGTAGCAGTGTTGTACAAGGACAGGCCGTATCCTGGTTTCAAAGTGGCGAAGTGCTTCCGCATCATCGGCATGAATGGCTCGGGGCGAGAGGAGCCAAATGATCAGGATCGCTAGGATCGTGCAGAATTTCAGAGCGCGAGGGGAAACCACTGGGCCGGGCTCCGGGCGAGGTAGGGTGATTGCGAAGAATCAGGTGGGACTCAATGGGCGAGGTAAAACCTCAGTTTCATTATACTCTCCACAACCGTGGATCTGACAGGTCAGTCTGTGCGGGGCGGGGTGAATGACGCCACTGTGCTTGTTCCTCAGTGAAGAAGCGAGCAAAACGCAGTGCGGGACGGAAAAACTACCGATGAGTGCGAGTTGTCGGCAGGTTGGCTGTGTTTTTAAGGTGCAAAACTGAACCCATAGATTTTTGCGTTTTTAAGCTCAAACACGAGTTTGATCGCCGTGGCATCAATGCCTTGCGGCAACGGGAGCGGATCGTCGGTGACCGTTTTCGTGATCGTAATCGGTGAACCGATGGGACGACCGTCTGGATCGGTGACACTGACTGTGATCGAGCCGCCGGGGCTGACGTCAGCGGTCACACGTGGGGTTTTCCCAGCATACGGGATGTCTTTGGTTTTGATGATCGCCGGCTTGTCAGTGGCTTGCTGCTCGTATCCGGCAAAACCATCAGGACGTAGAGTGGCTAACGATAAATTTCCGCTCCGCCAGCCGTAGTGGTAGTAGTCACTGCCTCCGTAGTACAAGCGGATTTGATTTTCCAGAAACACCGGGTACGCGCAGGCATACACGCAACCATAGTCGTAATCCAGCACGGTTTCTGAGCAGGGGATCAGAGGTTGCCCGGGCGCAATCCTGTTCCACTGTTTTGAGTCAGGGCTCCATGCCAGTTCGGTCCACACGCGGTCGACAGGTCGTTGGGCGTGGATGGCAACCAGGCCCAGATAAACTCCGCCGTGAAAGAACACCGGCATTGCATAGGGCTGCAAACTCTTTTCGGTAGCTTCCAGGACCACACCAGTGTTCTCCCATGTGTCGAAGTCGCTACTCTGCAAACGCGTGACCTGTCGTCCCAGATCCCCCCACGTTCGCGTGATACCAACGTACGAGCGATCCGCGGGATCCCAGAAAAGATTGTTGTGGGTATCGCCCGCAATCTTGCCAATGCCTTGTATCTTCTTGGGTTTGCTCCAATTCAGCCCGTCGGCAGAGAAGCTGGTGGACACACCCTGCAAGATCATTTTGTAGCGTTTGGATGGATCCGGATCGTGAGAGTCCTTGGTGATCCCTGCGCCGTGAGGGCCACGCAAAACGAGATTGTTCGCTGTGCTGCCTTCAAATTCAACCAGTCCAAGGGACGGTTTGTGCCACGTGATGCCATCCTTGGAGGTCGCGTAACAGATTCCCATTTCGCGGTTGCGTGGTGGGCGATAGCGTTTGCTGTCTCGCTCTTGTTGAGTCAGACCACGTGAGGAATGGTCAACGATGAATGGGCTGTACCAGCATTTGTAGATTTTCTCGTCGTGGTCGAAAATCACGTTGCCGTACAGGTTGTCGAATCGTTTTTCCCAAGGTTTGTCTTCACCAAACAACGGATTTTCCGCGTGTTTGCTGACCGTGCCCGGCGTCAGTTTTGCATTCTGAGTGTCTGCGATAATTCGACTGTCAAGGACCAGGTATCTTGTGCGAAGCGATCCTGTGTTGCTGCTATCTGCATTCGCAGGGTCAGCTGCAGAGAGGTTTGTAAACGATGCACCCGCAACCGCAACGATCAACAACCGGTGGAGGAATGCAAATGCAGGCACGGGAGCTCGCCTTGGCGGGGCAGTCTCAGGATTCAAGTTGAAATACATTATGATCAATGGTTCTGTTTGGGGGGGCATGGGATCGTTGAAAAGTAACAGCTGCCAGGTCGCATCGTGCTGGGGGACTGATTTCGTGGCTGAACACCTAACGCGGATTCAATTCGGCGATCCTCTGGTCGAACAGTTCTTGCCAGATCGTTGGGTCGTCCATTCGGAAACCTGAAATGACAAACGTGTAAACAGAGCTGCCTTTTTGAGCGACAAAAAAGTGTCCGACCAGCTCATCCTGATAGCTGATGTTTGCAAACCTTGAGCGATCACCGGCAGTATAAAACGAGGAAACCTCCTGCACGCTCAAGTTTGAATCCTCCATCTTCATGGCGAATCCATAGCTTGACCACTCCAGCAGAAAGGTAGTGTTGGAGTCGCGACGGTTCACGTCGTGAATCGCCTGGACGAGAATATAGGGTTCGTCTTCATACGGCGAATCGTACTCGTAGGTGACGGTCACTGACTGATCGATGTATCGCACCTTGTCATAGGTTTCGAAGTTTGTGTCAGGCGAGTAATCGTCATAATAAGGAATGAGATCTGTTGCGGTTACGGTAACGCGCTTGTCCTGTTGGGAGACCGGAAGAGACTTTGATGTGAAATAGTAGAGCAGGCCGCATGCTACAATGGCCGCAATCGCCAGAAAACCGGCTGCGAAAATTGCCAAAGTGATTTTGACGGGCGTTTTCATCTGGAACCCTGATGTGCATGAGCGTTGTTCGCATGAAACCTTAGATGATTGTAACGCATCAGTATTGCAGTTGGTGGTGGCTCAATGCAGATCAAGTGATCTTGTTGAGGGACCGTTGGGCTATGCTGTTGATTGTCACGTGGTCCTGTTTCTGATGGGTGTTGGAAAGCGTGTTTTGGACTTGATGATGAATCGATTGATTGACATCCATTTTGATGCCGCGGGTCTGACGGAATACGGTCTGCCAAACATGGGTTACCCGATTCCGGTTGAGAATTTGAATGATTCGAGTGGGATTACGGGAGCATTTCCGTTTGCTTTGATGCTGTTTGGACTTCAGGAACGGGCCCGCGATCGTGATAGCGGGTGGCGGACACTTGAACCAGCGATGCAGAGACTGGCCGAGTTGTTGGCTTCGCAAGAGGATTCGTTTGTGAATCGCGATGAGTCCATGGAAAACACGGCAGAGGCGGATCAGGGGCATGCGTTTGAGGGTGATCAATGGTGGTTCGAGCTAGGGCCGGTTGATTTGCGTGCTCAGCTTGTCACGATCGAGCGGCAAGGCACGTTGCTAGCCTCCGTCGGACCTCGCGAAGACGGTAGGCTGCGGATCTCGGTCCACCGACCTTTGACTGGGGATAGTATCAAGAATCTGTTTGGGCTCTGTGTGAAACCCCACCCGGAATATGGGGTGAGCATGAGAGAGAATAACTGGGAGTATGCTCTGGATGCTTCCCACGGGTTGGGAAATGTGTACACCGCAGACGCGGGCGGAACGTATTTGAGTTATTACCAGTCGTGGGAAAAATGTTCAGGCCGTACTGCTGAAAACCCACCTTGGCGATCTGATGTTCAGATGGGGTGCCGAAATGCTGATTGGGTGGCAGTGGAAATTGCGGTTCATCTGACCTATTCGCGTTCTCAAGACACTTGAGCTGCGATGCCAAACAGAGTAGCAGCATGCAACGACGTTTCGGGTGCCTTGGAAGGTTACTGAGACGGCAGGGGTGCATGGAGGGAACCGCGGGCGGGCTTCTTGATTGCCCCGCGTCAAGTGATTGGGCCTCCTGTGTTCAGTAGGCTGCCATGGGGAATGAGTGTGTGCAGGATGTGAGGCGTTGGGTGACGCTGGTTTTCCTGACGTTCTTCGTTTCGGAATGGCCAATGGGGCCAGCGGTCACGAGAGTTTTGGCAAACACCTTGGGTTGAGCCCTGTATTGGTTCCCGTTTTTGACGTCTGTTTTGAGGCCAAGTTGGTTGGTGTTACTTTTCCGGATCCTCGTTGGGGTTGGTTAAACGATCAGAGGGACTGATGACGGCGATTCCGGGGCGATTCATGACGTGGGTGTAGATCATGGTGGTTTGCACGTCCTTGTGTCCCAATAGTTCCTGGACGGTCCGGATATCGGCCCCGTCTTCCAGAAGATGGGTTGCGAAGGAGTGACGGAGGGTGTGTGGTACCGCGGGTTTGGTGATTTCGGTGTTTGACACTGCTCTTTTAAATGCCCTTGCAAAGGTGGCTTCGTGTACGTGGTGCCGTCTGATGACCCCGCTGCGTGGATCTTTTGAGAGTTGGCGAGACGGGAAGATGTATTGCCAGCCAATGTCGCGGTTCGCATTGGGATACTTCCTTGCCAGTGCGAACGGCAGATAGACCCGACCAAAACCGTGATGGAGGTCATCTTGATGCAAATAACGCACGGCTTGAAGTTGATGCTTGAGTTCACCGGTGATGCATTCAGCAAGAACCGTGATGCGGTCTTTCATGCCTTTTCCATTTCGGACCACGATTTGTCCTGATTCGAAACAGATATCTTTGCATCGAAGTGAGCGGCATTCACGGTGACGCAGGCCACTGCCGTACATCAGCAAAAACATCATCCGGTTGCGGCCAGTGAGACGTGACAGGATCTCGTTGACCTCACGTTTGGTGAGGACGACGGGTCGGTATTGACTGCTTTTGGCACGAATGGTGTGAATGAATCTGAGGTCGCGTCCCAAAACTTTTTGGTAGAGGAACAGACAGGCTGCGAGGGCTTGGTTCTGGGTTCCTGCGGTGACGTGTTGTGTGACAGCCAGATCGGTGAGAAACTCTCCGATTTCTGGTTCTCCATAGCGTTGCAGATTCTCGTCATCGAGGTGTCTTATGAAACGGCGGATCCAACCCAGGTAGGCGACTTCGGTTGATTTAGGGTGGTGCAGCATCCGCAGCGTGCGTGTCATTTGTTGAATGACTTGAGGTTGTTTTTGATTGATGAGTCCAGGGTGGCCTTCACCTGGTACGACGATGGTGTGTGGAGGTGGGGTGTTAGGGTGATTGGTTGGGGGAGTGCTAGGCACGTGGTGATCGGATTCAAATTCCCGGTGGTCATCAAGGCGGCTTAGCTGGGTGAGTTTGTTGATGAAGGGCTGGAAATTTACGTCTTGTTTTGCCAGCACATGTCGCTGATAGGAGCTCAATGCCTGTGCCGCCTGTAATCTGCGCCAGGGTGGGATATTTGCATCTCTCAGCGAGCGTAGAAAGGAGAGGACGAGTGGTGTTCTGATTGGGAGGTGGTTCTGGTTGAGTTGGTGGTGCTGGGCGTATCCGGCAAGCCACTTTGGGAACCACTTCTGTTCGTCTTTTGAGAATCGCTGATCATCGAGTTGTTGCAAGAACTCTGCCATCGACATGGTTGCCCCCCATGAAATTTGAAAGTGATGCAGGGGGAGTTTACCAACGGGAGGGGTGCGGGCAAGTCAGCAAATCACCCCTCTAGATAGTGGTTTGTGTTATTCCGTGGCTGAGTCACGTTCTTTGCTGAAGTCAATTGGAATGGTCTGGTGGTTTTTGCAGTGTTACGTTGGGTGGTTGTTGGGTTTTGCTTGAAGTTGGGAGAATGGTTTTGAGTCTTAGATCGTCGTATTGGCGTTGGGAATTCGGGCGTCGCCCTGAGGCGGAAAGGACATAGGTTCGAGCGGCGTGATGTTCATTTCGTCACGTTGCTGACGGTGTAAACGAGCGCAGCCCTTGTTGTTGGTGTGGCAGTGTGCAAAGCCTGGACAGCGATTGCTGGCGGATGGTTTGAGCGGTTCATTGAGCGCGCAAACAATGCAGGCAAATGCCTCTGTCGGGGGGAACGTGTTATTCCATGCCTGAGTCACGTTCTTTCCTATATAATCCGTGGCTG
>PKCN01000352.1 GCA_002862205.1 Planctomycetaceae bacterium | reverse complement strand
TCTGCTGTTAGCATTAGCCAGGTTGCGGCTAAGCATGCAAGACGGGGACCGTGTGCGGGTACGAGACGGTTCAACGCGACTCTCCTTCTTCGCGGTGAGACTTTCAATTAGTCAATTCAGGATCGCAATCAGTCCGCTCTCCAAAACGTTTGAATCCAAATTGGATCCCCGCGTTCAGACAACTTCCTTCGATGCAGTCCATCATCTAGCTGATCGGTTCAGCCGGTTAAACCTGGTCACGCTTCACACCCAATTTGCAACCAGTCCGTGGCGCAACCCACAATCATTAGTGTGGGATTCGGGTGGGAAGGATCTAGGTTTGAAGCGGGAATAGTGTTTTACAAGGATGGCTGTCAACATGGATTGTGATTTCTTTTGAAATTATTATTTCCACGACAGGTTTTTGATAGCAAAAAAAAATCGGTCGCCACGTGGCGACCGATCGATTCATGGATCCAATTGTGCTGCATTGCCTGCAGATTAACTTTTTGCGGAAGCCGCCGCTGCCTCACGTTCTTTCTTCTCAGCCGCGGTACGATAATCCACCACATCCCACATCAAACCCGTGGCACGCATCAACCGAATCGCCTGCCATGTGATGTCAAATTCCCACCAGCGATGTCCATGCTTGGCCATGCGGGGATAAGCGTGGTGATTGTTATGCCAACCTTCACCATAAGCAACGATGGCAACCAGAGGATTGTTACGGCTGTCGTCCGTTGTTTCATAATTGCGATAGCCAAACATGTGTGAGGCACTGTTCACGAGCCAGGTTGCGTGGAGTACCAGTACCAAACGTACAAACATGCCCCAAACCAGCAAAGAACACGCCAGCGGAGTACCGCCAGTCCAGTAACCTACCGCGAAGAGAATCGCACCCACAGCGATGTGGGCAGGCAGGAACAAAATGTCCATCCAACGCATTCCGCGTTCTTTGTACAAATCGGGTACCCAACGCTGCAGGTATGCCTTTCGATCGCCATTGTGCGTGTGGTAGGCCAACCACGACATGTGACTCCAAAGGCCACCGTCATTCGGTGTATGCGGGTCACCTTCCTGATCACTGCACGCATGGTGTTTTCGATGGTCAGCCACCCAGTCCAAAGGCGAGCCTTCACCAGCCAGCATTCCAATCGTTGCGAACGTGTAACGCACCCAACCATAAGTTTTCATACCCGTGTGGGTCAGCATACGGTGATAACCGAGGCAAATCCCCAAACTACCCGTGACCCAGTGCAGAACAAGCATCACAATCAAACCGGGCCACGTGAATGTGAATGCCGCAAACGCAAATACGACGAGGTGGGCGAAACTGAGCCAACCGAGCGCCCAATAGCTCAAGTTACTGGTACGTTTCCGCTCCTCCGTGGTTGGCCCCACATCTTTCTTCTTTTTCGGTTTGCCTGCAGCCTCTGAAGGTCGAGGTCCACGGGCGGTATCTTTTGTAGGTGCAACAACGGTCGACATACGGTACTCCTGGAAAAAAACCGACCATCCAACATTCCTCAGTTGAACAGCGTGTAGGGAAGTGTATCGGAACCGAGTCAGACTCTGTCACCGATACAGCACCCCTATGTAACAGTGCTGTAAAATTCGGCTCTCTCGGGTCAATGCACGGCTTTCCGGATGGATAACCGCGGCGTTTTGTAGCAGCAAGCACCTTCCGACCCATGAACCTTCCAAGAGCCGATGCATTGCTAGCTATGCATGCAGGCTCTTACCTCCCGCCAAGCGACCAAAACTCATCCGATGGACTGGGCTTTGGCCATCGCCTCTTCAGCTTTGGCGATGTACTTCTGATCCTCTGTTCCTGCCCAAGCACGTTGGTACGTCACACTGAGGGCAGTGAAGTTGAACGAATCAGTGGGCTCCAACTCACACGCTTTTTCAGCATGCTGAATGGCAAGATCGTGTTGGCCTGTTTTCGTATACACTCTGGCCAAGGCCAAGTGAGCCAGCACGAAGGCTGCGTCTTCGTCGACAATGCTGGTCAACCCAGCAATCGCTTCGTCAAAGTTTTCAGCATCGATCTCTTTTTCGACGTCATTGTATCGGGCGTGCAAGTCGCTCATTGGTCGCTCTCATTCAGGATTTGGAAAAGCCCCATCCAAAATGGCTGGGGCTTTGATTTTCCAAGTAATTTTCGTACTCAGTTGCGGCAACGAACCCGGTTCGCAACCGCACGAACTAACCTTTCACGGGCAGGTCCCGCGGAACGTTTCACATTGCTCAGATCACCCATTCCTCAGAGCAGCCTGGGCGGCGGCCAAGCGGGCAATTGGCACACGAAACGGACTGCAACTGACATAGTTCAACCCAACTCGATGACAAAAGTCGATGGAATCGGGATCGCCACCGTGCTCGCCACAGATGCCAACCTTAAGACCTTTCTTGGTACTGCGACCTTTCTTGACTCCCATCTCAACCAACTGCCCCACGCCGGTCTGATCAAGCGATTGGAAGGGATCGACGTACAGGATGTCCTGCGACAGGTAATCCGGCAGGAAGGTATTGATATCGTCGCGACTGTACCCGAACGTCATTTGCGTCAAGTCATTCGTTCCGAAGCTGAAGAAGTCAGCTGACTTAGCGACTTCATCTGCCGTCAAAGCAGCACGAGGAATCTCGATCATGGTTCCGATCGTGATATCGAGTTTACCAGTATACTTTTTGGCCGTCTTTGTCGCAGCGATCGTATCTTCCACTTTCGCTCGCAGCATTTCCAACTCAGCTGCGGTTCCCACCAATGGAATCATGATCTCAGGATGTGCTTTGATACTTTTCTTCGCACAGTTGATGGCAGCTTCAACAATGGCACGCACCTGCATCTCGAGAATTTCCGGATAGGTCACACTCAAACGGCAACCACGATGACCCAACATGGGGTTGGATTCATGCAGCGCTTCGGCTCGCTTGACAATTTCGGAAGGCTTCACGCCCAACTCTTTCGCCATGGTTTTTTGAGCAGCCGGATCATGCGGCAGGAATTCGTGCAGCGGCGGGTCAAGGAGACGAACCGTCACAGGCAGACCATTCATTGCTTTGAAGATTCCTTCGAAGTCTTTCCTTTGGAAAGGCAACAATTTCTTCAGTGCAAGACGTCGTGCCTTCTCGCTTTCAGCAAGGATCATGGCTCGCATGTGAATGATGCGATCTGCCTCAAAGAACATATGCTCTGTTCGGCAAAGCCCAATACCTTTCGCTCCGAACTCACGAGCCCGCTTACTGTCAGCGGGGGAGTCCGCGTTGGTTCGAACATCAAGGGTTCGGAACTCATCGGCCCATTTCATCAACTTGGCGAAATCACCAGACAGCTTGGGCTCCTGTGTTTCCACCTCTCCTGCCATCACTTCCCCGGTCGTACCATCGAGGCTCATGAGGTCCTTGATGCCAAAGGTCCGGCCATCGACCTTGATTTTCTTTCCTTTTTCATTGATCTCGATGTCACCTGCACCGGCAACACAACACTTTCCCCAACCGCGTGCAACCACAGCGGCATGACTGGTCATACCGCCAGTGCTGGTCAGAATTCCTGCGGCGGCATTCATACCGTCGACATCCTCTGGACTGGTTTCTTTCCTTACCAGGATCACCGATTCACCAGCTTCAGCTCGCTCTCGTGCTTCTTCAGCACTGAAAGCAAGCCGGCCAACCGAAGCTCCCGGCGAAGCAGGCAGCCCGCGTGTCAAAACGTCAGCAGCATTGCGAGCTGTTGGCTTGAAACTTGGCAGCAACAGTTGGGTCAGGTCATTTGGCGGCACGCGAAGGACGGCTTCCTTCCGGTCAATCAATCCTTCTTTGACCATGTCGCATGCAATCTTGACCGCAGCGACACCCGTCCGTTTTCCGCTTCGCGTTTGCAGCATGAACAACGTCCCACGCTCAATCGTGAACTCGATGTCCTGCATTTCACAGTAGTGATCTTCGAGAACTTTCTTGATCGCAAGCAACTCTTTGTAGACTGCACGGTTCCACTTGGTCATCTCCGCCACAGGCTGTGGGGTACGAATACCAGCCACCACATCTTCGCCCTGAGCATTGATCAGGAACTCACCAAAGAACTTGTTCTCACCGGTGTTGGGATTGCGAGTGAAAGCAACGCCCGTACCTGAATCGTCACCCATGTTCCCGTACACCATCGACTGGACGTTGACGGCAGTTCCGAGCAATCCTCGAATGCCTTCAATTTCGCGGTACCTGACCGCGCGCGCCGTGTGCCATGAACCGAAAACAGCCATGATCGACAGTTCCAGTTGCTTCAGCGGACTCTGCGGGAAAGCCTGCCCTGTGTGCTTTTTATAAACAGCTTTGTAATCTTCGCAAAGCTGCTTGAGTCCTTCTGCTGGCACCTCGGTGTCGTCGGTAACCTTGTACTTTTTCTTGACCTTGTTGAACGCGGCCTCGAAAACATGGTGATCCATTCCCATGACAACATCGCCAAACATGTTGATCAAACGGCGATAAGCATCGTAGGCAAACCGCTCATTCTTGGTGGCCTTGGCCAAACCCTTGGTCGCCTTGTCGTTCAAGCCCAGATTGAGGATTGTGTTCATCATGCCGGGCATGCTGACGGCAGCACCGCTTCGAACACTGACCAACAGCGGGTTACCATCATCGCCAAACTTTTTCCCCAGCTCCTTCTCGAGCAAGAGCACTGCTTTGTTGACTTGGTCCATCAAACCGCCTGGTAATTTCTTGCCTGACTTGTAGTAGGCATCGCAGACTTCTGTCGTGATGGTGAAACCCGGAGGAACGGGCAACCCGATGGAAGTCATTTCCGCCAAGTTGGTGCCCTTACCACCAAGGAGAGTTTTGCTTTTGCCTTTGCCTTCGGTCTTTTTCTTGCCGAAGTAATAAACCATTTTTTGTGTGGCCATGGTTGCTCTCTAAAGAAGCCTTGAACTGTGTGTTACGTTTCGTTTGGGACCGATCATGCGCGATGGGCTTCCAATCTCCGAGAAGCGAGCGAACTCTGAGCGAGGAATCTTTCGATCTTCACATCAAAGGTGTTCACCAAGCGGAGATTCGGGCTAGGCGTCGCTATCGCACTAAAACTAGGAGAGAGTACGAGGGGTATCTGCGCGACGAAAAGCAAAGGATGTGACATGAACGTCACGTCAACGGCCCAAAAACACGTCAATTTCCGCCTAAATGTATTTGCAGACCCGCGTCTGGTCAATGACGAGACGCCACTACCTCGCGTCTGAACGCGTCTCGCGGTGCCGCGGCACATTTTGAAGGGGGCGAAGCCCCCACTAAACCCCGTTTTTGGCTGCAACGTTTCACATTGCCTTCCATCACACGAAGTCAGAAAGTTCGGAATCGAGTGGGGCTGACAGGAATTGAACCTGCACTCCCGAAGGAACTGGATCCTAAATCCAGCGCGTCTGCCAGTTCCGCCACAGCCCCGCGAACTCGTATTCCGAACATGCTTGAGAAGTGTACCGAACTGCACCGAGGGTTCCAGCCCGTTTCCGTGTGAACCGCAAACTTATTCCTCATCCGCTGACCACCCAAGCATCATGGGTGAAACCGACTGCGAACACGTTCATCAGCCCTCGTTGGCCTCCACAAGATCCCCGCGACAGCACCAAATACCTGCAACCGCCCGAGATACCTGCAACCGCACGAGATACCCGCAACCGCACGAGATACCCGCAACCGCACGAGATACCCGCAACCGCCCGAGATACCTGCAACCGCCCGAGATACCTGCAACCGCACGAGATACCCGCAACCGCACGAGATACCTGCAACCGCACGAGATACCTGCAACCGCACGAGATACCTGCAACCGCACGAGATACCTGCAACCGCACTGGGAGCCCAAAGAGATGGCTCACGAGCAGGTGAACCAGCGATTTCCAGGGCATGATCGATCAGCTTCGTCAATCGAATTGAGCAACGATCGATTTGTAGCTGGCTCAGCTGGCAAATCATCAGCTGGCAAATAAAAGGTGACAGGGACCTCAGGGGCAATGAGGCCCCTGTCAGTCGCGTATTTGAAGCCAGGGGCAGTCGGCTTCAACGCGACATACGCCCGAGGACAAGCCTCAAGCGACTGTTCATCTTTGGCACGCATCAACCGGGAGTCAATGCAAAACCAGCACGATTACCAATGGAATCTTGATCACCCGCTTAGCTTCCCGCTTCCCCGGTCGCTGCGTCCTCTGCCGCGACGGTCGGAACCACCCAAACCTTAAGGCTGGCGTCGACTTCGCTGTGCAGGTGAACTTTGACGGTGTAGAGGCCCAACTCTTTGAGTGGTCCCTCAAGTCGGATTTGGTCCTGAGCAAGCGAGAAGCCTGCAGATTTCAGGCCATCAACAATCTCTTGAGCACCAACACTGCCATAGAGGTGACCCTCATCATTGGCATTGGCTTCAATCGTGATCGATTGCTTGCCCAACTCATCGGCCAAAACTCTGTACTCGCTCAGCTTCTCGAGCTCGATCGCACGAAGTTTCTCACGATGCTTCTCAACCATGCGGCGGTGATGCTCCGTCGCAACGGTCGCCAATCCCTGTGGCAAGAGATAATTCAAAGCGTATCCAGCTTTGACCTCAACCAAATCGCCTTGTTTACCAAGATGCTCCACATTGTGGATCAGCAACAACTGGATCCCACCGTTGGTACCCTTGGGAAGTCGCTTGAACATTTGATTCGGCTTGCGCCGTGTGTTTGTCCCTGTCATCGCAGAACTCTACCGTGTGTTCGATAAAAAGTGTTTGTTCAGTAAAAAATATTGTTCGTTAAAACGGAATATCAGGATCTTCGTAACCGGCCCCGCCTCCGGTGGGCTGTGCATCCCGCTGCCCCGGACTGCCGCCCTCGACACTGACCGGTGCGTCACTGACCGGTGCATCACTGACCAGTCCATGACTGACGGGTGCATCGCTGACCTGAGGCTGCGGTCGGCTTCCGCCACCCCCGCCAGGAGAACCACCACCGAGCATTTGCATTCGGTCGCAGACCACTCGCAATTTACTACGTTTCTGACCCTCTGTTTCCCATGTATCCAATTTCAATCGCCCCTCAACAAGGATCGGAGATCCTTTACTGAGGTACTCACTTGCCACCTCTGCAGTCCGACCCCACAGGGTGACATCGACGAAGGTTGTCTCGTCGACCCATTCACCGGTCGCCGATTTCCGACGATCGTTGACAGCCATTCCGACGTCGGTAACCGCTGTCCCGCCGGGTGTGTACTTTAATTCAATGTCGCGTGTCAAATTCCCCACCAGAATGACACGATTGTAACTTGCCATGGTCCTTCCCGTTTTCAGGTCGTTGAATTCGCCGTTGGCACCGACACAGTCCCGCCGCCACCTCTTCTGGGTGGCACTATTACATAATCAGCTCATGCGTCCGCCGCTACCTTGGTTTCACTCTCTTCTCCGGTTGCCGCCGCTTCTGGGCTCGAATCCGGGCTCGAATCTGTTGGCGTCGACATTTTGATCGACTCACCTCGGGCATTGGCCAAAATAGGCTCAACCAAACGAGGCTCGAGTTTGACGGTGAGATGCCGAATCACAGGCTCTGCGAGATGTAGGGCACGGTCAATCTCTGGGATCTTCACACCCTCAATCTCGTAATACGCCAACCAGTAGGTGCCCTTCTGGTGCTTATCGATCGGATAAGCAAGTTTTTGCTCCATCCAAAGTCGATTCACATGCACTTCGCCACCTGCCTGAGCGAGGATGTCACTCACTTGCTTACTGACCCCACCAGGGTCACGTGCGTAGTGATTGCTGTCTAAGATCAACAGGGTTTCGTAGGTATTCTTTGCCACGATGGATCGGTCTCTCAAATCTAACTTTGTTGGTCGCCAAGCAATCCCAGAGGTTATCGAAAATTGATAACAACAGGGAGTTGTTTTCCGTTAATAATTTTCAGAAGTCGCACAATCCGTGTTACGACTCCATTCTCTTGTTCGATTTTGCCTACTCGCCGCCACCGTTTCCCTGACCGGGGTCCGAGGGCGCACTTGTCGGCAGATTGTTCTTGTCTGTTTTCTTCGGCTTCTGTTTCGACTTCTGTTTCGACTTCTGTTTCTGTTTCGCTGCAGGATCTGCATTATGCCGGTTCATCGCAAAAGCGACTCCACCAGACGCCCAGTCCAACGCAGCATACGCGGCGTTCGTGGTGGCTAATTCAAATGATTCAAATTCTTGCTTATTAAATTTCCCTAGCACATAATCCGCAGTCTCCCACCCCTGCGGCGGTCGACCAATTCCCAATCTCAACCTCGCCACCTGATCAGTGCCAAGGTGCCGGATAATATCTGCTAAACCTCTCTGACCTCCTGCGGAACCGGATCCCCGGATTCGCAATCTTCCCGCCGCAAGATCCACGTCATCACAAATGACGAGGAGTTCACTGGGGTCCAACTTGTAGAAATCACATGCTTTCCGCACGCTCTTTCCACTGGCATTCATATACGTATGAGGGCACAAAATCGCCAATTTCTCTTGAGACACCCCGCCGCTTCTCGGGGTAACTCCCTCTGCAAACTCGCCTTCAAAACGGATCTTCGACGGATCAGCCACTGCCAGCGAGGCGACTTTGGCGGCAACCATGAATCCAACATTATGTCGGGTCTGTTCGTATTTCCTGCCTGGATTTCCCAGTCCAACGATCAGTTTCATGGATACACTAGCCAATTCAAACCACAGGCATGTGGGATCTTCGTGATCAGCCTTCCTCCCCTGCCTTGTCACCACCTTTGGAAATCACTTCCGGTTCGGCCAATGCATCAGCAGGCTCCTCTGAGGCACCTTTAGGCTGCTCAACGTGTGCAAGCACAGTTTCCACAGGTGTCACCAGCGTGACCCCTTCCGGCAGATCCAAGTCGGCTGCCGTCTTTTGCCCACCCAACTCGAGATCAGTCACATTCAGGCTGATGCTCTCAGGAATCTGGCCCGCGGAACACTCGATTTCGACTTCGTGGACATTGTCGATCAACAATCCACCCTGCCGAATGCCCGCAGCATCACCTTGCCGATGGATCGCAACAGTTACCTGAACTAATTCTTTCAGATTCACGCGAATGAGGTCCAAGTGCAGCACTTCAATGCCCAATGGATCCCACTGTACTTGGCTTACCAATGCTGTTTCTTTGACATCACCGGCAAGTTCGACTGCCTTGCTGTGGCGACGCAAGAGTGTTTTGACCTGCTTGGCCGGCACCGAAAGGTGCTCATTAGCTTCACCGTGGCCGTATAATACCGCAGGAACACGCCCACTCCGACGCAACCGTTCCGTAGCCGACGAGCCCACTTGCTCGCGTTTTTTTGTCTCTAAAACTTCGGCCATCTGTACTTACCTATCAATCGATCAAAATGCTCTGCGAATACAATTCTTCAGCGAGAACCGCCCTGTGATTGCAGGCCAGATCAAGCGAGGCGGACAAGTATGGCGGAAGAAACCTCCTACGCAAGCCCAAAGCAGTGGCCTCCTGAGAAGTTGGTTTGTCCCACTTGCGAGTCTGACTCGCCTAATTGCCACCGCTGGGTACAATGAAGCTCCTGCCCTCCCGCGAGCGAGGTGAGCATTTCCAAGGATCTGCTGCCTTCCGACTTTCTCGCAAAATCAGAGTCAAGCTGTTGAAACGATCATCTCTCCAACAACTGCATTGCATGCTCACAGCGATCGAATCGATCAAAACATCGTTTTTTCGTTCTTTCAGCCGCACTTTCTGCAGCGTACGGCGTGGTTCATGTTTGCCATCTTTGGTTCCTATCTGCCTGATAGCATGGTCCCCAAATCTCTCCCTGCTATCAGCCGCCCCCCCGGCAGCGGGTATAGAGGAGGAAACGGAGACACGCAGCGGCCCACCAAAGAAGCCCCATGACCAACAACTAGTCGAGCTGGGTTCGCAGATTTACAAGCAATCCTGCCAACGTTGCCATGGGAAGTCAGGCCAAGGTTCCAAAGATCACTACGAGCGTGCATTGGTGGGCGACCTGAGCTTGGGCAGCCTGACCAAACTGATTGGCCGAACCATGCCCGAAGAGGATCCCGATGCCTGTGTCGGCGACGATGCCGCCGCAGTGGCAGCCTACATCCACGCGAGTTTCTACAGCGAAGCGGCGAGGGTACGGAATCGGCCCCCCCGGGTCGCATTGTCCAGGCTGACCGGCCAACAACTCCGTCAAAGCATCGCTGATTTATACGGACATTTTAACAAGCCACCTGCGACCTCTGACCAGCGGGGCGTGAAAGCGAGCTACTACAACGGTACGTCACGTAAGTCAGAAGAACTGCGGATTGATCGCATCGACAGGGTGATCGACTTTGATTTTGGAGCAGAGCCCCCAGGTGAAGGGATCGACCCAAAGAGCTACCTGATTCACTGGGAGGGCTCCCTGAAAGTCGATCGGACGGGGCGTTACCAGATTGTGCTGCGTAGCACTTGTTCCTGCATGATGGACTTCGGAGGCCGTAACCGCGAACTCATTGATAATCACGTCCAATCGGAGGGCCGAGACGAATTCCGACGCGACATTTATCTCACAGCAGGCCGAGCGTATCCGTTTGAAATCAGTTTCCTTCAAAGAAAACGCAAGACAAAACAACCCCCAGCGAGGATTTCGCTTGCCTGGATCCCGCCGGGCGGTAATGAGTCATTGATCCCCACCCAAAATCTGATCCCCGAACAACTGGCTGACAGCTTTCCATTGCAGGCGAAACTCCCACCAGATGATCGTAGTTATGGCTACGACCGAGGCACCTCAGTGAGTCGCCAATGGGACGAATCAACGACCGTAACGGCCATTGAGTTTGCAGAGATCGTTATCGCCGAACTGTACTCCAAGTATCGGCATCGCTACCGCAACGAGGCCGATGACAATCGCAGCGTTCTGAGACGCTTCATTGCAGAGATCGTGGCCGTTGCTTTCCGCGGAAAACTGGATGATGCAGCCCGTCAACTGTACGTCGACCGCCCCATCACACTTTCAGAGGATGACGGTGATGCGATCCGCAGAGCCATGCTTCTGGCCCTCAAATCGCCTCGCTTTCTTTATCCAATGCTGGACGCCCACCACAACCGCAGTCAGCGGACTGCAAACCGTTTGACCTTGGTCATGTTCGACTCGCTGCCCTCCGATTCATGGATTGTCAATTCTGCAGCCAAGGACAAATTACAAAACGAGGCTCAACTCACAAACGCAGCCAGACGCATGGTCGACGACTACCGGACCCAAGCCAAAGTACTCACGTTCCTCAATGAGTGGCTGGGAATTCAAACGACCGACGAGATCATCAAGGACAAAGAACGGTTTCCTGAGTTCGATGCCAATACCGTTCAGGACCTCAAAAGATCAATGGATCGGTTTTTACAGGATTTAATGGAAAGCGAAACCAGTGATTTCAGGCAATTGATGCAAGCAGACTGGTGTTACACGACGAAACGACTCGAACAATACTATGGAGCTGCTTGGCGGAGCCAAACGCCCGAAACCCCGCCCACAACGAAACTGGAAACCGATGCCAGCCAGGCCTCAAATACCAAGGCAAGCAACGGGGTGATCGAAACGACACTGACGCGAAGTGTTCAAAACAGAGAAATCCATGCCGGCGTTCTCACGCACCCGTTAATCATGAGCCATCTCGCCTATCATCGAACCACATCACCAATACACCGTGGTGTTTTCCTGACCCGAAGGACACTGGGACGCGTCCTCCGACCACCCGACGCCTCGTTCACACCCTTGAGCCCTGACCTGCACCCGGAATTGACGACTCGGGAGCGAGTCCAACTGCAAACAGGCGAAATAAACTGTCAGTCCTGCCACCAGCAGATCAACTCACTTGGGTTTGCGCTGGAACAGTTTGATGCGACAGGCCGATTCCGACGCAAGGAAAAGAATAAACAAATCAACGCAGCGGGAAGCTACACTCAACGCAATGGAAAACGTGTTGAATTCAATGGTGCCCGCGAACTCGCTGACTACCTGACACAAAGCGAAGATTGCCACCGCGCTTTTGTTGAGTCAGCCTTTGAGCACTTTGTGAAACAGCCGATTGCAGCCTACGGAACAGAAACCGCTGATGAAATCACAGAGTCCTTCAAGGAAAGTGGCTACAACATCCGGGAACTACTGGTCACAATCGCTGTGATCGCCAGTCGCCAACCACCCGACCAATGACAAGAACCGTCGTCCATTCTCATATCAGACTTATACTTACGCCAGCCAAAACCGTTTCAAACACGCCGGTCATTGAACCGACGAACAGGAAACAAGACTATGAGCCCACAAAAATCACGACGTGACTTCATTCGAAATCTTGGAATCAGTGGAGCAGCGGCCAACCTTGTACTGGCACTCCCCAGCCTGGGATGGGACGTCGAGGGACAGAAAAAACAACGCGTGATCTTCGTCTTCAGCCCCAATGGTGTGATCCCAAAGCATTTCTGGCCCGACGAAGAAGGCGAAACCTTTGAACTCAAGAGAATCCTGGAACCACTTGCCCCCTACAAAGACCAACTGCTCACACTGCGTGGCATCGACAATCGAATCAAAGGGGACGGTGACGGACACATGCGAGGGATCGGATGCCTGCTAACCGGAGTCGAACTTTTCCCTGGAGATGTTCAGGGTGGATCTGACACGCCCGCGGGATGGTCAATGGGAATTTCGATCGACCAACACCTGAAGAACCAACTCCAAACCGACGTCGCCACGAGGACACGATTCGGTTCGCTGGAATTCGGCGTGATGGTGCCGGACCGGGCAGACACATGGACCCGCTGGTCGTACGCGGGTCCCAATCAGCCTGTTGCTCCGATCAGCGATCCCTACCAAATGTTTAACAAACTGTATGGCAATATCCAAAATCGCGTCATGCTTGCAAGCGTCCTGGATGACCTCAGTGAGGATTTCAAGAAAATCGAAAAGATGGTCAGCAGCGAGGATCGGCAAATCTTTCAACAACACGTCGATCTTGTTCGCGCAGTGGAACTGGAATTGAAGTCTGAGCTACAGCAAGCCAAAGATAAGCAAGCTGCCGATAGCACGCCTGCCCCTACCGATCACGCCGTCCCCCAACTGCCACCCAATGTGCAGGAACAAAACGATAACATGCCGCTGATCAGCCGTATGCAAACGGACCTGATGGTGAATAGCCTGATGTCAGACTTCACACGCGTCGCCACCATGCAAATCACCAACAGTGTCGGTAATCCACGAATGCGTTGGCTCGACATTGACGAGGGCCACCACACCATTTCGCACGAACCCGACAGCAACGAAGATGCGTATGAACAACTGATCAAAATCAACACCTGGTACAGCGAACAGGTGGCTTACATGGCCAAGAAATTGAAGGAAACGCCGGAACCAGGTGGCGACGGAAATATGCTCGATCATACGACCATCATCTGGACAAACGAACTTGGAAAAGGCAACTCACACACCCGAAACAGCATCCCATTTGTGATGGTTGGTGGAGGCCTTGGATTCAAGACGGGCCGCTCATTGAACTTTGGCAACCAACCCCACAATCGACTGCTTCTGAGCATCAACGAGGCGATGGGGCATCCCGAAAAGACATTTGGCAACCCAGACTATTGCGGAGATGGCCCACTGACGGGCCTGACCTGAGCTGCCCACGAAAATGACCTACTGCGACGAACGAGGCTGGCCCACACCTCGCACGCCCACCAACGCCTGCCGATCCGCTGCCGTGGAGATCATTTCTCCGGCTCCTCGTTGATACGGTACATCTCTCGCCACGGCAACTGAATTCCGCCGTCGATTGTGAGCGTGCTACCTGTGATGTATTCATTGCACGGATCACAAAGGAATGCCGCACCGCGTCCAATTTCCTCAGGCTTGCCCAGCCGACCCCATGGCAATTTGGCACCCTCTGCCGCAAGTGTCTCCTCCGAAAAGAACTTGCGTTCGCCGGGCGTATCAGTCCAACCCGGATGAATGATATTGACCCGTATTCGATCCCCCGCCAACTCACACGCGGCAGTACGTGCCATCTGATCATTGGCCGCTTTGGCCATGTTGTAAGCCATCGCCCCCGGAATCGCCATGTGCGCATGGGGACTACTGATCACCACCATTGCGCCGCCGTTTCCCGCAGCAACCATTTTTTGCCCTGCCGCCCGAATAAAATGAAACGCACCCCACATGCTCACATCGATGGTTTTCTTGAATTCATCCAGATCGGAATCCAGAAACAGATGACGATCGCTATACACGGCATTGCTGACAACGATATCCACTCCACCCATGCGCCTCACAGATTCTTCAACCAACTCCTGGATCGCTTGTTGATCGCCAAAGTCGGCGCCAATCGCGTGTGAATCGCAGCCCGAGACCTGACGGCATTGCTCAACCACCTGATCCGCCTCATCAGGATGGCTGCGAAAGTTCACCACAACCTCCGCACCTGCCCTCGCCAATTCGATGGCAACGCCGCGCCCAATGCCACGGGAAGCTCCAGAAACAATCGCTCGTTTGCCTCTCAAATCCGTCATTTTTCACTCACTCCTGAAAGTCATCTGATCTTTAGGGAAGCTCAGTCTACCCCAGTTGGATAGAGCTCTTGAACAGGGCATTGTGGTTTTCAACCTCGCTCCACCTGTAGCCTGAATTCCCGCTGCCGTGGGCCCCGCCAAGCAAATCGCCGCGGGGTCTCGCAAAGCCAAGGCTTGCCAGTGCGTCTGCATTTCCCGCGATGGTGTTCTCTGGCTCGCCCCCACCTTTGCCAATCCAGATGGCATTCTCTGGTAGCGAACAAAGACCCCGAACGCACGTTGGCACAGCATGTGGATGGACAGCGAACAGGATCAAAGTCGTAGAAATCCGTCAATAAACAAGTTTTCTTGCAAGAAAATCGCCAAAAAGGCCCTTAGGTGATTGCTTTCTATCACAAATGATAGAAAACTACCATTGATAGCAATTTAACCATGTCAGGTAATTTAGATTGGCTGGAACAACAAGCGAAACGAGGCGAGCCAAACTGAGTGACCTCATCCAATCTCGAGGCTTCGCCTCGTTGGGCGAGCTCGCAGACACATTGCAGGTCAGTGAATCGACGATCCGGCGTGATTTGGAACATTTTGAGAGCACCGGGACCGCACGTCGCACTCACGGCGGTGTTTTCTGGACAGGTGAATCTGACACTCTGAGAGTGTTCAAGACACGTCGCGATGCCGATTGGTCTGCCAAGGCAGCGATTGGCGAGATGGCAGCAGCATTGGTTGAAGATCACGACACCATTCTGCTTGATGGTGGCAGCACCACCTACGAGTTAGCCCGTCATTTGGTCGGCCGTCCGCTTCAAGTTGTGACCAACAGCCTACCGGTGGCTCACTTGCTCTCGAGCAGTGAGTCGATCGACTTGGTCATGATTGGTGGCTGTGTTCGTGGCAGGACCGCCGTGGCGATAGGTCCGATGGCTGATTCGATGCTGCATAGCATCAATGTAGGCAAGGCCTTTCTTTCTGTCGCTGGCATCACCGACCGTGGCTACTTCAACAGCAACATGATGCTGGTTGAAAGCGAGAAGGCGATGTTGTCCTCAGCGGATCGAGCCATCGTGGTGGCCGACAGCAGCAAGTTTGGCAAGGTCAGCCTCAGCCGATTATGCGGATTGCACGAAGTACACGCCGTGGTCACAGATTCCAGCGTGGATTCCAAATGGAAAGAACACCTTGCCCTGGCTGGTACGGAAGTAGTGTTAGCTGCTCCTTCTGGGGATGGTGAAACTGACCGGGTTTTACCGACCGCGACTGAATGGAACAGTCAATCCGATTAAAGCACTGCCGGCAGAGTCGAGCAGTTCCCCTAATACGCATCGAAAAAATTGAAGATGAATCACGCGACCATCGACCGTTCAACCATCGAACAACTTGTTCGCAACGCCATTCGCGCCAATGGTGGCAGCCCTCAGGGTGTAACACCTTCGGGATTTCCAAATGATCCTCCGGGCTGGGTTGGCGGCAAGCCAAACTTGCGAGTCAGCATTTCGGCTCGGCATTGCCATCTGACCGATGAGCACGTTGAGATTCTGTTTGGCCGGGGCAGTGTGCTGGAGCCGGAGAAAGATCTTTATCAGGACGGTTTTTATGCTGCGAAGCAAACCGTCATGGTGGTCGGTCCGCGTCGTCGGATGCTACCAAGTGTTCGGGTACTGGGCCCCACACGTGCAGACAGTCAGGTTGAGCTGGCTCTCACCGATTCCATTTCACTGGGCATTGATGCACCAGTGAGGCACAGCGGAAAAATTGACGGTACCCCAGGATGCGTCCTTGTGGGTCCCGCTGGTAGCGTCCAACTGGAACGCGGCGTGATTCGAGCTGCTCGACACGTGCACATGAATCATTCAGACGCCGATCATTACGGTGTCAGTAATGGTGACATGATGCAATTGAAAATCAGCAGTTCTGACTGCAGCGTTGTCTTTGAAGATGTACTCGTGCGTGCTGACAAAGCAGCCAAGCTGGAGGTCCACATTGATACCGATGAGGGCAATGCCTGCCACCTGGATGCAGCAACCGAAGTGCTTTTGAGAAAAAGCGACTGCAGTTGCGAGAAGTAAACCACCAATCGGACCCGTCGTCCGATTGATTATTCCACTGGCCAGACTTTGCGTCTGGTCCAACCCCTTCCTTACCCAAGGCAGTTTTTGAGATGGCAAAAATTAGTGAAGCGCTCGGGATGATCGAAACCAAAGGGTTTGTATCCCTGGTTGAGGCATCCGACGCGATGATGAAAGCAGCGAACGTCAAGTTCCTCGGCTGGGACAAAGTTGGCGGTGGCTTAGCCAGTGCGTTTGTCACTGGCGATGTCGCAGCAGTCAAAGCTGCAACCGACGCAGGCGCCGCAGCAGCGGGTCGAGTTGGCGAAGTTGTCAGCGTTCAGGTGATCCCTCGCCCGCACGATGACCTTTCCAAGGTCCTGAAATTACCCGCAGCTAAAAAGTAAGCTCGCGTTCAAATCCCAAACAATTCCATATCGCAAAAAAGAATACCCAATGAATGATGCTATCGGTTTAATTGAAACCAAAGGCCTGCTTGCACTCGTCGAAGCTACTGACGCGATGGCAAAAGCGGCAAACGTACAGATCGTCAAACGAGTCGATATCGGTGGTGGTCTGGTCACAACCGTTGTCAGTGGTGACGTCGGCAGTGTCCGAGCAGCTGTTGAAGCTGGTGCCAGTGTCGCCTCACAAGTGGGTGAGTTACTGAGCAGCCACATCATTCCACGTCCTTCCGAAGGACTGGAAAAAGCTTTTTTGGCATAGAGCCGAGCAGTGATGTGCGGGGCAAACCCCTGCAAATGACCTTTAAGTTGACACCTCCCTCGGCCCTCCCATCCCTTCATGGTACGTCCACCGTGCTAGTTCTTGTTGCCAATCTCGGATCCACGAGTTTCAAGTATCGGTTATTTGATATGACCGACGAGCGTTGCCTGGCGCGCGGTTCGGTAGATCGAATCGGCGCTGAGGAAAGCAACTGCGAAGTTGAAATTGGATCTTGGTCAGAACAAAGAACCATGCCGGTCTCTGATCATGGAGTTGCGGTAGCCGCTTGCCTTGAACAATTAACGAATCCCGAGCACGGAGTCCTTCAGGACGCCTCGCAGGTATCGGCGATTGGGTTCAAGGCTGTTCACGGTGGCCGACTCTCAGGTGTATTCGCTGTCGATGATGATCTTCTTGATGCAATGAGTGAGATGAATGCTGCAGCGCCAGCGCACAATCCACCTTACATCGCTGCCATGAAAGCTTTACAGGAACGTTTTCCTGAATTGCCACTGGTGGCTGCTTTTGAAACTGACTTTCACCGTACCATTCCAGCGGCCCGTCGCGAGTATGCGATTCCCCGTCAGTGGGCGGATGAATTCCACATTCGAAAGTATGGATTTCATGGTGCCAGCCACCGCTACATCGCAACACGCTCTGCAACCTTATTGGGGCGGGAAGATGCAAGGATCATTTCTTGTCATCTGGGAGGCAGCAGTAGTCTGACAGCCATACAAAATGGCAAGAGCGTGATGACCACCATGGGCATGACGCCACAAACCGGACTGCCGCAAAACAACCGTGTTGGTGACTTTGATCCCTTCGCATTGCCACTCGTTCTGGAACGCACCGGAATGTCGCTGGAAGAGGCCCTTTCCCATCTCGCCAGCCATGGCGGTTTGCTAGGCCTCAGTGACAACAGTGGAGACATTCGTGATTTGGAATCAGCAGCAACCGCAGGTGATGAGCAATCGCAGTTGGCTCTGGATGTCTTTGTGCAGGAAATTCGCCGGCATCTGGGTGGCATGATTGTCGCACTGGGTGGTGTCGATGCCATCGTATTCACTGGTGGCATCGGTGAAAAAGGAGCGGCAATTCGTGCTGGCGTTTGTGCCGACTTGCAGGAACTGGGGATTGTGATCGACGCCAATGCCAACCATGCCGTTTCAGGTGAGGTCACGATTCATGCTCAAGAAAGCCGCACCCAACTTTGGGTGATCCCAACCAACGAAGAAGTGATTGTCGCACGCCAGTGCGTCGACCTGCTGAAATCGTGATACAGAACCAACCTTCAAAGCGGTCAGATTCATGTTCATAGCACGCGTAACCGGATCGGTGGTCAGCACCCAAAAGGTTGACTCAATGACCGGCCACAAACTATTGGTCGTCGAACCCTACCGTCTGGAAAGCAAAAAACGCCAATCGCTGGTCACAACCGGACGAACCTTCATCGCTGTTGATACTCTTGGTGCTGGTGAAAACGACTACGTTTTGATTGCCCAAGGCAGCAGTGCTCGCCTCACTCCTGAAACAAAACAACTACCGATCGATGCGGTCATCATCGGCATTGTGGACAAAGTTCACATCGATAAACACACCACCTACTGCCGAACTGAATCCTAAGATTGAGAAGTTCGCCGACTGGCGACAAATCAATCGATCATTGAAGCGGATCATCATTCAAGACTGAAAACCATGCAATTTGACGAAAACACCATTCGCAATGTCGTTGCCCAAGTGCTCGCAGAGGTTGGCCCCATGCCACCGGGAAACGGCGGCTCATCACATTCCCACGCGGCCGGTCAGCACGGCGTCTTCGGCGATGCAGAATCAGCTGTGAACGCAGCAAGAACTGCTTTTGAACAGTTCCGGGAGTGTTCACTGGAAGATCGCAAGAATGTCATTGAGATCATTCGCCGAATCTCCATCGAGCAATGCGAAGAACTGGGTCTGATGGAGATGGCCGAAACTGGCATTGGTCGCCCCGAACACAAGATCGAAAAGCTACGAACTCTTGGCGAACTTTCACCAGGTGTCGAATTCCTGGAAACCAAATGCTTCAGCGGTGATCATGGCCTTGCTGTGATTGAACGTGCTCCTTTCGGTGTGATTGGTGCCATCACCCCCGTCACCCACAGTCTACCCACCATCACGGGCAATGCAGTAAGCATGTTAGCGGGTGGCAACACAGTCGTTGTCAATCCACACCCTTCAGGAAAGCAGGTTGCTGCAGAGGGCGTCAAACGATTCAACGAGGCGATCGTGCGGGAAATCGGAATCGACAATCTTATCTGTGTGATCGCCGAACCAACGCTCGAATCCGCAGAGGCACTCTTCAAACACCGTCAGGTTGCCCTGATTTGTGTGACTGGTGGACCCGCTGTCGGCCGCGCAGCTCTCAACAGCGGCAAGCGTGCAATCGTAGCAGGTCCGGGGAATCCCCCTGTCGTCGTTGATGAAACAGCAGACCTCGACAACGCTGCCCGCTGCATCATCCAGGGTGCTGCCTATGACAACAACCTGTTGTGCATCGCTGAAAAAGAAGTCTTCGTTGTTGAAAGTGTGTTTGACGAAATGATGGCAGCGATGCGTCGTGCTGGTGCTGGCCAACTGTCAGCGGCTCAAATCCAAACATTGACCAGCAAGGCAATTGTTCAGGTTGGTGAAGATCAGCATGACGCAGCGGGCAAGGATTTCATTGGAAAAGATGCCACAGTTCTTGCAGAAGCCGCGGGAGCCAGCGTCCCTCCAAGCACCGAATTGTTATTTGGCGAAACGGACGAACATCATCCCTTTGTCAGCGTTGAACAAATGATGCCATTCGTACCCTTTGTTCGAGCCCGTGACGTGGATCATGCCATTTCGCTAGCCAAGCAGTATGAACACGGCTTCCGCCATACAGCAATCATTCACTCCCGCAATGTTCGCAACATGACAAAGATGGGGCGAGAACTTGACACCACCCTGTATGTCAAAAATGGCCCTTGCATGGCTGCCCTTGGTCTCGGTGGAGAAGGCTACCTGTCATTTTCGATCGCGGGACCGACCGGAGAAGGCGTGACCACGCCCAATACATTTACCAGAGAACGTCGATGCAGCATGATTGACGAATTACGTGTTGTTTGAAATTAGGGGCCAACGATGCA
>PKCN01000292.1 GCA_002862205.1 Planctomycetaceae bacterium | reverse complement strand
TCGAGCACTGCCATCGAATTGATCAACATGATCAGTCGGATGCCTCTCCACCATTGGCAATTCTGCACTGCCGATCGTCTTGCCACCTACCCGCCAAACCGGCAATGCTTCTGAGACGATTCTGTGCCGAAAAGCTGCCAGAAAGAAATGGCGGACATGGTTGCTGTGCAACCAGCGTGTCAGAGAGAATTACTGTGGGTTGAAATTTGACCCTGGCATGCTTGGAATCAAATGCCTGAGAAACTGTCTTCAACCTGGCAAACTTGCAGTCGCCCTAATTTGGCCAGCGAAGAAACCGGGCGCACATGGCGGACAACCGGGCACCGCTCCTGCGTGAGAACAATCCTTGGCCAACTGCCATCCATCTTCACCGTATTTCCAGAGTGCGTACCCGTAAATCTCACCACGGGCAATACTCTGATCACCAAACAAGGGATCCGCCTCCGGCACACTTCCAACTGGCTTTGGCATATCACTGATCCCTCCGTGAAATTTGGTTGACATTTCGGCAACAGGCAACATTCGACGCGGGCAAAATACTAATGAATGAATCTCAATGGGTCAAAACTTTCTTACACATTTTCGCAAGGAAATAAATGCAATCAAAGCTCATTCGAATTCCTCGCAGCATCGCAACACGGAAAACTTTACAATACGAATGTCAAGCACACACAAGGGCTCGGCAGTCCCAGTGATTTCGTGAAAGAGCATCCATTTGATGAAAATCGTCGTACTGACCGGGGCTGGCATCTCAGCCGAGTCCGGAATCCCGACATTTCGTGGCAGTGATGGACTTTGGGAAGGACATCGCGTGGAGGAAGTAGCCACCCCCTCTGCGTTCCAGAAAAATCCCGAACTGGTTCACCAGTTTTACAACGCACGTCGACGACATCTACTTCAAAAAGAAATCCGCCCGAATGCTGCCCATCTTGCATTGGCCGAGTACGAAGCAGAGCATGATGATGAATTCCTGTTGATCACCCAAAACATCGACCCACTGCATCTGCTTGCAGGCAGCAAGAATGTGCTTGCCATGCATGGTCAACTCATGGAAGCCAGATGCATTGAGACAGGCAAGGTGATTCCATGGAAGCAGGACCTCACCATCCACACTCCCGATCCGGATCTTCCAACTCGCATCGGTAGATTAAGACCGAATGTGGTCTGGTTTGGCGAGATGCCGCTCAGGATGCATGAGATTCAACAAGCAGCCCAGAATGCCGATTTGTTTGTTGCGATCGGAACCTCAGCAGTCGTCTACCCTGCCGCAGGCATCGTCGAAGAAACCCCGGCGACCTGCCAAAGAGTAGAAATCAACCTTGAAGAGACGCCTCAGTCAGATGCTTTCACGCAAACAATTCGAGGCCCGGCTTCGATTGAAGTGCCAAAATTCTTGAACCGCCTGCAGCGATGAACCTGAGGAAATGGCGACGCTGGCCTGAAAAGCAGCCAGACTGACAGGTTTCATCTGGCTCGAGCGATCGCACATGCTCAAACGCAAGCTCATTGATTCACAACAAAGCTTTCCAAACTGACTCAATACTCAATGGTTTCTTCTTCACCCACTGCAATTTCCTGCCGGTCACGGAAAATTTCCCGGGAACGATGAGGTTGATAGCGCGAATTCGACGGTCCTGAGACAATTACCTTTCCGGCAGGGGTAGGTTCAACAATTCGCATCACCTTCCCATCAGCTTGCGGGACTTCCATCGGATGCAGGTCAGTCATAACACCATGGCATCCATCACACCCTCCATCACATGAGTCACAGCCAGCATCTACTGCGAGGCAACCGCCACCGCATCCATCACCGGTCAGAGGAGTGGAGCGATAGCCCCACAAGCTCGGGAACCCCCCAAAGACAGATCGACACTTGCCGCAGGATTGCCCGTCAAAGTTTCCACAACCATCGCAGGGATCACATCGTTCGGCAGGGTGGTTGATCCAGGGGTCGATGTAAAGCTCGCCACACCCATCGCATTGGTCACATCCCTGACATCCGCTGCTGAATGCAAGAGGGCCACAGGCTCCGTTGGGACAAATCAAAGGCCGCGTACAGCAGCCTGTAAAACAGATCAGGGCCGCAAAAAGCGCTGCAAACCCAATTCGATGTACCAATGACATGATCATTAATCCCCCATGATTGATCGTCCGTGAACAAAATCGTTATCGACGACGCAAACAGAAAAGTTGAATGTTTCTATTCAATCGTTAAAATCTGAATAACCACTACTGAGGACCCTGCAACACCCACTCGACGCATCGAAAGGTTCATTTCCAGCAGCGAAGCCCCTACCTGGTGAGGCCAAATTGGGTTCCCGAAACCAGCGGATTGGGGTGATTCCTGCACCCATCAATCAACGCCATGGTGCACCGCTTCAACCCGCCAGACGGAGTCGAAACACCAGACTCACGACCTCATTTTGATCTTCGACGCTGATCTGGGAATGCATCCTGCCAATAGCGAGGGCAACGAAATGCTGCCCCGGATATCGACTTACCTGACAAACAGTGCATGTGACTCACGTATCTTCTGCGGCCAGACCATCTGTACTTCGTCAAGAGATGGGCTGCGGTGTGGACGTTCTCCGCATTCCTTCAAAGCTGTGCTGCTTTGAGGTTCCCCGGTGCACGGAATCAGCGGCACTGGACTCGCAAACCAGTCAACGCACCCCAAACCATTGAAAGACGTTGGAGATCAAGTGGTGCAAGTGGGATTGGGGCATGGATCCCGAGAATGCCAACGAACACAACACATTGCGATATTTTTGGCCAAGGCTGTGGATGTTTGGACTCGCCGATCAGAAAATTTTGCACTCAGGCGATGACCGCCCCGCCATGCATGACTGACCCCGCTAGCTGGCGTGTTTGAGACGGCACTTGCTTTGCGGCGGGGCGGAACTTGCCCGTTCCCAGAAAAGCGAGAGTGCAGTGACATCGCTACTTTTGCAATGATTTTGCATATGTTACCCTCTTGCGGGTATGCCGGAGAAGGATGGGAGATGATTTGATTTCAATGGCCACATCATGATCGACCTGTGCTGCTCGGAACTGCCCCGTCTTTGCCCGATGGGTAAACAAGGCCAAATTGACAATGAGTTTCCGGCCCACAACCTGAGCCGGATAGCCTCGTAAAGTTCCACTGAACACGCTTGCCTCGGGAGCTTTGGATGTTCCGACCTCCTGTTCCGATCTCCTGTTCCATGCCAGTGCCGCCAGTGCCTTGAAACAGTTATTAACGATGTTTTGTCGGATCACTTCCAATGCAGTCGTCGACGAAGATCTGTTTGGCAGATCGCTTTGGGGTGAATACACGCGATTAATAATCGCAGGCACTGCTGCTTGCTCAGCCCTGTTGTGGGTACTTCGCTTTCCGATCCAGCCATCGGGGGCAGCGATGGTCTGCGCAAACCTTTTGGTACTGGGCGTTACATGCGGCAATCGTCTCGCAGGTCTTTGGCGATTGGTGGTTTTATCCTTATTTATGGCTGGGCTGATTGTCGCCTTTGCGGCAAAACAGGACCCGAACATTTGGTGGAGCCCACTTGTCATTTTCTCCCCAATGGTGACGCTCGGTGCGCTTTCGGTGCTGATAATGCAAGATGGTTTAGTCGCCATGAGAAGACGTGCCAAGACGATTTCGCTATGGCAGATTCTCTTAGTGATCGTTTTGCTTACCGCATCGATTTATATGGTCATGATTCCCGCGATTGATGCTTTGCTGGAACCGTGGCGAGAGCGTCCAAGCAGCTTCAAGGTCGAACAGCTATCAGCCTTTGAGATTCTGCGAGTGCGCACTGCGAAGCTTGCTGTTTTTTCTTACTTTGCCTATTTGGGAGCCTGCGCAGGCAGCTTTCTGAATGTCGTCGCCAAAAGCACACCCCTTGGCGAGCGTATTGCTATACGTTCATCGGCCTGCCCCAAGTGCGGATCTCTCATTCGTCGCACCGACAACTTGCCAATTTTTGGCTACGTTCGACTCCATGGAAAATGTCGCGATTGCAAGGCGGTAATTCCAATCCGGTATTTTCTCGTTGAACTGACCGGTTTGACAATTTTTGGTTCACTTTTCCTGTATGAGCTTGTCACGGGTGCGGCGAATGTGCCGGGGTTCCAGAACTACCACCATGCTGGGATTCTTTGGATCATTCTGTACACCAAATGGCCTGTTATCGGGATCTACTTCTTTCACTGCCTACTCTTCAGTTGCATCCTGATGCTCGCGTTAATGGAACAGGATCACTTGCGTGCACCGCGATGGATGGTGGTTTTATTGCCACTTGTTTTTGCAATCACTGTGATTGCCTCCCCGACAATGCTGACGGTATCGCTGGGAGACCAAACACCCTTTCAATTGCCAATGGCATTTCCAGCTTGGCTTGACCGTGCAACAACCTCCGCGACCGGCGGTATCATTGGCTGGATGATCGGGCACTTCGCAAAGTCGATCCGACCGCGTCTTCGCCAATCCTCCTCATCATTGGCATTAGCTTTTGTACTCATTGGTGTCGCACTTGGCTGGCAAGCTGTTTTATCGATTGCTCTATTTTGGCTCGCCGTGATGAGCATTTTGAAATCAGCAGGAGGTCCCCGAGTGCGGCCACGTTGGTTAACCGCAACCACAGTGCTTTTTGTGATGTTGATGCTATTCCATCCAGCCTGGAAGTGGTTTGCAACGCACGTCTCATTTTGACCAGGCACCGGGCGAGCAGTACTATCCGAGTGGTATCAACGGTAATCCTGATGAAATGCTGTATGGTAAGCCTGAATTGGAACACTTCCCCCTCATGCAACCCGACTACACTTGCATTTCCAATGCAGCTGAGCTATCTTTCGCCAAGGGAGCGGGGGACTCGGAATTCGACATATCGCCACCTGTGTGACTGAGGCTTTTTGGTAAGTTCAGTTCATGTTTTTACGCGCATTCTCTTTGCAGAACGACTATCTTACAGTTGTGAGAACGTGCAATCGATTGCCGGGGTTGAGTTGTTGGAGATTTGTAAATGAATAATGGTCTGCCCATGGCTGATCCTGTATCAGCCAATTCAAAGCTGCAAGCGGCTCGAACGGGTTGGTTTGGCTGGAGTGATTGGGTCGGGATGGTAGCGTCAATCGGTTGTGCGGTGCACTGCGCTGCGATGCCGTTTGCCATCGCGTATCTGCCAGCTCTGGGACTCGGATTTTTGGCGGACGAATCTTTTCACAAGTGGATGGCGGCGGGCTGTTTCGTCATCGCGCTCTCAGCATTCGTTCCGGGGTTTCGTAAACACCGACGATTGATACCCGTAGTCATTGGCAGTTGTGGGCTGGTGATGATTACAATTGCTGCCTTTGGATTCGCCGGAGAGTGCTGCGCCGCATGCGAAGGCGAGACATCCGCAGTCGCGCTGGTCACCTCAGTAAATTCAGACAATGCTGCTGCCATCACGGCTTCCCCGATTGATGCAGAGGTTTGCACAGAGGCCTGCTGTGCTGATCACGAGTCACAAAATGCCATAGTAGGTTCCACGTCCACCTCTAACGATTCATCCTCCGCTGCACTGCCGCTACAGGCGTCAACTTCGAGTTCGCTGGGCAGAAAAATTGTTCCTTGGCTGACCTCCATCGGAGGTATCGTGCTCGTGGTTGCTCACTTGCTCAATCGACGCTTCGGCTGCCTGTGTGGCTGCTGTGAGGTTGAAGTTGCTTAGGCCTGCAGATGACGTCCGAAACTCGGGCAAACAAAAGCGTGAGTAGCGTCTCGGAAAAGTGACGATTACGCTGGAGAGGTGCATGCCTGAAGAATGCGCTCAGGCTGTTAAGTCAGCGTTGGGGGTTTCCAGTAACTCCAATCGCAATCATTGCGTATTTTGGCTCCTCAATCTGATCGATAGCCTGCTCGAGCACAAGGTGAAGATCGCCGTAAATCTGGGGATTGATGACGGTCGATCGGTCGTGGTCAAGTGGCACGACAGAAAATGGCCGATGGTGTCAGCAGAACGGCAAGTGTCGGCATCTTGGGAACTATCATTTCGTGTGCCCGCGAAGGGCGACGCTTTCTCGAGCCCAAGCCAATCATGACCAGTCTTGCACTTAGATCCACCGGCAAGCCCGTGGTCACTTACAGACCATGAAGATCCACACATGCTCGCGATCACTGAAAACAGGGCGGCCCCGATGCCAACAAATTCCCGCAGGAGCAACTTGCGTGGAATCTTACTGGCATTGGAAAGCAAATGGATAACAGGCCTGTCAACAGAAAGGGACCCAAGACCCGAATCCCAAAACGCCGCCAACGGCACCCATACAAAATTCGATGCTGCCAATTTGAAAGTGAATGCAGCCCATGATCGAGCAGGTCGGACAAGCCCACTGCGACTTTCGGTCCCGAAGTCATTACCAAAAAGACACGAGGTCAAGGAGAAACTTGAGGTGCCTGCTCATGCCGGTGCTACTCGATATTGCCAAGAAGACTCTACCATCCCACGTGGTCAAAAAACGCGATAACCTGCGTGTCACTTTGATCGTTGACGATAAGAGTCAAATCAAGACTGACTCGAAAAACCAAGCGGCAGGAACGCAAGCCTGAAGCTCTGAAAACAGGAATGGAAAGATTTTTCGAGCGGTTGAATTTACTGCACGAAGCATGAAAAACTGTTTCAGGAAGTGGCAGGAATTGCGTGCGAGCGTCGGTCCGATTGCCTGCCAAGCGAACCGCTGTGCCCGCCTGCACTGCCACCGATCGAAGATATTTTCATTCATAAATACGAAAACTGTCAAAGCCTCAGTGAGGCGGCAGGAATGGACGCGTTCATAACCGCTGTTGCCGATTACAACTTTATCGAAAAGTCCAAGGCCGTCTACGACTTGCATGAGCGCGACACCGGAATGATAGCGATGACCGTAATATCCCAAACTTCAGGGCCATCATTGAGCACGTGTTGAACAAAGATATTTCGGCATCGACTCTACCGCTGCATTCTTGCTGCTGGTGAGTTTGAGTCGAGACCACAATCGTCGTCGGATATGGGGATCCAATTCCTGCATGGCATCCAGTCAATCACGGAATGCGAGATTTTGCAAAGCTATTTGCAGTTCTTGCACGTACCTCGCAGCAGAATTTCGTTGACTTCACCGAACTGCTCGCTGCTACGCTGACTATCTGCCGTCAATTTTGCATCTTCCAAACAAGAAATCGATCCGCATTCAACGCAAACGAAATGCGGATGAGGTGCATTCTTCTCGCCGGCCCCTATTTCCTCGAACCGATAAACGTTCCCCCCCAGTTCTGCGCGACGCAAGAGTCCGCGCTCCGTCATGTCGTTGAGGTTGCGGAAAGCCGTGGCCTTGTCAACACCAATGGCGCAAAGTTTCGCTGCGACATCAGCATGAGTCACCGGTGCCGGGGTGTCACGAACAACCTGCAGTGTCGCAACTCGGGCGGGCGTGGCGCGCAATCCCACCGACCGTATGATCATTCTAACTTCTTGATCCGAAGACTTCAGCGTCATCAATTCCCCACCAACTAATGCCAACGCGTAAGACCCATGAGCCCTCCACCAAAACACTGAAGCATGGCGAAGGCCGACCCAACGACATCCGGAGCGATCGACATACGCGACCAGTCACTCACAGTCTGTAAATGCCTTAACCGCCTTTTGGAGTATACACACGCCACGCTCACTTGCAAAGCTGTTGCATTTGCGTATGATATGCAAAAGAGGTTTTTATTTCGTCAGCGAGGTTTTTATGCGTTCAATCATAGCCTGCATCTGTACCATCGGAGTCATTTCCTGCTTTGCGTCTCCACTGTCGGCGCAGGGCGCCAACAAGGGTCGCATAATAGCGCTCGACTCGGGCTCAGCAAATTTATTGAGGGCCTGCTGCCCAAAAACGGATTTCGAATGCCTGATTACGTCGACGCAAACGAACTACCAAACGTTGAACAGCCGCGCCCTGGCGATGCGTAATGCGAGTTGCGTGATTTACCGAGGTGACCGACTTTCATTCACATCACAGCTGTTTCTCTCACGCATGCAGGCACATGGCGTCCACGTCATTGACCTTGCTGCCTATGCCGCAAAGCGTCAGCCTGCTCCTAACTGGCGTGAAGTGGCCAACAAAACGCAAGAATTTTTCGAAAAGGATTCTTTCGTCATGACTTTAGCGATCGAACAATTTCGTAAAGCTGGAAACGGTTTCTGAATGTCCGGATGACGGCGGATAGCGGTTAGGCGAAAGGGCGGTCCCAACGGTTTCGTACGGGCAATGCCCCTTCCCCGGATACAAGAGCCCACAACGCACCACTGACTCGCGATCAGTCTCACAGACATTTGATCTCAGAAGAAAAATCCTGCCGCCCTGTATAGCGTCACCAGGCCGCGACATGGCACAGCGTCACCAGGCCGCGACATGGCACAGCGTCACCGGTCCGCGACATGGCACAGTGTCACCAGGCCGCGACATGGCACAGTGTCACCGGTCCGCGACATGGTCAAGAACCGCGCGTACCCCAAAATTCGCTCAACGCCTATCTGGCGGTGTCATTGTTAGCGACGACTGTCGTACCGCCCGGTGCGATTGCACCAGTTGCTTTACCAGACACGAGGTGGCCGATATTAACAGAGGGAAACCTGGACACGATTGCCGCGTCTGCCATAATCTACTCGCTGATCTTAAAACCGGACACCGAAATTGCGACGACGCAAAACAAAGCACACCAGCAACAATCACCTGCGGTGAATCAGGCCTTGCCATTGCTTGTTGCCAATGAATCAATGCATCTTTGTTTTCAATTTCAAAAAGCAAGGTTTTCAATTTCAAAAAGGCAAGAGTTCAAGCAACATTCTACGGTCTGAACAAAGCTTCCACGTGACCAGTGCAGACCATGTGCGGCGGCGACTCGTTGACCGCACACGAGTGGTTTGTTGGTAAACGCAAGCCAGGTGACCGCATCTTCGCTCCACTGTAAATAAAGGCGTCCCGCCGCGTGGGCATTACCGATCGGGTTTGGTCGGACCAACGATCGATCACACTTCACGCGACGGAACGTTTAAACTGTCGTTCCGCTGAAGGATCTCTCAAATAGAAATCACGAGTCGAACAAAATGCGTGAACCCAGTTTGAACATGTAAATATGGAGCATCAATTGGTATCCCGAATCCCGATACCTCATTGCTTAAACAAAGAGACTGTGGCGGGTTGAAAGCGACAGGCTGTGCAAAAACTGGCGGACCGCGAGTCTGCATGATCGAGATGCACACCGTCAGAGAAACGGACTTTGTGGTGTCAGGAACGCACCAACCAAAGCGAGCCACCTGAAACATGTCTCGCAAGTACCGAGACACGCCACAAGCAACGGCAAGCGACTGGCACAACGCACAGTATCCAGAATCATCACACGGTGGCTCCGGTGAGTCACTTAACGATTCTTCGGCACAAAGATGCCGCGAGCAGCACGCAGGCTCATCACCACTGAGTTCCCTGCCTTCAGGCCTACCATCAGTTTCGCAGTAGCCAACCTGATACCACGCAGAAGCATGACCCAGTGCGGCCAAGCCAAACAATAAAGCGGTCAATACACGGTGGACGATGGAGTACACGACAGTGAGAGATGAGAACAAGTGTGGAATGTAACGGTTACATCGATTTCAACGACCCACACTTGTAATGCACATGCAACAGAATTGCAAGTACGCCGAGGCAAAGAAATCAGGTCCCGTCCGGAAATTACCCAATGTCATTGAGCAAATCTCCAATGGATTCAATGTCTGGCAGGGTGAAGCACGAATGTTCACAATCAGGATGGCATGACGACATTCCAATCTTGCTGTGAGATTGCCGACAACACGATCTGGTCACCCTCTGGCAACCGAGCAAATGGCACGACCAGCCGGTTTCCCTGGCTGCGAGACAGATTAGCTCGGGGACGACAGATTACCGGGGTATCTCGTTATTCACTCTCGATAGCATGGCAGGTGTGTTCCACGTTTGTGGCTTGCTCGTTTCGACGAAAGGCTTTCAGGGCAGCCCCTTGATTGGCTATCCAGCATCGCATTGGCTGCACGCAACCGCACGCCTTCCTCATTTGTGCGCGGCATCAAGCCACCGGTATCGCTGTAATGTACCGGTATCGCTGCAATGCCATGGGCAGCAGCCCGAACGGTTGACTGCCAATGGTTCCTGCAGCCAACTCATCAGTCCCAGTGTGTTTGGCCTGCATCCCGACCCGCGTTCGCCTGGAACCCACCACTTCGCACACAACAACGACTCATTCTGGCGTTGCAAGCGTTAGCCCAACAGTCGCGACGCAACGGTATCTGCAAACAGGATTCCTCGTTCAGACAATTTGATCCAAGAGGGCGAGGGTTTCAGCAGCAAGCCTTCTCCGACCGACTGAACAATCGCATCACGACAGATTTCAGCAACGGGAATGCCCGATTCAGATTCGATCACATCGATGTCAATTCCGTCAATCATCCTCACGCCAAAGGCTGCTCTCTCACGTGCGTATTGTTCATGTGTGATTGCCACCCGCTCGGCTGTCGGGCTCTCTCCCAACTCAACTCGCCGCAAATAGGTTGTGGTACTTCGGTGGTTTACTTCTCTGCTGCCATCAACAAATCTGGCTGCTCCCGGTCCAACGGCATACCAACCGAGCCCTTTCCAGTAGGCCAGATTGTGCCGACATTGCGAACCTTCCCTCGCAAAACTCGAAATTTCGTAATGCTGAAATCCTGCATTGTGTAGGCCCTCGCGGGCAGCCTGATACATGTCGATTTCGCTACTTTCACTTGCGGACGACAAGTCACCGCGGGCCCGTCTGGACCAAAAAGCGGTACCTTTTTCAAAGGTCAGTGCGTACGTCGAAATGTGTTCCAACGGAAGCTCTCGGGCGACCTCCAAATCGCTTTGCCAATGTTCGAGGGTTTCGCCGGGTGCCGCAAAGATCAGATCGATGGAAACATTATCGATCGCATCCGCCACCGTCTGCACCGCGTCAATCGCGTTCGCTGGGGAATGCCCCCTTTCGAGCAACTTCAGCTTGTCGACGTTGAAAGACTGAACACCGAGGCTGATCCGATTCACTCCATGATCATCAAGCATTGCAACTTTTTCTCGAGTGATATCTTCCGGGTTAGCTTCCATTGACCATTCGCAGCCGGCCGAGAATTGTAAATGCTGCTGCAAGAGGCACAGAAATCTCCGCAACTGATCGGCATCAAAGTGTGTTGGCGTTCCGCCACCCACGAAAAGGGTATCGATGACAGGGTTATCCAGTGCATCCAATTCCTTCTTGATTGCATTGAGATAACGCTCGATCAAGTCATCCCGATCAGCCACGACACTGAAATTGCAATATCCGCACCGATGACGACAAAACGGCACATGAATGTAGGCTGCACGAGGCAAAGGCCAAGACTCGGTTTCCAAGCCCATCACAGCCAGAGCTTCAAGCGGCCACCCAACCCATCCGGCAAAGCTTTCTGTACGAACCTCTTGACCTGAGCAACGTTGTATCGCGTACTAAGATGGGCAGCGATGATCAGTTCGTTATTGAATCGTTCCGCACGCTGAAGGTAGTCATCAATGTGCATATGACCATGTTTATGAATTTTTTCTTTGCGATGTTCCGGCGCAACGAAAGTCATTTCACTGATGAGAATTTTGGCATCGAAAAACACCGGATTCTCATCCAGGCCTCGTGGATTGGTATCACCGGTATACGCGACAATCGGAATTCGCATTTCGGTGGTCACTTCCGTGCCAGCACACTTCAGATCACGAATTTCGGGGCCACTGAGATCCTGAAACTCAGGCTTGAGCTTGTGGCGTCGATGGTGAACCACAAACCCCACTGAATCAATGGTGTGGTGTGTGGGCAGAGCAGTCACCACATATTCACGACTGATATCCGTTTCGTCACCAGGCAATAAGCCCACCAATTCGCAGGGCATCGAACCGCGATCGAGCCTTCTGAAGTTCTGAAGCATGTCCCAAGCTGTATCGACAGCCGAGTCCGGCAAATAGATCACAGGTGGATCCATTTTCATCATCCGACGCCTGGAAACATAGGCAGGCAATGCGGCAATATGGTCGAGATGTGCATGTGAAATGAACAGGGTCGGCGTGCCCATGAAATCCCAGGGCTGCACACCGACGTCGAATAACAGTTTCAGTTCATTGATCCGCCAACAAGTCTGAACTGCAGCACGCGAATACCCCTCGATAGTGAGGCCATCGTGTTGGTGCTTCAGGCAAGGAACGTTTTCGACCATGAATCAATGCAGTCACAAAAAATGTAGTTTCAGGCGGGAATGGTACTGAAAGAAACCCGCTAGGGAAACGTGAGAAACAGGACTGACAAGATTAATTCTGGCCAACAGAAGTTCCACTATCGCTACAAAAGCGAAAACGCCTCAACAAAAAACAGGAAAGGGAAGAGAAAACAGACGAATCAACTCAGCGAGGCCTGCCCGGCATATTGGAAGCTTCGAATTCTTCGACACCATAGTTATCGACTTCATTGACGTTGAGGTCGCTGGCATAGTCATCTGTACGAACCACGAAGATATCGCCGTGCACATCCTGTTCAACTGCCGCCCCATGATGGCGTGTCAGCTCAAGTGTGGCCAGAAACCAGCCAATCAGCGAGGACTTGTGAATTCCACCATCCACAAAGTCCATCAAGGGCAAACGGTCCGAATCATGCAACCGGTGATGAATCTGCTGCATGTACACATGAATGGGGGTGTCATCGTAGATCACCTCTGTTTGCGGTGGCCCCCCGGCCTCTCGCATGATTCGTCCAAACGCACTGACCAAATCCCAAATTTCCAAATCAATCAGCGGCTGATCACCCGGGTCAACTCGCCGAGCCGGCAGATCGTCCGACATTCGCTCATAGCGTTGCTGCCACTTCGCCCCCATCTCATCGAGCACTGCCGCCGCGTCCCGGATTTCCTTGTATTGCAGCAACCGTTCCACCAGCTCAGTCTGCGGATCCGTAATTTCTTCTTCCCCATTATCTTCCACAATCTTTGGCAGCACCGCCTGACTCTTGAGCTCGACTAGAGTACTGGCTAGATCAATGAATTCGCCCACATCGCCCAAATCCAATTCTTGGAGAATATCAATGTACTCCAGGTATTGATTGACCAGCGCAGCAAGTGACATCTCCGTGATGCTGACTTCGTGACGACGCACCAGATACAGCAGCAGATCAAGCGGTCCGCGATAAGCCGGTAATTCAATTCGAAATGCCATTAATCATCTTCAGGGGAGAGCAATCACAGCAGCAAACAGACAGGGCATGAATCGAGGCTGAAAACGATCATGTCGGTACTCGGAGCAGTCATGTCGGTGCCCGGAGCAGTTCGGTTCCCGATATTTTTCTTTCAACGTTGAACCGTTCCCTGCACGCCTTGCGAACAGGGAGGGTGGTTTCCGGAGGGAGGTTCATCATACTCCAAACCCGAGCATCGCTCTTTTGTACCACCTGTGTCCAGCTCAGACCCCACCATCCGCACAACAAAAATGTTCGACTGGGTGGGTGGGGCAGTTTTGAGACTTGGACGCTGGGCTTTGCAAACGCTGGGCTTTGCAAACGCTGGGCTTTGCAAACGCTGGGCTTTGCAAACGCTGGGCCGTGCAAACGCTGGGCCGTGCGGTCATTCCCTTCCTGCCCGGTCATTCCCTTCCTGCCCGGTCATTCCCGGCCTGCCCGGTCATTCCCAGCCTGCCCGGTGGCTTGATTGCCCGTCTGCGTCACGATTGATCTGCAGAAACGGCAGCCGAGGCTTGAAAGCCACGGTTAACGAAACGGCCCACGTTCACTTTTGTCGGCTCAGGATCGAGTAGTCGCAAATCGCTACCCTTGCTGGATTTAAGTCGCAAAATTATGATGTTTCCCTGAGGTTGAACCGCCAACCTGTTATTCCAACCAACCCACAACGAATTCTCGGCTTTTCCGATGACCAACACTGTCCAGCGACACGTTCTCTCAGCGCTTGTGCAGAACGTGCCCGGGGTGCTTGCCCATATTTCCGGCATGCTTGCCTCGCGAGGCTACAACATCGACTCTTTAGCAGTCGGCGAAACTGAAGACGCCCATCTATCGCGAATGACTTTCGTTGTCGTCGGTGACAATTCAGTCCTTGAGCAGGTTGGCAAGCAACTGGAAAAGATTGTGACCGTTGTGCAGGTGGTCGATGTCAGCAGTCGGGATTATGTGGAACGTGATCTTTTGCTGATGAAAGCGAAGGCACCCGCAGGCAACACTCGAAGTGAAATTCGGGAGTTGGTGGACATTTTCCGCGGCAAGATCGTGGATGTTGGACCTGAAGAAATCATGGTTGAAATCAGCGGCCGCGAAAACAAGGTTCAGGCATTCATCGAACGAATGCGTCCCTACGGAATCACTGAACTGGTGCGTACCGGTCGAATCGCGATGGTACGCAGCGGAAGCGATCAACAGGCGGAGATCCGGACTGATACCCGTGTAGTCTCCTGAGCCGTGCCTGCGGTCACAGGGTGGTCAATTGCCAAGGCTGAATCAGTCATCATGGATGTCCTGCCCCAGCCGAGTTGCGGAAACGTTGTTTCATGGTAAGCCATTTGAGTTGACTGGAAACGAGAAAAAATCGAATCAAACTGCAAACAGGTTCGCCATTCTGGCAGATCGGTTGCATCACAGAAATAAGCCCCTCTTTTTTTGAAAGTAAAGAACAACATGGCCGCTACGATCTATTACGAAAACGATGCTGACCTTTCCCACCTGAAGGGCAAAACGGTAGCCATCCTCGGCTACGGCTCCCAAGGTCACGCACAAGCCCAAAACCTTCGCGACAGCGGCTGCAACGTATTGATTGGCCAGCGAGCAGGATCAGCAAACTACGACCTGGCTGTTTCCCATGGTTTTGAGCCGATGTCTCTTGCAGACGCAACCCAAGCTGCTGATGTGATCAACATTCTGCTTCCAGATGAAGTTCAGGGTGACATTTTCCGAAATGAGATCCGGGACAATCTGTCATCTGGGAATGTCCTGATGTGCTCCCATGGCTTCAACATTCATTTCGGCCAGATCGAGCCGCCTGCTGGCATTGACACCCTACTGGTCGCCCCCAAAGGTCCTGGCCATCTGGTCCGCAGCGAATACGAAAAAGGCGGTGGTGTTCCCTGCTTGATCGCATTGGGGGACGGAGCTGCCGAATCAACAAAACAAATTGGCTTGGCCTACGCGAAAGGAATCGGTGGCACCCGCGGGGGCGTGATCGAAACAAGTTTTGCAGAGGAAACTGAGACCGACCTCTTCGGAGAGCAAGTCGTGCTATGCGGTGGCGTCAGCGAACTGGTCAAAGCGGGATTTGAAACTCTGGTTGAAGCAGGCTACCAACCAGAAATGGCTTATTTTGAGTGCATGCACGAACTGAAGCTTATCGTCGACTTGCTGTACGAAGGTGGCCTGAGCTACATGCGTTACAGCATTAGCAATACCGCTGAGTACGGAGACTACGTCAGTGGTCCACGAATCATCACTGATGAGACAAAAGCGGAAATGAAACGGATTCTCAACGAGATTCAGTGCGGCGAGTTTGCCCGCAAGTGGATCTCGGAAAACAGGGCAGGTGCTCCATTCTTCAAAGCAACACGACGTCGGGAACGCCAACATGGCGTCGAGCAAATCGGTCTGGGACTGCGTCGCATGATGAACTGGATCGACGAAAAAGAAGTCTGATTTCCTGTGACTTCACACTCACTCCCCTCCGCAAATGATCTAACGCAACTCCAGATTGAGAGAGTTGCGCTTTGGCATCAGCAACCGATCGACAATCCCTACAAGGGAATCAACAAGCTGATCTGCGAGCAACATGGGTGCAACTACCGACTCTGGCACAAAGAGGATGTCGCTCGAAGTCCCCGTGCGACGGCCGAAGAAATCGCGGATGTCAAACGCAAGATTGACAAGCTGAATCAGGCCCGCAACGACATGATCGAGAAAATCGATGATGAGATTTCGGCGATCCTTGCTGAGTCTGGTGTTCGTCAGATAGAAGACGCCAAGATCAACACCGAAACGGTTGGCAGCGTGATCGACAGACTGTCGATCATGTCGTTGCGAATCTACCACTATCGTGAGCAGCGGCAACGCTCCGACGCGGATTCAAAACATCACGAGCAGGTCACACAACGGCTTGAGTTGTGCGAACAACAACACAGCGACCTGTCGTTGGCATTGCAGCAATTGATCGATGACCTGTTTTCGGGTGTGAAGCAGCACAAAACCTATCGACAACTCAAAATGTACAACGACCCAGCACTCAACCCTTCCATCTATGAAGCTGACGACGAATCGTGAAGCAGTGCGTCCCATCACTTCTCGCTTCCTTGCCGTGCTGCAGATCCACTAGGAAGATGAACATGCCAACAATGTTGGACCTCTGGAAAAAAGCCTAAGCTGGAAAAATCGAAGTACAAGGGCTTACGGTTTCGGAGACCCTGCGGTTTCGGAGACCCTGCGGTTTCGGAGACCCTGCGCACTGCTTGCGGCGCGGTTGCCCTCGACCGCTTACAGGCGTGCTTGCTTCCTCGTAAGTCTGCCAAAGGAGAGCCTCGCAAGGCCATCACTTCTCGCTGCGTTGATCACTCCATTGGCAACACACAAACCAACGCAGGAACAGTCGACTGCCGCCTTGGGATTCCCGTCGCGTTAGACGCGATGGCGTCGCGTGTCGAAATCGAATGGGCGACGAAATGTGCAGGAATTCGTCCGAAAAAAGCTCCCGGGACGGCCGGGTGGTTTGTATCCCGCTGCAATGACCGCTAAAATTCAATTTCGGTCGTACGCGAGCGGGATGTCGTTCCTGCCGGACCCCACCTAACTACCTGCCCAAAGAAAAGAACATGGCATTCCAGCCCAAACGGCGCCGCAACTTGATTCGCGTCAATTCAATTGTGTTGATCGGTTTCCTACTACTCGCACCTCAGGCAATGGCCCAAGCACCTGCAGATGCCAAAGCACCCGCGGAAACGGAGCCAGCGACTGATCCTTTTGCGGTCCCTGAGGGTGCCACCGCAGAAGAGCTGATGAAGTTCATCGCTTCCGTCAAGCAAAAGCGGGGGCGAACAATGGAATCAGTCACCAAAGCAGCCACCGCTGCTGTCGCTGGTGCCGAAGCAATCCGAAAGCTCAAAGACGTATCCGAGCCAACGCAGCTTGCTGCCGTCCGTGAAGAAATCGCCGCACTTTCTTTCTTGAGTCGGGGGAATCCTGCCATGAAGACCAAGATGACCGACTTGATGAAAGAGTTGGAAACGAGCCCCAACCCCACATTGGCTCGCCTCGGCAAGATGGAAGCATTCAAAAGCAGAGTTGCCAGTGCTGCAAGAGGTACTGAAGACCAACAGAAAGCGATTATCAACGAATACAAAAAGATGGTCGTGGACAATGGGCTCGATCCTGAAAGCTTCTCGCTTGGACAGAACTTGGGGCGTGCATTAGCCTCCAATACGGAATTGGCCGCCTCTTTCTACGATCAACTTGCTGGCATGATAGATGCGTCCAATGACGAGAGAATTAAGTCTCGAGCGGAAAACATTCGTGGAGCCGCGCGTCGCATGCGACTCATGGGCAACGAAATGAAAATCACAGGAACCACAACCACTGGCGAAGAATTTGACTGGGCTTCCTACCGTGGCAAGACCGTGCTTGTCGACTTCTGGGCCAGTTGGTGCGGTCCATGCCGGGCGGAAGTTCCTAACATGAAAAAGCAGCTTGAACTTTATGGTGGACAGGGCTTCGCGATTGTCGGCATCAATCTCGACAACACACTCGAAGCATGCGACCAATATGTTGCTCAGGAAAACCTGGACTGGCCGAACCTGTTCAGCAAAAAAGAAGGTAAGCAGGGATGGAACAATCCACTTGTTCAGTACTACGGTGTTGAAGGCATCCCAACCGCGATTCTCGTCGACAAAGGAGGAAAAGTCATTTCGTTGCGTGCCCGCGGTGCCGAGTTGAACAAACTGTTGAAGGAACAGCTTGGCGAACCCCAAGGGACAACCTCCACTTCGGCTGAGTAAATCCTGATCATGAAAGAACGCATAACTGCCTCGTAAAGTCTGGTCGCGATGATGCTGGTTTCGTTGCTGTCAACGAATCCCCCATCGCGGCCGCAGACTCCAATTCGGAATCCGACGCTGCAAATCAGGGTAGTCAAGCCGTTGATGATACCGTTCGACGGGCGATTCCCTATCTTGAGCGTTATGGGGAAGCGTGGATTGAGAGACATCAATGTGTGTCTTGCCATCAGATTCCATTCATGCTGTGGGGGGCTCTCTGCAGCGGACGAGCAGGGTTATGCCATCGATCGTCCCCGTTTGAAGAAATGGAGAGCATGGTCGATCGACATTCGCAGTTTTGTCAAACCAGATCACAAAGACGATTTGAAGACAGCTTCAACCGTTGCAGCGAAGATCGACACCCTCAATGCCTTACTGCTGGGTATCCCCGCCAGGACTGAGGCGGACAAGATGGGAAAAATTAACCCTGCCCCTTGGCTGCAGAATTCTGTCGATGCTCTGCCGGAGGATCAAGTCGAGAATGGTGACTGAAAGCATTTCGGACAACTCCCTGCGCAGAAACGTCCCTTGCAGGAAACAATTCAGGTCACAACCGCTTGGACAATGCTAGCTCTCAGCCGAAGCCACGCAACAACTGAACGCATCCAACCAGCTCTCGAACTACTCAAAAACGAAAGCCTCCTTCAACAGAATGGTGGGCATTGCGTTTCCTGCTAGCAGACCAACGCAGTGACGCGGATGCGAACACTTACTTCACTGGACTGCTTGAAAAACAGCAGCCTGATGGTGGCTGGAACTGGCTGACGACTGACTCAGGCGATGCACTGGCAATCAGCATGACGGTAAACGCATTGAGTCGCTACAACCACGAAAAAATTCGAAGGGTCCATTTCCAATGGCGGTTAGCTACCTGACCACAGCTGAAACCGTCAATGGATCGTAAAAAGTACCAGACACCAAGAAAACAACTCGCCAAGAACCACCCCCACGTCAAACCACTTGGGAACAGCTTGGCCAGTCATTGGACTGCTGGAAATCGACGAGCGAAACAGAGTCCGTGCTGCTTCCCAAGGACAACGGTTCGACGACAGGTAGTCTGGCAACGATGCAACGTTGTTGACACACTTGAAAGAGTCAAAACAGCAGATCTTCTGCATTGCTATCCAGGGGCTCTGAATCAGCGCTAGGCACACCTGCTTTGAAGTGCCGGCGACACACGGACAAGTAGCGTTCATTACCGCCAATTTGCACTTGCCGGCCATCCTTGATCGCTCGACCATCAGCATCAATCCGTAGCACCATCGTAGCCTTGCTTCCACAATGACAGATGGTTTTGACTTCAACAAGACTATCTGCCCATGCCAACAAATGCTGACTGCCCTCAAATAGTTCGCCTCGAAAATCGGTCCTCAAACCATACGCAAGCACGGGAATATTGTGATCGTCACACAGGTCGCTGAGCTGTCGCACCTGGGCCTCAGTGAGAAACTGAGCCTCATCGACCAACACGCAGGCAACCTTTTCGTTCTGGTCGGACCGCAACACCATCGTCAGCAAGTTATCACTAATCGTGAAGGTTACCGCATCGGCTTCGATTCCAATCCGTGAAGTAACTTTTCCGACTTGGAACCTGTCATCCAATTCAGGGGAAAGAATCAATGTATGCATCCCACGCTCACGATAGTTGTAACTGGACTGCAACAGAATCGTAGATTTCCCCGCGTTCATCGACGAATAATAGAAATAAAGTTTTGCCATCAGCACTCAACTCGATACACCGTTAAAACAAAAAGCGGTCTGTAGTGGCATTCTGCAAACCCAAGCATTAATGTTAACGCACATTCTGAGCGAGTTTGATCCACACTCCAAGGTCCTGCGATGAAAGTCCGATCATTTACTGTTGTTTACTTCCTGATCAGCCTCTTATCAGAAACTTCCGCAGAGGATGTCTGGACGAAGCATGTGCTACAGGAAGGTAAACGCAGCCTGACCACCGTCGCGGGCGACTTTACCGGTGATGGACTGCCTGACGTGATTGCAGAGGTTGGCCCCCGCACCATCCTGTTTGCAGCTCCTGATTGGCAGCAGATTGTGCTTGATGACCATTCCAAAGACCGAGGTTACATTCACAGCGAATGCTTCGATATTGATGGTGATGGTGATCTTGACTACATCGGTGCGAGATACAATCCGGGACTGATCACATGGCTGGAACAACCTGAACAAGGAGCGTCGCAACGTTGGAAAAAAAGGTTGATTGCCAATACAGTCCACGGGATCCATGGACTGATGAAAGGCGATATCGACAAGGATGGAAAGCCCGATCTGCTCGCGACCAGCGCTCAACCCACAGCGCCCTACCCCGAGTCACTCGTTTGGTTTTCGACACCTCCTCAAGCAAAAAACACCAACCAATGGCACCCCAACGTTCTCGCGAAACAGGATGCCCCTGGGCTGACTCACTACATCGGAGTTGGCGACGTCAACCTGGATGGACGGCTCGATGCTGCGACGGGAGCCAAAGGTGGTCCAACGGCTACATCGACGGGTGAATGGTTTGCCTGGTGGGAA
>PKCN01000112.1 GCA_002862205.1 Planctomycetaceae bacterium | reverse complement strand
ATTTCGGCGGGCTTTGTCGTCGGCCTACCGCAGAGAGCCTTGATAAGCATCAGGGCCGTGCGTTCTGCGACGCTTTATTATGGCTAACTCTTGCCATCAAAATAACACGAATTACAATTCTCTAATCACGATCTTCCGGCGGCAATCTTCCGGCGGCAAAGTTGGACGGAAAATTACCTCGTTCCGTTTTTACCGCAAGTCTAATAGGGATCGTGCCCACCAAAGACTATCATTCCTCACATTGTCACCGATACGCACGAAGCACGCGAAAAATCCGTTCATTCGCACAGGATGAATGCAATTCAAACAGTCCCGACGCAATCGAAACCCGGATACATCAACGCAGACAAACTATCGGCATCGGTTGCCATTCTCCCGCGGGTTTCCATTCGAGCATCGGCAATGAGGTCTAGCCTCGAAAACCAGGCTCGATTTTCGCGACCATCTTGAGATTCGCCATGTACGTCTACCGATAATGCACGGTGTGTTGAGTCACCGCACGGACACAGACTCTCGTTGACCATCGCAGTCGCTAGTTCCGTGCATTGTCCCTCACAGACAGGAAGTGCGAGCGGGACAGTTGACATCAATTTGCTTTTAAGACCATGAAACATCTACTCATCTGCCGTGAATTCCCTCCTGCACGAGGAGGCGGAATTGGAACCTATGCCTGGAATGCATCCCGTCTTTTTGCCGATCACGGCGAGACTGTGCACGTGGTGACCCAATCCTGCGAGGGCGCAGAAAACTCACGTGAAGAAACATGCAATGGAAAACTTATTGTTCACCGAGTCCCGTTCGATGACTGGACGGCATTCCTTGGGCCCAAACCCCACCCAGGATTGCTGACGAAAACCGAACTGAAGCTGTTCCGTTCCAGTTTCTATCCCCAGTGTTTTTCCTGGTCGGCCGCGATTCTGATCGAGAAGCTGATCCAGCAAGAAGGGATCGACTTCATCGAAGCTCAGGAGTACGAAGCGCCACTCTACTACTTTCAACTCCGGCGGGCTGTTGGGCTGGGTCCGACGAGGCAACCGCCGTGTATCGTTCATCTTCACTCGCCAACCCAGTTGATTGCACGACACAATGAGTGGCAACTCGACAGCTCGTCATTGATTGCAGCGGCACGCTTGGAGGAGTTCAGTATTCACACCGCAGATAAACTGTTGTGTCCCAGCCAGTATTTAGCACGACAATCGGAGCAGCACTTTCGCTTGGCTGCAAACTCTGTTGAAGTGATCCACTACCCGCACTTTGAGTGCGACGGGATGGATCGTGCAGACGAGGTTTGGAGCAAGGGCACCATCTGCTACGTTGGCCGACTCGAACGGCGAAAAGGCATTTTGGAATGGATCAAAACGGCAGTGAGCGTAGCTGAGGAAAACCCGACTGTCTGCTTTGAATTTATCGGTGAGAACGTGCTTGGCAATGGCCAGAAAAGTGGACGTGCTATTGTTGCCGACATGATTCCCAAACGACTCAGGCGACGCTTCAGGTTCCATGGGGCATGTTCTCGGGCGGCAATTCCCGGTCATCTCGCCCGCGCAAGAATCGCAGTCGTTCCCTCTCGCTGGGAGAACTTTCCGTATACCTGTATCGAAGCCATGCGTTCCGGCACGCCTGTTCTCGCGACGGCGACCGGTGGCATGGCCGAGATGATTGAGAACAACCAAACCGGCTGGCTCGCCGAGACGACGAATCAACTCACCGAAGCTTTCTCCCGGGCCTTAAACTGTTCACCGACGCGACTAAAGGAAATGGGGAGTAACGCCCAGGCATCGATTCGCGATTTATGTAATCCAGACTCGATTTTCGAGCAACAAATGGACTTCCGCAAAAGAATGATTGCCCGAGGCGCGGATCGGTCTCTTCGCCTACCCAAAGATCTCGATTGGCTCGACCCGGCATTGTTCAAGCAGACGAGTTCTCATGGTGATTCCGAATCCATTTGCGACATCACTCAAGTGATGACTGCCAGCGATGACTCCCGAATTCGGTCCTTGGATCACAATCGCAACTCTCCGCTGAGGGTTGCAATGGACAACCCCATTCGAACCGGCACGATCGCGTTAAATAAGTTACGGGGTAAAGTTCAGCGATACGTGGAAAACATCAAATAATCGGGCACGGCGAGTTTGAAGATCTTACTAATCTCCTTTGAGTTTCCACCGGAAACAGGTGTAGGCGGCATCGCCACCTACACCTGGTACCAATCACGTGCTATGGCGAAACTTGGCCACGAAGTCCATGTCCTGGCGGGCGCACTTGAACCGACACCACTAAGATCCGAGGAGGTCGATGGCGTGCAAGTGCATCGATTCCGAAGGCAGAGCAAACTTATGCGTGCGTTTGTCGCGTTCGGCGGCAACTCACTTTCATGGACAAAGAAACGATTGGAGAACGCTGTTTCGATGCGTCACGGGATGAAGCAACTCTGCCAAACTCACCAGTTTGATATTATCGAGATGCCTGAGTGTGGAGCAGAGGGCGCGGCACTGGGCCACCATGGCATGCCAACTGTGATTCGATTGCATTCACCATCCAAATTGATCATGCCGTTTTATGGCATCGGTAAGATTGACACAAACTTCTGCAGTGCGATCGAGAACCACGCCATCGTCCGTGCGACCGCATTCAGTTCATGCTCGCAATTCCTGGCAGATGAGGCGCGGCGAAAACTGGGCATCTCTCACCCGATCGAAGTGACCCCGAACGGAATCGATGTTGCTCTATTTGATGAAAGTGATCAGATCGATATTCGGCATAAATATGGCCTAGCAGAAAATAGGCTTATGATTCTTTTTGCGGGTCGATTGGAACGACGCAAGGGCATTCATTTATGCGCCGATATATGCATGTCGATTCTGAAGGACTTTGAAGTCGACTTTGTTTTCGCCGGAGAAGACACCGACGGATTCTTTGCGCGCGAGCTTCGTCCCAGCCTAGGCTCGGAGAAAATGAAAGGTTCCGTCCATCACCTTGGAAAACTCGATATGCGATTGGTGCGATCATGCATCCGCCAGTGTGACGTGTTCCTCCTGCCAAGTCTGTGGGAGAATTGCCCCTACTCATCCCTGGAAGCGATGGCGGGGGGGAAGCCGATCGTCTGCTCGGATCAGGGAGGAATGCCTGAGCTGATTCTGGATGACGAGAACGGACTGCTTGCGGCAAGTGGCGATAGCGCTTCTTTTGTATCGCAGATTCGAAAGCTGTTGGGTGATGCTGACATGCGGGACAGATTGGGAACCGCGGCACGTCGGACGGTCGAAGCGTCATTCAATGATACTCGCATCGCGAGTCTGTCTTTGGACCATTATCAATGCGTGATCGACGGCACCGAGTATCACAAAGACAATGACACACGCTCTGGAGAATGTCGTGACAGATAATGAAACACTGACGCTGAATCACATCACCTCATCCCTAGACCATGTTCAGCTCGCAATGCTGCTTAAGCTACAACGCGACAGCCCCCTTCATTGGCACAAAGGCTTCTGGGTCTTAACGCGATATGCCGACGTGAAAGCCGCGCTTCAAGACAAGAGACTCGTCAATCGCGCTCCTGCCCCCAACCGCAAGGACGTTCCCTTGGTGCAAGCGATCCTGAAAATGCTCAAGCGAGGTCGCGGGTATGACAAGAAGCATTGGTTTCACTACGCCGATTCTCCTTATCATGCCGACGTGCGAAAGCTAATGAGAGAGGAATTGAATCGGCAACTACCTGATCTAAGGCAGCTTTTCCAGTCAATTGCCGATGAGTTGCTGGAGAAGATCGACTGCGATGACGAGCAATCGTTGCAAAAAGGATTTGTGGAACCGTTTCCAGCTATAGTAGCGGCGGAATTAATGGGGCTACCAAGAGAGAAGTGGCGTTGGTTCGACGATTTGTTCGGTGGCCGGCAAGGCGATGATCTCTCGACAAGCCTGTGTCGTATGGAATCGTTTTTGCGAGACCCCCTTGCGAAACGCGGGGTTCTCCCGCCCGGGATACTCTGCGCGCTGTCTGACGGGTGCGACGCCGACAACTTGCTCTCCGAAGAAGGGCTGTTACCAAATAGCGTTCTATTCGCTCTAGGGGCCTACGTAAATACACGTCAGCTGTTGGAAAGATGCGTTGAATATCTGCTTCAAAACCGGGGTGAGATGAAGAGGATTCGTCGCGATCCACGCGTTGTTTCCTTCGCGGTGGAGGAATTCGCAAGGTATTTTAGTACCACTTCATTCTGTAGCCGACTCTCCACGGAGGACGTTGAAATCGGGGGTGGAGTCGTTGCTGAGGGGCAATGTGTCAGGATCGCTCTGGCTGCCGCAAATCACGATCCCGAAGTATTTGCCGCACCTCATCGCATCGACCTGACACGGCACCCCAATCCGCACGTTGCATTTGGGAGTGGGCTTCATTTGTGTGTCGGAGCAGCCGTCGGCCGTACGGAGCTGCAGGTTTCCCTCGCCTGCCTCGCGCGTCGTTTTCGTTAGATGACGGTTCATCGGTGGACAAGACGCCGATTCGTAAACCCAGGGCAAGATGTTGCATAAACGAACCAGAAATTCCACGCCATTTCGGGTAGTGATTACCCCGAACCGCTTGTCGGTGCAGGACGGCAACTTTTCTGTTTTTCCCACTCCGCTTCGATCCAAGCGCGGCTCCCAGGCTCTACCGCCAAAAACAAACTCCTAGCAGGCAAACGATACCAAGCATGCTGAAATTATTTCCATCCTCGCGTCCTACCAACCGCCAACGTAGCAAAGTTATCTTTTTGCACGTTCCAAAGACGGGTGGCACCACTTTCTCACGAGTGCTCCAGCGTGTGTACGGAGATGCCTACACCTTCTTCGAAGATGATGTCGTTGACGGATTCGTCAGGAATCTTGAAGTCTACGAATGCATGGAAATCCACGCCGCTGTGAAAGGCGACCGGCTTGTCTGGGGAACGAAGAACATCATGAAAGAGTCGAATTGGAGACTCTTTAGCGGTGCGGAAGTCTTCGTGATGTTACGCGATCCGGTCGAACAGTACATCTCGAGTTATTATCAATCGAGTAAGGTTGGAAAGACACTCGAAAAAAAGGCTGCAGGAAGGCGGTTTTTCCCTGATACGTTGGATGAGTACTTGGAGAACCCGCTTTACAGTAACCTCCAGCTGAAATTCCTGCTGGGAAGCGAGCCAGGGAATGACCCCGAGCTTACCGAAGCGGACCTTCAACGCGCGAAGCGAATGATTTCCACGGTAGGGGTCAACTTGGGGATTCTCGAGCGATACAGTGAATCACTGCACCTCTTCGAAAATGTGACCGGCTCCAAAATCCCGCTTGGGATCGTCGTGGTCAGGAACAAGAACCGATTCCCCACGCGGATCGACGATGCAACAAGACAGCGGATTCGGGATTTGAATGCCCTGGATCAAGGATTGTACGACTTTGCGAAAAAGGTCTTTGACGAGCAAATCGCTGGTTGTGGTCCTTGCCCCCGGTACAGGTATCTTTCGGAGCACTCGCGGGTTGGTCGCTTGGCCTCTCGGTTCGGCAAATATTTGCTGTCGACCAGAAATGAGATCCCACCTTCGTGACCACGAGAATGCAACACCATCATCCGGACGTTGCTGTTGCTCAGATTCATCACTCATGAAAGCCAGCGTTGCGTCTTTTGAAAGATAACCAATGAGAAAACCAGAGAACGAAACGCAAGATTGCGAGGCGATCGACTGGAGCGGTCTCCGCGCGGCGAAAGATCGGGCTGTGAAATTTCTGAAGGCTCAGCTTTCCGATGGCAATTTCGGCTTGACATGCATGGGAAGTGATGGCCTACCCCGATTCTCGCACCAGAAAGGACATGTTTTTTCTGGCTACTTCATAGCGAGAGCTCTCGGCCACGATATCTCAGAAACTGACCGTGCCTTGCTCGTCACTCGCATCATGTCGGAGGAGTACAAGGGACTGTGGGGTTATTCTCCTCCGGCACCTTATGTATCCCGACCTCATGTCAAGTTCCTGGTCGATGCCGATGACACATCGTTCGCCATCAGGACATGCCGGCAACTTGGCTTACACAAATCGTCTGATCGCCTGCTTGTTTTCCACCGCAATCGGTGGTCCCGTTGGCTGGTCAAGTTCGGGCTGACCACCCTGCTACCCAAATTCGTCGCACGAGGAGGCTTCCGAACGTTCGCTTCCCGAGCTCACGCAGGTCTGGCTATTGACGCAACACCAGTCAACAACCTGCAACTGCATTCGGAAGTCAACCTCAACGTCTTCCTGGCGTTACAGGGCACGGCATTGCAGAACGCAATTGATGACCGACTGATCTTTGAATCGCAACACGAAGATGGATATTGGCATTCATATTTTTATCCCAGCCGATACTACGCCACCTGGCTCGCACTTGAACTGATTCGGGATCAGCCAGCATTCGAGGCGTTACGCATTCGCGCGCACCACTTTTTACTTTCTTCGCAGTCAAATGACGGAACCTGGGGCGATCTGGGCGATCCGTATCAAACCGCCCTCGCCTGTTGTGCACTTGCAGCTTGTGATGAAACCGGTACGTCAATCACAAGGGCGGTGTCATTTTTTTTGAAATCCCAATTGAATGATGGCGCTTGGGCCACTGACTGCAAGATTTGGGAGTTCCATGCGACCGAGGATGATGTGTGGCAGGCCTTTGATTCCAATCGTGTGATCACCACCTCACTCGTCTTGTGTGTGCTTCGACACCTCATGGAGACGATCCCCGCTGAACCAAACAACCTTCAGGTTGAAAACGAATGACTGCCCAACCCCTGAAATCCATCGCGGGAGTGATCCGTGCCGACAATTGGTTTTGTTGGAAAATCCCACCGCTGTTTGCAGTGGCTTATGCCTCCTTTCTTCTTCATGGCACGGATTACCGATTAGCGCTGCAAGACCTCCTCTTGATCCTTTGGTGCATCGCGTCAGTTGCTTCGTATGGTCATATCATTAACGATATCTTTGATATTGAAGCCGATCGAGCCGGTGGGAAGCCGAACGCGATGGAACGATTCAGGCCTTGGCAGCGTTTGACGCTGTCGATTCTAAGTGTCCTCAGTGGACTCGGAGCGTTGCTTTGTTTCACGACGAATTGGATGGCCGGTGCTGTGTTAATGATCAACTATTTGCTGCCAACGATTTATTCCATTCCGCCATTGCGATTAAAGGAACGGGGAGTCGCGGGTGTCGCCTGCGATGCCTTGGGTGCTCACGCAGTTCCCGTACTCTTTGTTTTGCTTATCGTGGGCTTCTTCCAACAAGCGTCAACGCTCGCTGAATTTGGGATCGGGATCTCCGCTATCGTTTGGTCTCTGTTTGCGGGTTTTCGGAGCATCGTAGTTCATCAGGTTGATGATCTTTTAAGTGATGGGCGCAGCGACGTCGTCACTTTTGCTGGAACTCAAACTCGTGCGTCGCTCCGCCGTCTGGTGCTCTGGTTCTTCCTTCCAGTTGAAGCGATCGCGTTGGGTACGTTTATAGTGCTCCTGCTGCCATCCTCTTACGTACTGGCCATTGCCACACTTGCCTACGCTGTTTTGGAAACTGGCAAACTTTGGGCTGGTATGAAAATGCCAATCTTCTTCGAGGAATCTGAGGCTCAGGAACGGTATCTGCCATTGCTGAACAACTCCTTTTACGAACTTTGGTTGCCCAACGCCTTGCTGCTCCAGTTATGTGCCATGCAGACCGAGTATTTCATAATCGGTCTGCTCCACCTTTTATTATTTGGAGCCCAAATTTTCCATCGCGGGTATTTGCTCCTGAAGATGCTTCGTAAATTCTTTTTTCTGACGCTGAGTCGTTTAAGCCGCTGAAATCCATGACGAACCAAGAGTTTACTACTTCGATTCATCGCTGGAAGATCCGTCTTTTGGTGCTCGCTGGCTTGGCTGCTTCAGCCTATTTCTTTGATTGGTGGCTGGAACCAGGACGACTCTCGAACCCGCTGATGGTTTTCTTTCTCCTGCTCGCGATGGTGTATTGCGTCTTTCGCACGTATTGTGCCTGGTACATTTTTTCCCACTGCTCGCGAGACGAACCGACAGAATCGCCCGCCAACCTGAGTGTCGATGTTTTCGTTCCCGCGTTCGATGAGCCGTTGTGGCTGGTCGAGCAGACATTGCGAGCGGCAAAAGAGATTCAATATCCGCATCAAACCTACCTACTCGACGATGGCGGAAATGACGAATTTCGGCAGCTGGCCAAGAATCTTGGTGTGCAGTACTTAACGCGGGAAACACAGGAAAATTATAAGGCCGGGAATATCAACAACGCACTGACGCAAACTTCAGGCGAGATCATCGCGATATTTGACGTTGATCATGTTCCGAACAGAGAATATCTGAATGAGGCACTATGGCCGTTCAAAGACGTTGCAATCGGGTTTGTCCAGGTCCGTCTGAGTCACTCGAATGTCAACCAAAGCTTCGTTGCAGGAGCGGCTGCGGAACGCAACGACGGTTTCTTTGGTATCCCCATGTACGGCATGCATGGCCTCGGGTGTGCGCAAAAGTTCGGGAGCAACTGTTTGATCCGGCGAACCGCGCTGGACTCAATTGGCGGATACAAACCGGGACTCGCCGAAGATCTGCACACGTCGCTTTTTCTACATGCAGAAGGATGGAAATCTGCCTACGTGTCGGAACCTCTTGCATTCGGACTTGAGCCGACTGATCTCGGTGGATTCTTTATTCAGCAATACAAGTGGGCTCATGGCACCCTTACGCTGTTGCGTCAGGTTTATCCACGGTTAATCACACGGTTCGATTTCGCAACCAACGTGTGTTACATGTGGCGACTGACTTGTTTTCTGGCTGGGCCAATGGTGGCCCTTCATATCCTCGTGACGTTAGTCGTGCTCTACTCGCGGGACGAAAATCTGGTTGGTGATTTCTTCAGCTATCTTTTGCACCTTGCACCGCTGGTTCTGGTTTCCTGGTTAATCATGAAAGTTGCATCGAAGCCATTTCAAACCAAAACAGCCAAACTTGAATCGCGAATTCCTGCACCGGGACTATGTTTGGCTTTTGGGATGTGGCCGATTTACACCAAAGCGTTTGTCTCGTTCCTGTTGGGTAGCAAGCAACCGTTTGTCGCGACGCCCAAAGAAAAAACCTCCAGCGGGATCATCTTGATTCTTCCCCAAATCGTTGCCGTGCTGCTTTTGCTGGTTGCCATTTTGCGCACCATCACGGGGCCGCTGGATTTCCAGACGATCGGTGTCTGCTGCTTCGCTGGATTGTTGATCATCATGCATCTTGGGTTGTTTGTGGCTTTTTGGGACGAGCGGACGAGGAAAACGTGAACTACGATCCATTGAGATCACAAGAAGAATGATATTCGCGGGCGAGTTTGGTTTCAGCCAAGGCAAGCCTGTATCTAGTGGAATCGTAGTGCAAGCGAAGACACTAGCGTGAACGCACTGGCGGATAACTCCTGCCCTCGAACTCCATTGGCACAAAACGAGTTGCTGGTCCGTCACTTTGGCTTTTCGGGGGCCGAATTTGATAGAGCGCGATTTCCCGGGTCTCAGAGTTCATATCGACTTTGAAAACCTTAGCCAATTGATAGTTCTCGAGATCAGCCACCCTCTCTAACAATTTTGCCACGCCGGCCTGCTGCTCGCGATTTGGCCGCTCAACCAGCAGCCACTTGCAGTGAGTTTGGTAAATTTGATCAGTCAGCCACTGTTCCTCCAGTATGTTTTTATTTTGCAGGTGGCGTGCCCCACTAGCCAGCCACTGCGGCTTGTTCTCCGTAGCAGCCTGCGTAGGGCGGGGTCGCATTTTCCGAACCAATACCACTTGTTGGCGGAACTTTTCGTCGAAAGACCGAAGATAGAAAATAAAAGTACCATCATACAGTCCGTGATAGAGAACAGGCTCACCTGGCGCGACCCTGATGATATGCTCGGCGACCTCTTCGAATCCATTTACCGTTTTGAGCAGCGTTTTTTTCGTTATCAAAACAAAATAAGTTGAAAAGGCGAGTAATCCAAGAAGAGGGATCACCCACACCATCTGTCTGTACCCCTCTAGCGCTTTGCTTCTGGCTGTTGCCACAAAAGCGTGTGCAATGAACCAAGTTGCCGCGGGGCATGCCCACAGCATGTACCTTTCGTCCTTTGCCCAGATGCTTTGCAGTAAAGCAATTGTGAGCAATGCTGCAAAAACCATTCGAATGCAATCCGTGCGATACCGTTTGATCATCAAGCACCAAATCAGACCGACAAAAGTCACCGGTACACTCCACCATCCGATCAACGAGGGCACGGCACGAAAGTAAAACTCAGGCCAGACCAACGTCGCCACCTGCTCCTTGCTTACCTCTGCCTGGGAGAATTGAGACGCACTCATTCGGAACAGCAACCAATAGAGCAACCCACAAACGAGGATGCACAAGACAACAACTGCCAGTATTCTCAAATTCAAGAAGCAGCGCCAGCGTCTATCGAGCAGCAGCCACAAGCCAGCAATGGGAATCACAACACCCACTGTTGGATGGATGGCGATACTGAGTGCGGCAAAAAAAAGTGCGATACAGAAATGCTTGTAATCGTTTCTATTATCAGGCTGGTCCAAAACACAACGCAGGTGAAAAAGACAAGCAACTCCTAGTGCCAAGGCAGGAACATTCAAAATCACAGCACCAGACCAACGCATGATTCCCGGCATAAGCAACACCAGTCCGGCCATGATCCCCGCTTCCGATGAGATCCATCGGCGGAGCCCCGCCAGGGTATAGATCCCCAGGAGCAGGGCAAATCCGTGAACAAGACATTTGGCAACAAATCCAGCGACGCCAAAAACCGAAAATCCGCCGGCTAGCATCAGGTAAAAGAGAGGTGGATAACGCTGTGGCGTGATCGCCGGATAACGCGTGTAGTACTGACGGGCATACTCAACGGGATCAGACAGCCCCTCTTTCACCAAGTCCAAAAAGAAAACCGCATTCAAGGCGTGTCGGGGAGAATCACCCTGATACCAGATTCCATCATTTCCCCAGTGGAGCCACACCGGAATCGACCAGCAGGAAATCAATACAGCGAATTGAACCCAGTAAGCGTCTAGCAGAGGCGCGACAACTCCCTCAATCTTGCCGGAACTTTCGTATTTTGTGCTTGGGATTGAGTCATTCTGCATGGCTGCTCTAGCGGTATTCAAAAGGATTTGCCCTCTCGTGCTCTTGAGAGTCTGGATCATGGTGCATCATGATTCAGATGACCGATACGGCAAAATTTGGCGGGCTTCAGACATCGATTGCGGTTCTGCAAATCTAGTCTGATATACAAGCGTGATTAACTCGCGGCTCAATATGAAAAAATCCAGTAAAACGCAGACGCCTGGTATCACCGTGTTTCCAAACGAAGAGAACCTTTTGTTCCTTTCTGATCGAGAAATAAAGGCATCCTAAGCCAGTGGCACAAAGCACCTGCCGCAAATGTAAATCTACAATAAAAATAGTAATGAGGTGCAAAGGGAGGCTGATCACTAAAAATGCAAAGCCTTCGGTTCTTCCTGAAAAAATCAAACTGGAAAATTTAATGCTCCAGATCATACATGCGAGAAATGCATGACTGAGGGACAAAGGTTTGCAGGCAAGACCTAGAAGATTTCCGGTAACCAGTATCACAGCAGATACACTCAAGACAGCGTTTCTAATTCCATCCTGACCGGATAGATAATCGGAGACCAATAACAGTAAAAACACAAAAACTGGGGCGAAGGAAAACACAGGATTTAGGATCGAGATGATGCAGGTGATGAGAGCCATAATTTCCGTGACCAACACACTAGTACTCTGCCCCCAGCCAGTATTCAGGCGATCATATAGTCCTTCGCCATCAAGCGTCAGGCGCGTTCAGGGAATAACTCGACGAAATGTGTCTGTATGAATTAGATATGGAAGCATCCACTGCCTGGTATGTTTCGCTTGAATAGACGGGGCCAGCACGATCGAATGCCCATTTTCAGTCAGCCTCATGCCTACTTCGATATCTTCAATGCCGGGATGAGCAAAACGCCCGTCAAATCCCCAATATCCTCGAAGATCGTTTTTTGATAGTTCCACATCCGGACCAAAATGTTCTTACATGTCCGGCAGAACGCTGATGAAAAAAATGGTGCATAAGGTTTTTGAGGACGGATACGGCATTCCTTGCTTCGGGACTATTGTCATACGAACCGAATACTGCTGAGACTGAATCGTCTCTCAATCCATCCCAAAGTTGCTGGAGTACGTTATCTTTCACAAGCACATCGGAATCGATACTAGCGAGAATATTGCCTCGACACTATCCAACCGCTCTATTTCTCGCTGCGGCCGGCCCGCTCTTAATTGGCAATTGAACCACGCGAGCACCCATCTGCAATGCAATTCCCCGCGTATGATCGGTTGATGCGTCATCGACTACCGGGATCTCATATCTACAACTAATGGACCTCTTGATGTATCGAAGACAGTTCTCGAGATGTCTTACGGTCTTATCAGCGGGAACGATCACTGACACCTCAACGCCGCACTCTTCATTCACAACAGGCATGAGTGGTGGCGTTTCTTTTTTTGCGATTTGATACGTTGGCCCGAGCCTTTTCAGGGCAAACCAAAGTTGATGAATCGTCGATGGTGTCTACTAGTTCGACGTCGAAGGAAACAACCGGCTGACAATCAAACAAGTTTGTCGCCTCTCCCAAAGAAAGATTCGGGACGTATTCTGCAGACGATCATGGTTAGCAAAACTGTCATCGTCAATTTCACCAGACATTAACGTCGACCATGGCTGAAAAAGCCAGTTACCATACCTGCTACAGCACCTCGCGGATCCCGACGGCAACTTCCGCAAACACCAAAGAGTCAGGCCTCTTTGAATCTTGTGTGCGTGAATAGAGAGGCCGGCGTCCTTTGCTCATTATCCCTTTGTTCATTCTGAGCCGGTTCATTAATTACCAGCACTCGAAGACTTGCTCGACTTGGGTAGCACCCAGTCAGGTCGCAGGAAGTGACACGTATAGCCGCTTGGAAAGCGTTGAAGGTAATCTTGGTGATCTGGTTCGGCTTCCCAAAAATCGCTTGCGGCGGTGACTTCTGTCACAACTTGGCCAGGCCATTTCCCGGACGCCTCAACGTCAGCGATCGTATCCAACGCAACTTGTTTCTGCTCGTCACTGGTGTAGTAAATCGCCGACCGGTACGACGTGCCTCGATCGTTTCCCTGACGATTCAATGTCGTTGGGTCATGAATCTGGAAAAAGACTTCGAGCATTTTTCGATAGCTTGTTTCTGCGGGATTAAAGACGATTTCGATTGCTTCAGCATGGGTCCCGTGGTTCCGGTAGGTCGCGTTTTGAACGTCACCGCCGGTGTAACCAACGCGTGTGTCGATCACCCCCGGCAAATCCCGGATCAACTCCTGCATGCCCCAGAAGCACCCACCGGCAAGCACTGCCACCTCTCTTGTCGCTACATTTGTATTCACTTTTTTATCTCCTTGCGTGGTGCCTTCTAGGGACGGGTTGGTTTCGTTTGGAAAGAATGCCGCTGCGTAGTCGTCATAGCCTTCCGATTTTAGTTTGTCAGCTGGCACGAACCGCAGCGATGCTGAATTGATGCAGTAACGCAAACCAGTTGGCTGTGGTCCGTCGTTAAAAACATGACCGAGGTGCGAATCGCCAAACTTGGATCGCACTTCGATTCGTGTCGAGAAAAGCGTGTGATCAGCCTTCTCGACGATGTTGCCACCGTCAGCTGTCTGGAAGAACGACGGCCAACCAGTTCCGGACTTATATTTCTCCTTTGAGCTGAACAATGGCTCTCCCGAAACGATATCCACGTACAAGCCTTCTTGCTTGTTGTCCCAAAACTCATTTGCGAAAGCTCGTTCCGTTCCTTCATTTTGCGTTACATCGTACTGCAAGGGGGTGAGAAGACTTCGCAATTCAGCGTCATCGGGTTTCTTGAACCTTGCCCACACGGTGTTGCTGGTAACGTCTGCCGATGATTGATTGCCCGCCGAACGCTGCGTGGGCTGAAGTTGTCGCCGGCTGGCTAAAAAGATTCCTACCACCACAACTGCCATTGCTACGAACGTTAAGACAACTTGAGTGCTTCGATTCATCGTGATTATCCCGTCCTACCGTGCGGTTTTCGTGACTGCAATGGTTTCTGGTAGAGGTTGTTTCGTCGAGTTTGAAATTAGATTTCCCCGTCATGCTAGCTGTCGGCCCGCAATCTGTGGGAATCGCGTCGGATAGTTTCTTCAAATTTTCAGGATCTGGCAAGTGAAGTCCTGCCGCACGACTCGGAAGGCGAAATTCAAGCGATCGCCTACCAGCCGAATCTCTATCAGTTGCCGGTGACCACAAGATCGGCATACCACGAAACCAAACTAACTTGGCTTCCGGGACGACATTGCTTCCCGCATTACACTGCTTCCGCACGTAAACTGGCATCGCGCCACTTCCCAATTCCAATCCACGCTCAGTTGTGAGTGGTCTGTAAAATTCATGGTACGAGGCTGTCAAAATAGGTCGGAGCCGAACCAGAACGCACAAGAGCACGCGTCGAGTCCGCCTTTCAGCGACGCGAAGATGAGAACTCCCAGAGCCGCGAATGTTGTGAATCGTCGATGCCGTGCACCTACACATGGAAACGCAACCGACAGCATCGCTACTACGTCTGCGGCAGGGCATGCCAGCGCGGCTGGGACAAGTGTCCCCCCCATCATTTGCCGGTGAGGGAAACATCAAGGTCAGGCCGAATACTGTGCGGTCCGGGGATTGGGTGTGGGGTCGGAGGTGAGTTTTGCCAGCTAACAAGCCAGATCACAAGTCAGCCGCAGTCGGTTTCTCGGGCGTCGGCTTTGTACAAGCCGGTGGCATGTCGATCATCGGCGCAGCGTAAAAACCCGCAGCCTATCAAGCTTCGGTTGGTGCCCAGGGTTTTCTTGGCGGACACCATTTTCAATCTCAAGAGATGCGTTTTGAGTTCTTCAAGATCCGCCCGTCCAAGCAACTAGAAGCAGATCATCACGCAGGTTCGTTTGGTTGGCTGACTACCGGTGTGGATCAGGATCAACAGACAGTCGATGATCGCAAGGTACATCTGGATCCCCACCCCGCCATGTTTGGTTGAGAGGAGGTGGCGACATCCCAGTAATTGTTTGATCATCCGGAAGAACAACTCGATGAGCCACCGAAGTCGGTAAGCTTCGGCAATCAATTCGGCAGTGACATCGGTAAGTTTGGTGACATCGGTGACCAAGCGAAGATAGCCATCACTGTTGTTGCCTTCCGTGTCGGTTCGGGCGTGCGGCGGCGTCTTCACCACGATGTATCGAACCCGGTGATCGGTGGTTTGTGTCTTTCTGTTCAGAGTATTTGTTCCGAGCACCACTTCTGTATTCGACTCGATGCCGGCGGATCGATCGGCATCACTCAGTGGACGCGGCGAGAGAAACTTTGGGGTGCTGTTGTCACGGGGCCGGCAGAGATAGCTGCTGCCGATCGCGCTGATCTGATTGAACAGTTCGAACTTGGCATGACCGCGATCAGTCACATAACGGCGATCCGGTTTTAGGACACCGACTAGAACAGACTTCTCGTCGCCTTTTCCTTTGGGTCTGGCGGGCGTCGCATCGATGCGCTTGGGTACGCCCCACAGGATTTCAAAGTGGGTGTGTATGCGGTAGCTATTGACCCCTCGCCAACTGCTGCTGCTTTTGGAAGGCAGCCATGACAACGAAGCAACGCGTACAGCCGTTTTGAAAACACTTCCGTCCACGGCGGTGAGTTGATGACCGATCTGGTCGAAGCGTGACGGATCACCATTGGGAATCTGCGTGACCAAAGTGGCGGCGATTTGCGTGAGTGGTTCGGGATCAACGATTGTTACCGACGCTGAGGGAGATCCCAGCGAAGACCTTGAGACTCCAGACTTCTTTTGGATCTCGTTGAGGTTGTTGGCTTGTTGCAATTCACGAAGGGAATCGATGACGGGATTGAATGTCCACATCAACACCAGCACACCATGCTGGTCATAGTGAACCTTTCAATTTCCCGCCGTATCGCGACTGGCGTTAACGTGATGAAGCGTGTCCAAGAGAGGGCAGACATATTTGAAGAACTTGATTCCTGCGATGTCGGACGCCACGATTTTCGTGGCATCAGCGAGCGAAGGTTCGGTGGCAGATTTTTTTGGTGGTACCCCACAAGGATGACGCTACCCCAGTGGATGCGGAACTCAACCCAGCTATTGCAAACCGCCCATCTGGGCGGCGCAAATAACGAGCCGAACAGGATTGGGCCTGATCCCTTTGATGTTCGTCAGCTAAAAAACCAGCCGCGACCGGGGATTCTCGGTCAGGCTGAGCTTGATAAGCGTGTTGATTGACTCAGGTCCAGTCAGCTGTATCGCTGCGTTTTGAAGTGGTGTGGCGAATCTGGGCAACAGGCACCCCTGTTTTTCTGGATCGGGCCCATCAACACCCACAGGACGGTAACGAGATTTGCAGGTGCCGATCCCAAGCGTCGTTTTTTTCGTTAGACTGCGATGATGAATAAGCGACTCACCAAACTCAGCAAGTATTTAACGTACATTCTTCGCCATGAACCGCACTCGATTGGCTTGAAGCTCGATGAGGAGGGTTTCCTGAACGTCGAAGAACTTGTCAAAAATGCGAACTCATCGGGCAAGAAGATCACAACCGAGCAGGTAAACCAAGTCGTCGCCGAAAACGAACAAAAGCTGTTCACACTCAGCGACGACGGACAACGCATTCGAGCGAATTGATTCTGCACCAATTGTGACTCTGCAAACCATTGATATCCCCGATTCGATCAATCGGCTTGCTTATGCAGAAGGTGCAGAACACCTTGTCGATATCGCCAATGATTCGATTGAAGTCCTTATGATGGCTGATCAAACCGTCATGGAGTGAACGAAGGGGTCAAGTGAAGGGGTCAAGTGAACAGGTCAGGCCTCTTTGATGTTCCCAGCCAAAAGAGTCAAGCAGAGCTGATTGTACGAAGGCGTCGCGATTCTCGAACTGGCCAATCGAGCGACAGAACTGTCCGAGCAGCAGCCTGCCAGCGAAAAACGCCCATTATTCGATTTCGTATTATCGAACTCATCCAGGGGCAATGGCGAACTGAGGGTCGAATTTCGCCAACCCTTTGATCTGATTGCAGGTGGGATGACGGAGTTGAAACAGAAGAGGTCCGCCGGAGTGGGCTCCGAAGACCTTTATCAATTTAAGTACACCTCAGAGGTGTTTCACTCGTCCCAGAAAACACGACAGAAATCTTCGGATGTTGCTTCCGGGGGACTGTCCAGGGTCCAGCAACGCGATCAGCACCACGAGCTGTTTGAACACTGGGCTAAACTTTCCAAGGATCAGCAGCAATCAGTATTTGAGTTGGTTAGAATGCTGGCGGCGAAGAACAGTGGTGTAAGCTTGGAACGCTGCGGCTCAAGCTGTATTCACTGAACAGAAGACTAATGTCTCGCTCCGACGGACAAGAGAAGAGCCGAATTCTTGTAGTCTGAGCGGCGAGTTGCTTGAAATTGCATCACGTTCGCACCGGTTGAAGAGCAAAACTGAGTGGAGTTAGCACCTATGAGATCGATCGATTTCTGTTTGACCCTGTTGCTAATGGTGTCGGCCGTTCAGGGGGCGGAAGGGCCGCATGCAGAGCGTCCGAACGTAATTTTGATCATGGCCGATGATCTTGGCTATGAATGCATGGCGTGCAACGGAGGTGCGAGTTACGAGACCCCCGTCTTTGATCGGCTGGCACGTCGAGGGATGCGGTTCACACACTGCTATTCCCAGCCGATTTGTACGCCGTCACGAAACAAAATCATGACGGGGCGATCGAACGCCCGCAATTACCGAAAGTTCGGCGATCTTGACCCTGCTGAAATTACATTCGGAACGCTGATGCGCGATGCCGGATATCGTACTGCCATCGCTGGCAAATGGCAGCTAACCGGCAGCGGCGGATTGGTTCACGGAACCGGTACGACGCCAAAAAAATGTGGTTTTGAGCAATCGTGCATGTGGGCCTACGAACGAGACGTTACGCCGGAGCAAGCAGACGCTTACTTTGCCAATTTTCCGGCAGGCGCAAAACGAAAAATGTCTCGTTTCTGGTATCCGGGAATTCTGGTCAACGAAGAGATCCAGACGACAACAATCGACGATTATGGTCCGGATATATTCAGCGACTTTTTACTCGACTTCATGCAGAAGCATCAGAAAGAACCGTTCTTCATCTACTACCCGATGGTGTTAACGCACAACCCGTTTGTGCCCGCGCCTGGCACGCCGGGCCTGACGGATGAATTGAAATTCACGAGTGACGCCAACAACTTTGGCGACATGGTTCGGTACACAGGGAAACTTGTCGAGAGATTCCTGCACAAGCTGGACGAACTCGGACTTTCGGAGAACACATTGGTGATCTTCACGGCAGATAATGGGACGTTTCGTAGTCTCGAATCGCGAATGGGTGACCGTATAGTCATTGGCGGTAAGGCCCTGCCGCTGGACGCCGGCGTTCACGTGCCGATGTTCGCTTGGTGGCAGGGTGTTATCAAAGAAGGCAGCGTTTGCAATTCATTGATCGAGTTTAGCGACTTCTTGCCCACGATCGCCGAAGCGGGACGGGCGCAGTTGCCAGCCGATCGACCGATCGATGGAAGGAGTTTTCTGGCTCGTCTGAAGGGTGAACCTTACACTCCTCGCGAATCGGTTTTTGTGCATTACGACAAGAGTCCGGACAAAGAAGAACCAGAGTTTCGCCGCGTCAGGTTTGCATTTGACGGACGGTTCAAACTGTATCTCGATGGACAAATGTTTGATGTACCAGATGACTACGAGGAAGAGCATCCACTGGGGCTTGCCGGGGCGACGGAAGAAATCAGTTCTGCACGCGACAAGCTGGAAAAAGTGCTTGATTCGATGCCCGTTTGGGAACCGGACAATCGCATCTTCAGGGGGCAGCCTGACGCCCAGACACTGGAACGCCGTGCCCGGTTAAACCAAATCCGTGCCAGGCAGATTGGGGCCGAAACGCGAGGTGCACCATGACACGAGCACGACTGTGGCATCAAAACGTTTTGCGAACTGTCCTGTTGGGATTGAGTATCCTCACCGCTGCGTCGTCCAAAGCGGAGGACACAACGCGGATGAACGTGCGGATGAACGTGCGGATGAACGTGTTATTCGTCGTGTTCGATGATTTGAATATGGACATCGGAGCGTACGGCCATCCCGATGCCTTGACGCCTGCCATCGATGAATTTGCCAAGCAATCGGTTCGCTTCGATCAGGCGCACTGCAATGGCACCTTTTGTGCCCCGTCGCGAGCCAGTTTTCTTTCGGGGCTCTATCCGTCGACGACAGGCGCGTACGGCGGTGAGCGGTTGTACGAGATCGAAAAAGCGAAAAACGTTCGTTCCCTGTTCGCTCATTTTCTCCAGCACGACTATCGCGTCTGGGGAACGGGCAAGTTGTTCCATGGCAACTGGGACCCGGACATCATCAACGCGCAGTTTGACGAATACTTCATTGCCAACCGGGACGCTGCACCAAAGGCCTATTACAACGGTGAAGCGAAGCGTCATCCGGGAAATCCTCGGATTCGCGAAAAAGATGCGTCCAACGGAAGTTGGGGACCCTTGTCTGTGGTGCCCGACGCGAAAACTTACGGTCCGGGGTGGGAAGGCTGGGGCCCGTTTCACTACGTCAGTGACGACGATCGTGATCTCGTGCCCGACGAGCAGTACACCCAGTGGGCGATAGAACGACTGCGCCGGGCGAAGGGCGAAAATCCGTTTTTCATGTCCGTGGGATACATGAAGCCGCATACACCTTTGTACGCGCCGAAGAAGTTCTTTGACATGTATGAACCGCGAAACTTGACGATGCGACCTGTTTTGCAAGACGACCTGGATGACGTCGTCCCGGTGATGCGGGAAACATCAATGTACTCCGACATGTGGGATCGAATATCGGCTTACCCCAACGCCGAAGCTATCTGGCGAGATTACTACCGCGCCTACCTGGCATGCACTAGTTTTGCCGACGAGGAATTCGGGAAACTGATGACTGCCTTAAAGCAGAGTGGGCACGCCGACAACACAATCGTGATCGTCACCAGCGATCACGGATATCATTTTGGAGATAAGAATCGCATCGGCAAAGGATCGCCTTGGCAGGGTACCACTCGAGTCCCAATGCTCGTTCGTATCCCGGGGATGACTCAAGACGGCGCTATTTGTAAACAAACCGTTTCATTGGTCGATCTGTATCCGACCTTGATCGACCTGTGTGGTTTGAGCGATCACCCTCACGGCCCGAACTTGCCTCTGGATGGTCATAGTCTGCTTCCACTGCTGGCAGATGTCGATGCCCGGTGGCAAGGTCCCTCCGTCGCCTTGAACTATTGCTACTCGAAGGCTTGGACCGTCAGTGATGCCGAGTATCGTTATGTTCTGGATCCCGATGGAAACGAGGAACTTTACGATCTGGTACGTGATCCCAATGAGTGGCGCAACGTGGTCGGCCAACCAGAGTATGCGCGGGTTCGGAATCAGTTGCGCGGCAAACTATTGGAGTTAAGTGGCGGGAAACGCCCCTTTCACCAATAGCCTGATGCCGATCAAAATCCGCAAGCATTGTTAATGCCCGGTATCAACCTGCTACGACACCGATGTGCTATAAAAATACGGTCGCCTATTGGAAAACGACTCCCAGCCCTTTCCCCCGATTGGGTTTGGAATTTGTCGGCCGGTATGCGACACAGATCGTGGATCGATATGCCGAATGCCATTTCAAGGAATAACATTGCCGGATCTGCGATC
>PKCN01000242.1 GCA_002862205.1 Planctomycetaceae bacterium | reverse complement strand
CTCTGGGTATCTGATCTCTGGGTATCTGATCTCTGGGTATCTGATCTCTGGGTATCTGATCTCTGGGTATCTGATCTCTGGGTATCTGATCTCTGGGTATCTGGCAGCCGAAAAAACTGTTTCTGCCAGACGAATTTTTCCCCCAATTTGGACGGACGGCTTTCATTCAGCGTACGGGATCTCAGCATGGGGTTGAGAAACAGCGACGATAGCCCCCACAACAGCGACAGTCCCAATCGCATCTTCTCGCTTCTTTGCCTTCTCTGGCACAGGCAAGATGCCGGTTCATGGAAAGTCGGTCTCTTCAAACCTATTCAACTGAGACCGACAGCGGTAGAATACCGCGAAGTCGTTCACCGGCGTTCGAGTTGTGATGAATTTCCATGTGCGGACAGTCAACAGCCTTGGAAACTTGTAGCAACCAACCCGATCGCCGGTGTGTGACACCAAACCACTGCCAATGCCGCGCCCCGTCGAGACAATACGGAATCCCTACTCGTAGTTCGGTTCCCGTTTTTCCTGAAGATGGGTCTGGTTTTTCGCTGCCCCTGGTCACACCGTGAGTCCATCGGATCCCCGAGTTCCCGATGCCGCCATCGACATCCATCTTGTCGATGGAACAGGCGATATTGATGGCACCGATCAAGGTTCAAAAATTGAGCGTTGTCAGGAAATCATCGGCTATCGTTTTCAAGATGAATCTCTTTTGTTGTCTGCCCTGACACACGCTTCAGGAGCATCGCATCGCCTCGCAAGCAATGAAAGGCTTGAGTTTCTCGGGGATGCGGTACTCGGTCTGACCGTCTGCCAGTGGCTCTACGAGGACTATCCCGAGTACAACGAGGGGGACCTGACCAAGATCAAGTCAGCAGTGGTCAGCCGCCGATCCTGTGGCAAAGCCGCTTGTACATTGGGACTCGACCGCTGTCTCATTGTTGGCCGGGGCGTCACACGAAACCGCAGCTTCCCAAGATCGTTGGTGAGCGACGTTTTCGAGTCTGTGGTGGCAGCGATGTACTTGGATGGTGGCAGTGAAATCGTGAAGACACGGCTCAAAGAATGGTTAGCCGACGAGGTTCATACTGCCGTCGAAAACCAGGGTGCGAGCAACTACAAGTCATCGCTGCAACAATACGCACAACGCGAACTGTCCAATACACCGATCTATCGGCTTGTGCGTGAATCTGGTCCTGACCATCGAAAGTCTTTTCTGATCTCAGCGGTCATTGCAGAGCGTGCGTTCACGGCCGCCTGGGGTAGCAATAAAAAAGATGCTGAACAGAGAGCAGCGTCCAACGCGCTGGCTGAACTGCACAGCCAACCACTGCCGTTTCCGAGTGATACCAGGGAAAACGAATCCTCCAGCGATCAACCACTTGATGCTGAATAAAAAAACGCATTTGCATTGGCAAATGCGTTTTTCAGTATCGTGTGAGAATGAGCGCGCGAGTCGCTCATTGAGAGCAGCTACGGCAGTTCTGGTAATGTAAACCCACCAGTCTTGGGAGCCGTCGGGGCTGCACTTGCCGGAATTCCGGCTCCGACGTTCACGTTGGGTGTTACCGTTGTTGTTGCGGGTACGTTGGCAGGTAACCCGCTTGCTGGGCGGATGATCTGGCTGGCCGGCAGAATTGGATTGAACGATGCCGCCGGCTTGGCCACCTGCGAAGGTGGTTGCGAAGCAACGCTGCTTCGTTGGGCAATGCTCGCTTGAGGAGCAGCCTGAGCGACGGGACCAAGATTCGCATCAATTTGTGCTAACAGACTACGGGAACGGTCCACAGCCAATTTAACAGCAGCATCAGCAACTCCCTCCTGCTGGGACTGCAATGCCTGATTCAAATACCCCCGGGCCCCTGCAGCCTGACCGTTGCTGTAAAGCAAGTAGGCCATGTTGTAGTTGGCGATAGCGGGTTTGTTGTTTGCAATCAGCACCTGATAGGCGGCAGCGGCATCGCCACCACCAAATCGCACGCTAGCAAGACTGTTGGCGTACTTGGAGGTTCCCGGAGCCAGTTCCAAAGATTTCTCCAGAGCAGCAACGGCTTTCGGATAATCGCCTGCAGAGTTCAGCGTCAAACCCAATTCGTTGTACAACCGCGCATCTTCCGGTGCTTTGACAAGAGCCTCCTGAAAGTACTGAACTGCCTGCTGTTGATTTCCCTGTCGCAGATGCAATCGAGCGATACTTGCCAGGGCATCGGGGTTACCGGGTTCGCTCTGCAACGCCTTTCCGTAACTATCCATTGCTTTGGCGTTATCGCCGGTTGATTCCCAGAGTCGGCCATTGGCCACATAAACCTCAGGACCAACACTTGCCGGCGTATTGGCCAAGCTCAGTGGATCGCTGATCACTTCTTCCTCTGACTGCTTCCCCTCACCAAAGCGGAAAGCGCCGGTCACCGCACTGGTCGTTTTAGAAAAAGCTTTCTTTGCATTACCTCCAAACGAGGCAAGCTGACTCTTGGTACCGGCAGCAGAAGAAGCAATCGCTTCACTGATTCCGGGAGTCTTCTCAACCGTTGCTTCCTGTTTTGAGAAAGGATTCATTGACGAAAGAGAAAAGCCGCTGCTGGTGCATCCGGTCATGGAGACCGTTGTTCCAACAACAAGGCTTGTGAACAGAAGTTGTCGAAGTTTGGGCACTGATTTCACGGCTCGTTTCTTTCTCCCCCGCATCACACTGATGAATTCAATCAGCGGAAATGGATTGATGGCTTGATCCCTATCTACTGTTAAACCGGATCGACCGTTTCGACCGCTAAACTTGAAAGCCAATCACGAAAACCGGACGAACCAACAAAAAAAGGATGATTTCCCAAAGGGGAACCATCCTTGATCTGAGTTTCACGACAACAGGCAACCGATTCATCCACTGAGGTTCAGGTCAGACATCGGAGCCTTATCGTCCAGGGGTGACTCACATGCATTTTACTGGGTGGCGATTCCAGGCGTGCCACCCGCGCTGCTGGTAGGCAGTCTGGGTGCAGCCAGGTTTTGCAACCAATCGCGATTGATCTTCGTTGCCCAAGCACCTGAGGAATGGTGAGGTTCTACATCAGTGACTCGCACGTCGGGTACAGGCCCTTGCACGTCAATTCGACTGATTGTGTCACGCACAGCGGCGACTCGCGCAGTGGTTTCCCGTTCACTGCCCCCGCGCAGGACGAATACCGTGCGACGTGTTTGCGGTGCCTGTGTAGCAATCCAGTAGACACGTTTATTCCCTGATGCCATCAATGCGCCATCATCGGGGCGAAACAGTTCGTGCCCGATCGTGTTGTGCATCCGCCAACCATTGGCCTTCATCATCTCGAATGGCGCCACAACATTCATCGCGTCCGCCTCGTTGAATGGGACAGGCCATGCGTTATTACGTTGATATCCGACATGCACATTGTGCCAGAACTGATCCCAATCCGCTGATACTGACGTCCCAGTCGTCACCAGGGCGACCACTGCAATGACCACACGGGTCAACTTATTGTTGAGTTTCATGATAGGCAGTTCCTTCCGCCTCGTTCGCGGGCAGACGTTGCCGTCTGCTGTGAATGGAATAACGTGCGGGCGATACATCAACGCATCGACCATCAATCCTGAATATCGGACTCTGGACCACATGGACTGCGCAAACGCTCCGACCTTCCATCCATTCGGAAAAATCGGAAAAGTTTAATCCTCGAACGGCGTGACTGTCAGAACCTGACCCAGAAGTTCAACCTTGTCTCCCAGCGTCAGTTGTTTGCGTCGCCGCGTCTCAACACCGCCATTGACGGTCACATCACCAGCTTGAATGTACATTTTTGCCTCGCCACCGGTCCCAACCAGACCACTTCGTTTGATAAAGTCATCGAGCCGTATCACAGAATCGTCAGGTTGCTTTTTCATGTAACTTGTCTTTCATTAGAAGAATGGCATCCTCACTCAACATTTGCTGAATAAACGATTGTCCGAGCCGATCAATGCCCACATGATCATTCAACAGCAGCATTTGATACTGTGTCCAAATCCTCTCTACAAGCAACCTGCCAAGCTTCACTCCACCACTACCCCGACCAAAAGGATGAACTTGCTCGATGAGCATGCAAGTACATCGAATCAATTTTTACCGGCTCGACATGCAGACACGGTTTCCGTTTCGGTACGGTATCGCAAGCATGTCGGAAGTTCCACATCTATTTGTGCAGATGCAAATAGAAATCGACAATGAAATGTGGCAGGGGACATCATCAGAAGGTTTACCTCCGAAGTGGTTCACCAAGAACCCTGAAACAGATTTCAGCACAGATGACTTACCTGAGATGCTGACCGTCATTAAACAGGCAGCAGACTTTGCAATCATGGGGCAAACCCACCCCAACTTTTTCTCCTGGTGGATGGACCTCTACCAACAACAGGCTGCATGGGCGCGAGAAAATCAACAACCGCCTTTGTTATCCAATCTTGGAGTCAGTCTGATGGAGCGAGCGGCACTGGATGCCACCTGTCGCCAGCAACAAACATCTCTTTCAACTGTCTTGCATCAGAATCGCTTGGGAATTGATTTGTCTGCAATTCGAGCTGACTTGACTGGTCTGGAACCATCGGACGTCCTGCCACCAGAGCCACTCAGGCGTGTCCAACTACGGCACACGGTCGGTCTTGGTGATCCTTTGACCGAATCTGACATCCACGCGGACGAAAGACTGGATGACAGTCTGCCTCACTCGCTAACCAGTAACATCGACCGATACGGACTTCGTTATTTCAAGATCAAACTCTCTGGTGATCTCGAATCGGATCTGGTTCGAATGCGGATGCTGTCTGCATTACTGCATGAACAGGTCGGCGAAACAATGCGATTCACACTTGATGGAAACGAACAATATAAAAACATGGCGAACTTTCGGGAACACTGGCTGGCCCTGTATGCCGATGCGTCCATTCGACGGATGGTGGACCAGTCGTTGCTATTCGTGGAACAACCTGTACATCGGGATGCGGCGTTACTGGCTGAAGTACAAGAATCACTGCTGAATTGGCAGGAGGCTCCCCCCGTCATCATCGACGAATCCGATGCAACATTGGATTCGCTACCGATTGCTCTGAAACTTGGTTATTGCGGCACCAGCCACAAGAACTGCAAGGGAATCATCAAAAGCATCGCGGCCCTGGGCACAATCCAACAAATGCAATCATCTAATCGACCTTTGATCTTATCTGCCGAAGATCTCGGGAATATCGGTCCGGTTGCCCTTTTGCAGGACTTGGCAGTTGTCGCTGCGCTGGGAATTCCGCATGTGGAACGCAACGGCCACCATTACTTTGCCGGTTTAAGTATGTTTCCTGAACCGATCCAGAAGCAAACTGCAAGGGATCACCCTGATCTGTATCATCGGGACGCATCTGGTTTGTTGGCCTTGCAGTCTTCTGCTGGTCAACTTCAGCTCGATAGCATCAACGCCGCACCCCTGGGGCTCAAGCAGCAGATTGACTTAAAACATTTTTCTCCCTGGCAGCTGTAAACCGTCGGCTGTTATCAGCTGGCTGCGTTGCAACGCCAACCCATGTCGTCCACACTATGTTGTCGTCCCCACCCCCTATCTCACCGATCGCATGCCTGACCCAACCACTTCTCAACGTCCCTGGTACCAACGCATCGGCCCTGGCTTGATTACCGCTTGCGTGGTCATTGGCCCCGGAAGCATCCTGACAAGCTCGAAAGTAGGAGCCAATGATGGATATTCCAAGCTGTGGATTGTGCTTGCATCGGTAGCATTCATGTTGGTGTACATGACGCTGGGAGCCAAGCTAGGAGCAGTTGCCAAAACGTCACCAGGAAATTTGATTCGACAAAAAGCTGGCAACTGGCTTGCCATCATGCTTGGCTGCTGCGTATTTTTCATCTCCGCCGCATTTCAATCCGGCAATAATCTGGGCGTTGCTGCCGCTTTCGATGCCTTCATTGATGCTGATTGGGCCGTTACCGCTCTGGTCGTCGGATTCAATCTGCTGGCCATTTCATTTCTGCTTGCATTCCAAAATCTATATCGATTTCTGGAACGCTTGATGATGTTTCTGGTCGCATTGATGTTGCTCAGCTTCGCAATCAACCTGATTGTGTTGAAACCCAACCTCGGCGAACTCTTCATGGGTTTCATCCCGTTTTCAGGAGCGGACAATGCAGACGCCACGCTGGAAACCGGAAAGGATGGACTGATCGCACTGCTCGGACTGATCGGCACCACGTTTGTCATTACAGCTGCTTTTTACCAAGCGTATCTGGTACAGCAAAAAGGCTGGGATGAAAACGAGGTTCGCAATGGAATCTTGGATGCCCGCGTAGGAGCTGTACTCATGATGCTGATCACGGTGATGCTAATGTCAACAGCAGCTGCAGGGCTCTACACAGGATCGGAGGTGCGACTGGATAACCCTGTCGAGGTAGCCGAGGCATTGGAGCCAAGCTTCGGGATTTTGGGCAAATACATTTTCTGTCTGGGACTGTTCTCTGCAGCTTTCTCCTCTTTCTTGATCAACTCCATGATTGGTGGGTTCATCGTCTCGGATTGTCTCGGTTTGGGCAGCGATCCCAATGGGCGGGCGCCCCGAGTCATGACCACGATCGCATTGTTGACAGGAATGTCGGTTGCAGTCGCATTCCTGCTACTGGGATTTGACCGCACCCCCACCATCATTGCCGCTCAGGCCGTCACCGTTGTCGGAGCACCTCTGGTGGCAGGAGTTCTGTTGTGGTTATCGAGTAGCAAAGATGTCATGGGGTCCCATGTGGCGAGCACACCTACCAAAATATTCGCAGCAGTCGGTCTTGCCGTGCTGATTGCCATTGCCGCCAATACTGCAACCAACACGCTACCCAACAGCATCAAAAAATACATGGAGGAACCAAGCGAAGAAACGACACCTGCAGAAGCCAGCGTTCCGGAATCCCTCCCCGTTAACGATTGACGCATCGAATCCGCGGCGGCACAGTGATGAGCGCCCACCAAACCACACAACAGCCTCACATTTTCTTCCACTTCCTCACCCTTTCACCATGTGAACCAGGAGTGATTTGATGTCCAAACCCTCTTTCACGTGGAGCGAGTTGGAGGAATATCAAAAAACGGGTCATGTAACACGGCGGGATCTATTCAAGCGGTCGACAATCCAATCGGTTATCGATGACCTGACTCTCTGGAGCGGGCAATTTGTCGACACATTGGACCCGGACGAAGAGCAATGGTTTCTTGAACGGGGTGACGGGAATGGAAAAGCGCTGCGTAAACTCGATCACCCCGCCTTCCATCGAGAACCATTTCGGGAGCTTGCGACGCACACTTCGCTAAAACCTCTGATCGAACAATTACTGGGATCACCATGTCACTTGTTTTTCAGTCAGGTTTTCATGAAACCCCCTGAAGCGGGCAGCCCCAAGCCAATCCATCAGGACAACTTCTATTTCGGGCCTGATAACCTCGATGCAACCTTGACCGTCTGGATTGCTCTGGATGATGCAACACTTACCAATGGCTGCCTCCACTACTGCAATCATCACCAACACAAAGTGTTACCGCATTTTGCTCCTGAAGATGAACCATACAATTTGCAGATTGATCCCACACACGTTGAGCAACTTGAATTGACGCCTGCTCCTGTTCAAAGCGGTGGTGTCTCGTTTCACCACGGCAACACACCACACTTTTCTGCAGCAAACCACAGCACAAAATCACGCCGGGCAGTTGCGTTTCATTACCTGCGGAATGATGCAAATCTGATCAACTCGGGCCTGAAATATGATTCAGCGATGCGGATGGATATCGTCTGATCAAATTCACAAACGATCGATAACGTTACCCAATTACATTTTGTTTTCCCAAAGTCATCTGACGACCCATCGCAGTGAATCACGATATCCAGATACTCGAATCCTCCGACATTCCCGGAGCACTGAAATTGTGCCGGACCTCGGGTTGGAACCAGCTTGCAGCCGACTGGCATCGATTGATCGAGCATGAACCAGATGGATGCTTCGCATTGAAAGTCAATCAGGAGATCATCGCAACTGCCACAACGACCTGCTACGGATCAGATTTGGGTTGGATCGGAATGATGTTGGTTCACGAACAATATCGCCGGCAAGGGATCGCAAGAGCGCTGATCACGACCTGCCTGGAATACCTGCACTCACGAAAGATCCGATGCATCAAGCTTGATGCAACCCCTGCGGGCAAGCTCGTTTACTCTCAATTGGGGTTCCGCGATGAATGGTCGTTCCATCGCTGGCAGCGAGAAAGTGACAGCACCCATCAGCAAGGCAATCTTGCTGCTAGTGATACTCAGGATGAATGGAACCTCGATCTCGACAAGTCAGCGTTTGGTGTTCAACGAGCGGGTTGGCTGAAACGTCTGGCTGCCCATTCCCATGTCCTCCGTTACCGCGAAGGCTGTGGCATGATCAGGGAGGGATATCTGGCCAGTTATCTTGGTCCAATCATTGCATCAGCACCCGACAGCGCGGCAAGAATCGTTGCTGACCTGTTGGCTTGCACCAAGCGAACCACTTTCTGGGATATCCCCCACCCAAACCACAATGCCGTCACTCTCGCGCAGGCGTGCGGCTTTCAACCCGTGAGAAATCTGACTCGCATGTGGACAGGACTGGAACTCACCCCATGTGATCTCAGTTTACAATATGCCATTTCCGATCCGGGTACCGGCTGACTTTGAAACGATCTTCTGATTCAACTGGACCTCTCAATGAGTATCACTTCGATGAATCGACTTGTTGCCATAATCACGTTCATCTTTCTGCCCACATGCCATGGTTTGGCTGACGAATCCGGAACGCATCTTCAGCGTCCCAACATTGTCTTCATCCTGCTCGACAATGTCGGAAAAGACTGGTTAAGAAGCTACGGCAGCCAGGAAAATCAGACACCCAATATCGATCGGCTATGCAATACGGGAATGAAATTCCGGAATTTCTATGTCACGCCGGTATGTAGCACCACACGAACCATGCTGTTGACGGGTCGATATCCCTTTCGAACTGGCTGGCACACACATCACGATTCTGCGATCTACGGCGGTGGATTTCTTGACTGGGATCGTGAAATCTGTTTCGCGAGACTACTGCGGGATTCAGGCTACAAAACCTGCATTTCAGGCAAATGGCAGATCAATGATCTGTTCGATCCCAATCAACAGGACGCGTTAACAAAACATGGATTCGAGGAACACTGCATCTGGCCAGAAGCAAAACCAGGACTAGCTGGACACAAGAAACGTTACTGGGACCCTTATGTGATTCGCGATGGGAAAAAAATCGACGCCACCGGTAGGTTCGGACCCGATGTCTTTACCGAATACTCGATCGATTTCATGCGTCGTCACCGGGACAAACCCTTTCTTCTCTATCAATCTGCAATCCTGACGCACATACCTGTCACCACCACCCCGCACACTCCCAAGGTACAGGCAACCGCAAGGGAGAAATTCGCTGGCATGGTGCATTATGCGGATCATTTGATCGGGCAGATAACGCAGGCAATCACGGAACTGGAACTTCGCAACAACACGCTGATTTTCATTGCCACGGACAACGGCACGGACAATGGCTCTGATCAGGGGATGGTGGAAAGTCTCGGTGGCATGCGAAATGGGCGAATCTCGGACGAAGGAATTTATTCGCTGACGGAACGAGGCATCAACATGCCATTGATCGTTAATTGTCCGGGATGGATTACCGAAGCTCGCGAAAGTGATGCTTTACTCAATGCCGCCGACATTCTTCCCACCCTCGTCGATCTTGCCAATGCGTCCATTCCTGCAACGTTGAAGATTGATGGAATCAGCTTTGCAGATATTCTTCGAGAACAATCCGATAGCTCGTGGACCCGTCCATGGACTTTTTCACAATACGCTGAAGAACGTGTCATCCGTGACCAGCGTTACAAACTTTATTCCAGCGGTAATTTCTTCGACCTTGCCGTCGATCCTTCAGAACAACGATTCATCTCACCGACCACCCAAACCCAATCTCAATCTGAGCGAAGATTGGCATTGCAACAGGTGCTTGATGCATTTCCCAAGAACAACCAATGGCCTTGGAAATTCCGAAGTATCTCAGCACGCAAAGCACGCGCTGCCGCTGATGCTCCACGAAGAGCCGAATGGATCAGTAACGATGTCGCACCGCCCGAGTCTTTGGAAAAGTTCTTCCAATGCCCGCCTGACTTTGAATTACAAATGGGCGATCATCGTTCACCATTGGATTCTGGAAATGGGGAGCTGGTCACAACACCCCGGCAGTGGCAGCAACGGCGTTCAGAAATCCTGGACACTTGGCACCAAATCATGGGCCCATGGCCAGCTTTGTATGCGAAACCCGAGTTTGAGCAGATTGCTGTCACCCGCCGCGAAAACATTACCCAACGACAACTGAAACTGGGCATTGGCATCGGTCGTGAAATGGTTGATGCCTTCATGTTGATCCCGGATGGCGATGGTCCATTCCCTGCAGTGGTCGTACCGTACTACGATGCCCAGACCGGCATTGGCAAGGGCGTTGAGTTGCGGGATTTTGGTTGGCAATTGGCAAAACGCGGTTTTGTCACACTATCCATTGGCAAACCAAACTCCGGGATCAACTTTGACAATCCGCGTGAAGCGGGACACCGTGGCCAATACTTTGGCAGCGAAGGTAAAGTTGTCAAAACCCAACCTCTGTCCGCTCTCGCTTTTGCCGCTGCCAACGCACACACCTTTCTTGCTTCCCGACCCGAGGTCTACCCGGACCGGATTGGCATCGTGGGGCATTCATTCGGTGGTAAGTGGTCACTGTTTGCATCATGCCTTCACGAAAAGTTTGCCTGTGCCGCATGGTCAGACGCGGGCATCGTTTTCGATGAACGTGACCGTCGAAAAGAAAACCCCGGAGGATCAGTAAACTATTGGGATCGGTGGTATCTGGGCTTTGAATTGGGCGATAGGAACACGACAACACAATCACAACGCTTTCGGAAACTTCCCAGTGAAGGTGAACCACGCACCGGGTCGTACAAAACGCTGATCGGCGGAGGTCACGACCTCACCGAACTTCATGCGTTGATGGCACCGCGTCCTTTGCTGGTTTCAGGTGGTACAGCCGATCGACCAGAACGCTGGACTGCGTTGAATCACCTGATCTCAATCAATGACATGCTTGGCTACCGCAATCGAGTGGCCATGACCAACCGTGAGACACATGGACCCAACATTGCATCGAATCAGCAGATCTACGATTTTTTTGAATGGTGGTTAAAAGAAACCAATCGCCAATCCGCACCCTGATCACTTCAACGGCCCCCGCCTGGGCAAACGGCCCCCGCCTGGGCAAACGGCCCCCGCCTGGGCAAACGGCCCCCGCCTGGGCAAACGGCTGCTGGCTGGGCAAACGGCCGCTGCCTGGGCAAACGGCCGCTGGCTGGGCAAACGGCCGCTGCCTGCAAAAACAGCCACTGCTTGGGAAAGCGGCCGCTGCCTGCAAAAACGGTCCCTGCTTGGGAATCCCTGTCATTGGTTTACTGTACGGCAGGTTCGGTGCTGGCTATGATTCTGCAAATGATGGCCGGATGTGGACGATGGATGCCCCGGAAACACTTTGAAACACCAGCAGCAATGCCACAGAACTCAATGGATGGGCAACAATCTGTCTCCTTTCAATCCCTTGTTCAGGATGCAATTGTCCTGACTGGCCCCACAGCCTCCGGAAAGAGCACAACGGCCATTGCTTTGGCACAGTTAATCGATGGTGAAATTCTGTCGCTTGATTCGATCGCAGTTTATCGCGGCATGGACATTGGATCGGCGAAACCAACTCGAGAAGATCAGCAGGCGGTCCCCCATCACTTGATTGACTTGGTGGCACCGACTGAGGAATTCAGTGTTGCCTGTTATCTTGCAGCTGCACACAAAGCCGTCGAGCAAATTCGCCAGCGTGGGCGACGCCCCATTTTCGTTGGCGGGACCCCAATGTTTCTCAAAGGTGTTCTGCGAGGCTTTGATCCGGGTCCACCAGCGGACTGGAATTTTCGAGAGGCTGTGGAATCCGATTTGAAGCAGCACGGAATCGAAGCACTCAGGGAGCGGTTGCAGCAGGTTGATCCGCTGGCTGCCCATCGCATCGGCCCCAACGATGCACGGCGAATGATCCGCGCTTTGGAAGTTTCCCATCAAACCGGTATCCCTATCAGCCATCGTCAAATCCAATTCGATCACTGTCAGGATCCGAATGATTGCAATGTTTTTGCATTGAACTGGCAACGTGCACAACTACACGCAAGGATCAACTGTCGAGTCCAGCAGATGTTTGACGACGGACTTATCGCGGAAGTGAACAACCTGCTCAAAGCACACGGACACCTTTCTCGCACTGCTGCTCAGGCAGTGGGCTATCGAGAGATCATCGAATGGATCTCTGAAGAAACGTCCGACACCGACACTTTGGTCGAAGAGGTATCTGCCCACACTCGCCAATTAGCTCGTCGTCAAGAAACATGGTTACGTTCCTTCGACGAACGGCGACTGATCGACGTGACAGCAACGGACCAACCTGAAACCATCGCTGAACAAATCGCCGCCCAATTAGTCAGCTGAAGCGGCCCATCGCAAGAACCATTCAGGTCACCAGACCCTTGGTCACTGTCATGAACACGTCTTCCAAAGTTGGATCACGATCGTTGAACGACTTCATTCGCACACCGGCATTGAGCATTTCTTCCATCAGCGTTGCCAACCCCTCATCGTCTGTCTGAAGCTCAGCAACCACAGCCGTCGGCGCGATTTCAATCGATCTCAAGTGCGGACTGCTACGCAAGATTGACATTCCTGCATCTTCACCACTGACGAATTGGATCTCGACGATTCGATTGCGGCGTATCTGACGATACACACTGTCGATCGGTCCATGCATCAGCAATTGTCCACGTTCGATGATTCCAATGGAGGTACAACAATCGGCAAGTTCCGTCAGAATATGACTACTGATCAAGATGGTCTTTCCCATCCTCCGCAATTCCTTGAGAAGTGCTTTGACCTCCACTCGTGCTCGAGGATCAAGACCGCTGGCGGGTTCATCAAGGATGAGAACCGGGGGATCATGCACCAGCGTTTTTGCGAGACAGAGTCTCTGTTTCATACCGCGGGACAAACCGTTGACAAAGTCATCACGTTTGTGGGTCAAGTCGAGCAATTCAAGCACATTCTCGATAATGTTCTTTCGTTCCACACGACCGATACGATAGGCAACGGCAAAGAAGTCAAGAAACTCCCAAACCCGCATCCCATCGTAAACACCAAAGTTATCGGGCATGTAGCCAACAGCCTGTCGCACACCCACGGGATCACCCATGACATCACATCCTGCTACCTCACCTCGTCCACGACTTGCCCTTAGCAAAGTTGCGAGGAATCGGATGGTTGTACTTTTCCCAGCACCATTGGGTCCAATGAACCCAAATGTCTCACCAGCGGCGATGTGCAAATCAATCGATTCGACAGCGGTGAAATCACCGTAATCTTTTCCGAAACCTTTGAGAGTGATCATTTGTCGTTTTTGGTCATTACGAAAATCGGCTGAGGGATGGGCTGTTAAGAATCGACTTCAAGGTATCTTGAGATCCGCGTCTTTCAACACCTTTATGTTGTCTTGCGTAAGATTCACATCAGGCAGCGGTTGCGGCCACGGGGCATACTCAAGGTGCGCAAGAACAGTCGTTCGAGACTTCACTTGAGTCGCGGAAGGTATGATCGTCATCCCGGGCAAAGGCTCGCTGATTCGCGCAACCAATCTGGTTGAACCAGGCCTCACTGCGCTGTACTGAACAAGAGCACGCTCGAGGTCGTTGACATCTTCTGACATGCTCGCCGTGATGTCTTCGTCCTCAACTTCCTGACGAAACCGCAACGAGGTCGTGGATTGACCCGGGCAAGGACCAACATTAGCCACCTCCATCTTTCCATCGATATCTTTGCGGATCACTACAGCATCAAATAACTCTCGGTCCGTACCGTTAATGAGATTACCGTTTCCATCAAGCAACAAGGATCCTCCCAACGAGAACATCTGCTCTGCATGCACCATCCGCACTTGATTACTGCCCACAACCATTCCGGACAGAATGGGGCCTTCGGCGTAACCAGTCTTGAAAACAGCAGAAACCGGGGACACCTTATTGCCCTGTTGAATTGGTAACGCTGCGGCACCGGGAGAGTCAAATGCGATGTCATAGGTGCTGGAAAGCGAATTGTAGATTGCCATGACACGAGTCAAATGAGCTCGATCACAACCAGCCTGTACTTCCAGCAATCCCATTTCAGCTTGTGACCTCGCAAAGCCAATGTCCAAGCGAGCCTCCCGAGCAACCCAGATTGCTCCTCCGATGGCGATGATCGGAACGGCAAGCCAAGCGTATTCAAGCTTTCCCAGGACTCTGAAGATGAGATAGTTCAACGGAATCAGGATACAGAGGTAGTAGCCCAGAGATCGGAATACGAGAGCGGAATTGGGGATTTCAATACCCGATTCCACTCGCAACGTTTCCCTGCAAAGACGAAGCACATCACTTCTGTCAGACCAACCACTAATACCCGCGACAATATCAACTCTGGTGTAAGCGTCGTATCTGCTGCTGATAGCAGTCGCTGATTGCTCCACCACCGGAGTCACTGCCGCTACGGACTCGATCGGCAAAATCGCATCTCTCGACGCGATTCTGAAGCGTGTATTCATGGTCGGTTCGGCAAATTCTGAAAAGCCATACGGCAGAACGTAAGTCTGCCTGTTCACTACGCCCGAGCCATCAACTTTCGCAATCGGTGCCACCTTGCGAGGCGGTCGCAGCAACAACACCGAATTCACGAAACTGTCATAAGACTTCCAGGATGTCAGCCAGTCACTCATGAGATCGAACCGCGACTGAACCACTCGACCACTTCCAGCACGACATGTCAGAATCAAGTTCCCGCTGTTATCGATTGCCTGTGCGTTGTCGACCATCACGCCATCGACTGCAACGCGACTCTCGCGGGCTTTTAACAATGAAACCTGCTGGTTCGTCGATGTATCTCCTGAAACCTGCCAATTGACGAGCAACTCTTGCGCGGCGTCAATATCCAATTCAATACTGCCCGTTGGCCGGAGCGGTAGCAAATCCGCGGCACTGGTTTTGTTAAGGGAGTCTGCAGCGGCCGATCCATTGACAATCAATTGACCACCAAAGTGCACCCAATCTGCCAGAGCTGTTTGCTGCTGTAGAGTGAGAGCTTCAGGCGGCAGGTCGTCCCAGAAAACAACGGCAGTGCTGGTCCAATCCAACATCGTCTCTGCCAACGGCAACGGCAACGGAAAATAGTTTTCCGCAGATGGTGTGACTACCCTGTAGTTGATAATCGGAGCGTCCAACGCAATGCTGGTCTCATCACGAATTGCCCGATTCCAATCAGAAACCTGAAACCTCGTGAATCGTTCGGGCCTTTCGGTCAAAACGACCATGAAGTATTCCGCAGGCCCCATTTTCGTGAACGGGTAAGCACCAATTGAAAAAGATTCCGCGCGTTCAGAAGACGTGAACCGGTTACTTAAAAAACTCTTTGCCTTTCCATTGACAAACAGATTTGGTGCAAACGTGCGGTAATCGAGTTTCTTATTCTGACCTTTGGGAAGGACCACAGGTCGACGCGTAATGATGCTGCCGTTTCTCAACGCCTGTACATCACTCCAAGTGGTCTTTGGTTGATCGGGATTGGATGCTTGTGAAGCCAACCCCGCAATGCTGTTCAAGTCACCTCGAGAATCAGCATTATTGCTTTTCAGAGCCTGCACAGCGGTCAGCCAATGCCCAGGTTTGATTCCCGAGGTGACGACTTTGTCATCTGTCGGATAAGGCACTGGCCTTCCGGCAACGAAATCCTCAGGACTTAGCTCCGCCTGCTGGTTCGAAGACGTGGTCGAATCGTTGCGACATCCGTCACAGCCCACAATCAGGGGAACGAGTAAAACCGCGAATAAGAGAGAGAAGCGCGGCATCAAACAATGCGACTCAGAAAACGAGGATCAAAAACCGGTTGCGTGTATTCTAGCCGAAAGTTGGGTGGTCCAGTCACCAACCCATCACCATGTTCGATTCAATCGCTTTTCTTGCGTGTTCCAGATCACTACCCGTTTCCATACGGTACAGGCGAATCGCATTCACCTTGTCACCTGCCGAGCGACTCAAACACTCGCGAGCTACCGTACAGGGATCAAGCTTGGGGCTGGTCAATCCGAGGACGCCTTTACTGATTACCCACGTGTCTCGCGGCCGCTTGGTCAAGCGAACAACCTCATCCGTGGGATATGCCTCTGCCACCACGCTTCTGGCAGCAGGCTCGTCATCAGCCCACGTGATGATGATGTGAGAATCTGTCTCAATTTCAAATAACGGCATCGTCGGGCCCCACAGCCTGTTTAGTCAGAAACAACCATGCGGAAAAGATCACCGCCAACTCATGATACCGAGCCCTGTCCTACATGCAAAACCCTTTCCCGTGTCGCTGTTCTCGACAACGCCCTCACCAGCCGACACTCGTCAACGATCCATGCTGCAATTCAAACCTAAGAAAAGTGCCAAATCAACGCTCTTGGGGGCTGTACAGATGAATCCTCAAGCAACGATCAGAACGCTGCAGCATTTCCTGCCGATCGGGTCCAGACAACCGATCCGGAAAATCGGTTCACCCGTGTCAGCCGAAGATCATACCAAGGACTGAAATCAAGTTCCGCGAGAATATTGCTCGCTCTGAGTTCACCAGCCGAAACGTGGCAAGACGGTGAGATTCTCCAATGAAGATCCGCCAGAAGCGAAGAAGACGAAACCCAATGGTTATTCAAAACCAGACTCGCCGCCGAAAACATCAATGATGCTGAAGGCCATTTCCTCGGAGGCACAGGAAGCCAAAGGCCACCGCACTGGCAGAAATCACCCCCCACTGGGTGACGCTCATACTATGAAAATAGACAACTAACTCGGCCCATGAGTCGAAGAACCAAGTCGTCAGCGATTGATTGGCAATGATCAGTTCGAACATGACAACTCCACTTTTGGCAGTTTCAGGCTACCATCCACTGCATTCCTTAAATTTGACGCATTGGTTGTCCACAACGTGAACAAAAGCTGCGTTGATGAAAGAGTAGGTCACTTAAAATTGGATTTGGCAAATTAAGTCTCGTTATTTACGGCAATTCTTGCCGATGACACCGTTGCAATCGTCAAACTTGAGCTCTGGCTAAAATCGGCTGCGAAAACCGGCTTGGGAAAGGCCTTGCGAGTATTGGGTGTGTCGATATACTTTTCGATCCAGCCATTGGCGCGGTAGCTCAATTGGTTAGAGCCCCGGACTGTCGATCCGGAGGTTGCGGGTTCGATTCCCGTCCGCGTCGCTTCTTGATTCACGAGCTTGAATCTCTCCCACCCCCCTCTGGTGGTGTTTTCGTCATCACGTTTGCGATGAAATCCGTTTCGATTCCTGTCCGCGTCGCTTCTTGATTCACGAGCTTGAATCTCTCTCACCCCCCTCTGGTGGTGTTTTCGCAATCACGTTTGCGATGAAATCCGTTTCGACTTCCGTCGCGTGACGGTTAATCGAAGCACGGCGATCTGGTTGATGGTGATCTGGTTGCCTGATTGGTGGCGATCTGGGGCATTCTGCCCCGCCGGGGCAAAGGGCAACGCGTCAGCGAGTTGAAAAGTGCCAAAAACACTGGTTTTTTGCATTTTTTCGAGTCTGGCACGCGTTGTGCATTGCCTACCAAGCACTTGAGTGATGCGACGTGCGTCACTCTCTTTTCAATGTCTTTATTCGGGAGAGGCTCGTGTCCAGAAAATCAAAATCTTTTGATCGTGAGTCATCGGATCCGACACCGGACGAGATTCGCGAGCGATCGGCTGAAGTTCGCAGAGGTTGGAGCAAACGCGTTGCGGCAAGACGTCAAGCTTGGGCGGAGCCAACTTGGTCCCCGCCATTGGTGATGACTGTGGAGCTGATACGCGAGATGAATGCCCGACAGGACTGAGTGGCGGCACACTCAACAATGTTCTGTGGGTGACGCGACCAATCATCGCTGATCTCCCCAAACGCTAGAAATGAACTTGGAGGATAACCATCATGAGAATCAAAAAACCTGGAGCATGGGCTTCCACGGGGCTAGCAGCATTGGCTGCTGCTGGCTTGCTTTCCGGAGCAGCGTGGGTCAATGCGGATCAAACCCAAAAGACTCCGTTGTCGAGTTTAACCCCTCAGCAACAGGATGCCATCGACTCGGCCCACCACCTATCCAGTGCATTTCGCACGGTTGCTGAGGAACTATTACCCTCGGTTGTCTCAATCGAGAATCGACCTGCTGTCGCCTCGCGGTGGAATTCGAAGGCCAAACCACAACCGTCTCAGGACGGCATGCAAGGTGAGAATCCTTTCCGTGGAACGCCCTTCGAGGACATGTTTCGTGGACTCGAGCGAGGAGGCCCTAACATGAGCCCCGGACGCTCCGCACCTTCCCCACAGGGTGGGATTGGATCCGGTGTCATCATTGACGCTTCGGGCGTGATCCTTACCAACAATCACGTTGTCGCTGGCGGTGGTGAAGTGACGGTCAGAATGCATGACGGTCGTGAATACATTGCAACCAATGTTTGGACCGACCCCAAGACCGACTTGGCAGTTGTCAAAGTCGACGCTACCAACCTGGCAGCTGCCACGCTGGGTGACAGTGACCGTGTCGCTATCGGTGATTGGGTCATGGCACTTGGTCAACCGTTCGGACTTGAAAGCACCGTAACCGCGGGCATCATCAGTGCCAAACATCGTGGTATCGGTATCACTGCAAGGGAGAACTTCCTGCAGACCGATGCCGCAATCAATCCGGGTAATAGCGGAGGTCCATTAGTCAATCTTCGTGGTGAGGTTGTTGGAATCAATACTGCCATTCACTCCCGTAGCGGTGGCAACGAGGGGATTGGCTTTGCCGTACCTTCCAACCTTGCCCGCTGGGTGGGTGATCAACTGATCGACCACGGTTCGGTGAAACGTGCATACCTTGGAGTAGGGATCCAGCCAGTGACGCCGGAGTTGGCAAAAGAATTGAAAGTCAAACCGCGCGGCGGGGTGATTGTGACTGATGTCTATCCGGACACCCCTGCGTTAAAAGCAGGGCTCAAATCGGGTGATGTCATCGTGCGTTTCGGCAAAAAACTGGTTTCCACACCACAAGCGTTACAGCTTGCCGTGGAGCGATCACCATTTGGTGAAAAGTTGGTCATCGAGATCGTCAGAGCCGGAAAGACCATGCAACTCGGATACGAGGCTGCCATGCAGCCAAGCGATTTCAGTGCAAGGGTCAACGATGAGAGAAATGAGCCAGGAAAGCGAATGGAAGGCCTCGGACTTGAAATTGCCCCGCTGGAAGGTGCTGTCGCCAAACAGCTGGGAATGGAGGGTACTGAAGGTGTTGTCATCACCTCTGTGCGAGAGAAGAGCCCGGCTGCCGAGGCAGGGTTGGCTCCCGGAATCGTGATCCGGGAAGTCAATCGGCAAAAAGTAACGTCAGTCGCTGACTTTGAGAGACTGATGGCTGAGCATCGTCAAGATGAATCAGCAAAAGGCATCCTCCTGTTGGTCCGTAGCGAGAAGGGATCACGATTCATCGTAGTGAACTCGTGATAACGCTCCTGCCTCTGCCGCAAGGAGGCGACGGACCCACAATGCGGTCAGCGTCGGTATTCGTAACCGACGCTGACCGCTCTTTATAGAGGGCGGCTACAATGACGCGGCTGCAATGACGCAGCTACAATGACGCAGCTACAATGACGCTGTTGAGCAGTCTGATTTCGCAAACAAGTCTGCCTTGCCCTCGAGAATCCCGAGAGACCCGTCGATGCGACTTGCTGCCAAACTTGTTCTGCTCTTTTTAACAGGACTGCTATTAGTCGTCGGGCTCTTCGCGTATCTCACCGTGCGACAGGAACAGCGAGCACAAGCTGAACACCAAAAATTTGCATCGGAACTTGTCCAGTCGCTCCAGCCGACAATCGATCAGGCAATTCAAGAGGATCGTATTCTTGAAATCCCCAGCACGATGCGGCTCTCCTCCCGTTTGCAACAAGTCACCATGCGTTGGGTCGAAGTGGCAGCCATCAATGAGGGTACGCAACAACCATCCCCTCTGAATCTGATTATCGCCGAACAGAAAACAACAGTCCTCAGCATGCCGGATCAATCGGGCAACCAAGTTGTTTACACCTATGTTCCTTACACCAGCAGGGGACCAGAGGGAACGAAAGCAGGCAAAATTGAAGTTGCTGTTCCCGACGACAGCATGAATACACGATTCCAACATTCGCTGTTGACTTCCCTGATTGCACTCCTCGGCGTCGCCTCGTTATCAGGTTTTGTGATTCTGGTTGGTGGTATCCGGATGGTGGGAAAACCGCTGAATCAACTCATCGAGAAAGTGCGACGGGTTGGCGAGGGCGATTTCACCGGCCCTGTTACCATTGAATCAGCAGATGAATTGGGGCGTCTGGGCAATGCGTTGAACGATATGTGCGCCCAACTCACGGAACAGCATCAGAAACTTGAATCTGCGACGTTGGAAAGAATCGAAACAGTTGAACAGCTACGCCACGCAGAACGATTGACGACCGTCGGCAGAATGGCGGCAGGCCTTGCACACGAAATCGGTACTCCCCTGAATGTGGTCACCGGCAGAGCTGAATTGCTGGCCAGTGGAGAGCTCGATCCCCCGACTGCACGAGTGAGTGCACTGGCCATCCAGTCAGAGGCTCAACGGATCACAAGAATTGTCCGTGAGCTACTGGACTTTGCTCGGCAAAACACCCCACAAAGATCCTTGCATAACCTCAATGAACTCATCATCAGTACCCGCGAACTGATGGAAACCGTCGCAGCAAAGCATTGCACCCATCTCCACTTGGCACTGCCACAGGCAGATTTATCCGCCAACATCGATGCAGGCCAAATCCAACAAGTACTGACCAATTTGATCATCAATGCCATCCAATCTGCCGGAAAAGACGGGAATGTGACGATTACCCTCAATGACAGCCAAAGGAAATCTGCCGGGAATGATCCCGGAAATGATCCCGGAAATGATCCCGGAAATGATC
>PKCN01000245.1 GCA_002862205.1 Planctomycetaceae bacterium | reverse complement strand
TGCGCGACGCGGACCCGCGTATTCGACGTGCGATGTTTGGAGCTTTGTTGCAACGTACTGAGGTTCTGAATGCCGAAATACAGCAGCTTGCAGTGCAAGCTGTTCGAGATCAGGATGAGTCATGGTGGGTCAAAGACGCAGCTATCCAAATCATTGGTCACAGTCAAGCTGACGAGATAGTTCCGCTGGTTGATCTGCTCGTCCCCTATCTCAAGCACGAGGAAGCATGGCTTCGTAATGCGGCACTGACCGCATTGACTCCCGTGGCGGCTGACGAACGCTGTTATGAACGGGTGTTGCCTGCGATGGGTGAACTGGTTCGTAGCAATCAACGTGTTTCGATCACACTTGGGTTTGCACCAGCGATTCGTGCTGAAATCAAAAAGGCCTCGCCTGTTGTACAAAAGCTGGCGACGGAGACTTTGAAGGAGACGTTCACGGGCTATGCGGGTGACAAGGTTGCACCTGGCGGTCTGAATACAACCTCAACTTACGATTATCACCTCGAAGCCATTGCCGAATCCCTGGCGGATGTCCCTGGCGGACTCGATGTCGTTTACGAGATCGCTCGCAAGAAGTACCCGGGAGAGATCCTGCCCTACAAAAATTTGTTTCTTCGAGCGGATCCGAGTAGTTTTGGACCGGAACTGAAGCAGGCAATTGTTCCGATTATCATGGATGAGCTCGTTCCTGAGTTTGTTGGTAGGAATCGTCGAAAACTGCTGCCGCTGGCCGCCAACGATGTGCAATCGCAACGTCCCGGAGGTCGAGGCGAACCGATTGATGAGCTCGCGGCGCTTTATCGCCGCGCCGGGCATGATCAGTACGACTGGAAAATGTTTGTTGATTTGCGTGATGCCGAGTGGTCCTACCACAGTTTTGATCCGATTGCTGCTGAGCAGGTGCCATTCGATCAGCTGGTTTCCCGTTATCGTGAAATCACGCTGCCCCGAGGGATGGAGACCTGGTTCCAGGCCGAGTTTGATGCTGCCAAAGCGGGTTGGAAGACGGGCAAAAGTCCTTTTGGAAACTACGATGGGGCAATACCCAAACGCCCCATCACCAAATGCTCAGCGGGCTGTGTGGGGCCAGGCTGTTACGGCGCTACACGCGTCAACACTTTGTGGGAGAAGGAAGTACTGCTGATGCGCGGTACGTTCAAAATTCCATCCTTGAAACAGGGACACCGTTATCGCCTGCGGGTCAATTCCGGTGATCACGTTGGTTCTGGCGGAGGGCACATGATTTATATCAATGGCAAGCCGCTGATTGAAACCAAACAGGGTGGTGGTCGGGGATCTGGAGGTTTGCCAAAAGGCGCTTTTATCACACGTGAATTTCGTGATGACTTCAATAGTGGTGAAGTAACAATCGCAGTCAAGGCATTCATTCGCTACAACGACAAGTACAGCACGAAACCTTCCAGTCGTCTGCCGCAGGGAAAAATCAGTCTTCATCTTGCCGAGCAGAAACTGCCACCCATGGATGATGAACTGGTCTTCAAATCGGCATCGACCGTTCCGATGTTATCATCACATTGGCAGGATCGAATCAATCCTGAAGACGCATCCCAGGATCCGAATGAGAACCTGTTCCGCTGGGATGGAAAGTTTGTCGCACATCCTGACATCCCGGGCTCGTGGCAGGTCATTTCACGTGTCGAAGACATCAAGGGTTTCGATCCAGCTGCGAAAAACGCAAAAGCACGCAATGCTCCATTCTCAGCGATCACTTTCAAAACAGATGGCAGGACAAGTGAGCCAGTCTGGGCGTGGTCCGGCAATGTGTTGATGGATCTGGACCGCTATCAAGCGCTCAAAATGCAAGTGAAACAGATTGACGAGGTTGAGTATCTGTTTGTTGAAGCCGGTGGTTTCAGCGTTCGGCAAAAGCCAGGCTGGAAGTCTGCATGGTTTGTGCTCAGGAAAATGTAGTGCTGTCAAAACCATCACTTCGTTTTACTAAATCAGCTTGCAGCAAAAAAATACCTTCGCACGACGATCCGGTCTCACTTTCGCTTTTTGGAGACTTGCTGCGCTTTGTCAGAATCATGGTCGGGATTGGGAATTGGCATTTGAGCATTGACGGTTGCACGCCATGAATCGAGTTGTTGATGCAACTTCTCAGCAATGCCCGGCTGTACTCCGGCGAGGTTATGATTTTCGCCTGGATCTGCATTCAGATCGTAAAGTTCGATCGCGTCATTTTCGTAAAACTCAATGAGTCGCCACGGGCCTGAGCGAACGGCTCCGTACGGACTGTCACCGCCAGCGTGATAATGTGGATAGTGCCAAAACAGATTGCGATCCAGCGATTGCGACGGATCCCGTAGAAGAGTTCCCAGACTTGTGCCATCAAGCTTTTGATTGTGGGTTTCACTTCCATCGCAACGCGCAGCCTCAAGGAGTGTTGGATAGTAGTCGATCGTACTGATGGGTTCATCACATTGACTTGCCGGTGGTGTCACTCCAGGCCATCGGATGATGGCGGGTACTCGAACCCCGCCTTCATAGGCTGAACCTTTGCCGCGACGCAGTGGATAGTTGTCCGTGAACCCGTCGAGCTTACCGTAGCGTTGTGTCAGTCCACCATTGTCAGACGTAAAGATTATCAGCGTATTATCAGCAATGCCGAGGTGTTCCAATCGTCCAAGCAGGCGGCCCACGCTGTCGTCCATGCTGGTCACCATCGCAGCATATTTTGGGTTTTTGTGTACGGCGCCGTCACGCACTTTTTTTCTGTATTTGGCAACCAGATCGTCTCGCCCATCAATTGGGGTGTGTGGCACGTGATAAGCGAAATAAAGAAAAAATGGATTCTCCTGAGCTTTGTCAATGAAGGACAATGCTTGATCCGTGAGGTAATCGGTCAGGTACTCGCTTTTCGATTCACCATTTGGATTCCCGCCACTTTGCAGTCGATAACCGCGTGTTCCTTTTGGTTTCGCGATGTCTAGATCGAACCCATGTTGGGTGGGGCCATAGTCGTCGGGATTGCGTCCGGCGTGGTGCAGGTGCCATTTTCCCACGTGTGCAGTCTGGTATCCATCATTTCGCAGTGCTTCTGCGATGGTCACATAGGAGTGATTCAATCCTTTTGTCCATTCCGGGATTCGCAATTTGGCAAACGGTCGATTTTGACCCGCTATGAAATCGGTTAGTCGAAGTCTGGCTGGATACATCCCTGTCATGATCGAAGCACGGGATGGTGAGCACACAGTACACGCCGAGTAGGCATTGGTGAATTTCATCCCGGTTTCAGCAAGCTGATCGAGGTGGGGCGTTTCATACAAGTCGCTTCCAAAACAACTCAATCCTGTCCAGCCCAGATCATCCGCCAACAGAAATAGAATGTTTGGTCTGTCAGGTGTCTTTTCGATTGCCTCTGCCAATCGACCATGGGAAATGATCATGAACAGCATGATCAAACACATTCCTGTTTTGATGATTCGCCTTGAATACATGCCGTGGTACTTGCCTTGCACTTTTGGATAACGGTACAGGAACACGACTGATGCCGCGATCCGTTTACGTGATTGTAGATGCACAGCCTGTTGTCATGGAAGCAACCCATTGACGACCAGACCTGGAATGCGAGCAGCTGGTAATTCGCCGTCGCAGAATGGTGGAAGCACCCAAGTGTTCGTGCTTTGTGATTGGTCGCATTTGGTATTCAGTGCAGGATTGATTATTCGTTGCTGGTGAGGTCCTTGAATAACGCTGTGTATTCGTTGGCCATTCGCTGAGCAGAGTAATTTTCGTACACAAACTGTTTTGCCGCCGTTGCCAATTTTCGTGCTGTTTCGGCGTCATACAACATCGTCTCCCAATGCTGCAATAACTGCTGCCTGTCTCCCAGTGTCGCTAACAGACCTGTGGTTTCATGGGTTACCAGTTGGTCAATGCCGGGGATGTCATAGGCGGCAACGGGGATCTCTGCTGCCGTTGCTTCCATCAGGCAACGCGGTATTCCCTCTAAAGTTGATGTCATTGCAAAAAGGTCAAATGACTTCAGAAGTTCAAGCCGGTCGTTTCGGAAGCCCAGAAATTCAATGTCGTCTTTGCTTGGAAGCGTCTGAGCATGCGCCTCCAACTCGGCACGCTGATCGCCATCACCCAAAATGATCAGACGGGTTGATGGATGCTTGGCATGCAACGCATCAAATACGGCTAACAAGTCAAATACGTTCTTCCGACTGATCAATTGGCCCACGAAACCAACGCGTTTGGGTGCATCGGGTGCACGCACGGGTTTTTCCTGTGCTTCTACCTCTGATAAATCAACACCATTCTGAATGTACAGCATTTTGTTTTCGGGAACTCCAAGCTGTTCGCAATCTTTCATGAGTTGCGTTGAGAGTGGAACCACTTTCGTCGCACGTCGTAACGCTTTACCGCCGAGCCAACTGAAAACACGCAGTTTGAAATCCATGTGGGTTGAAAAACCATGCGGCGTGATGACACAAGGAATGCCCGCTTTTTTCGCCGCTAACAAGCCAATGATGTCGGACTTGTAGCCATGTGTGTGGACAAGATCAAATTTTTCGTCTCGCAATACCTTGGCCAGTTTCGATATTGCTGAAAGATCAAATTTCCCTCGCATCGCAATTTCGTGCGTTGCCAAACCGAGTTGTTTGTATTGCCGGGTAAGCTCGAGATCCTGATTGGAGGGTTCAGAAGAAATCGCCAACTCACAGCGTACTTGTTGTGGGTCAAGATGTTTCGCCAAGGCCAATATCCAACGTTCCGCACCGTAAAAACCGGTCGGACAGATGAATTGCATTACTTTGATAGGAGTTTTCATGATTGAGGAAAATCAAACTCTGGGTATCCACCCTGCGAAGGGCACTTGAGGACGTGATGGTTCAGGTCCTTAGTCTATTTACGTGCTCTCGGAGGCAATTCATGAAATGCGGTTCAGGAGAAGTTTTTGCGACAAATAATGCTCCACGATCAAAAGCGTTGCTCCAGAAGCGAACCCCAGAGAGGTGAGGTTCATGTTGCCAGGGAAATCAGGAACTGAGGGTATTGAATGAAAGCTCGTGACAATTACCAATGCTCACTGTGAAACCGAGTCCTAAGTGCAAGAAAATTTCACATCAAATGTCAGTCACTTGATCGCTGCGGTGAGATACATCTCGCGACCTTGTTGTCTGATGTCCGTAGCAGGCTGGAATCTGGAAATGGATGAGCAGATGTGTTGTCGGATTACGCTTGACCTGCTTGATCGGCAACCAATCAGGCCAAATGACACGGACAGATGCCCGTGCGTCATCAACGAACGGGCTGAACAAATTGCCAAGCATCTCGCCAAATATTGTTAGCGAGAATCGAAGAATCACTGCGGCCAAAACCTCAAACTGTTTGAAGGTGGTGACCATGCGGTTCTGGGAGTATCCCATTCCACCCTGGGCCAATCGAGTCACTGGGAACCGTGAGTCTGCTCCCAGATCCGAAGCAATTCTATTTGCTCTGGTCTACGATCCACACATTACGGAAACGCACATCTTGTCCATGTTCTTGCAGTTTGAGGCCTTCTGCGGATGGACTGACACTGACACCTCCGTTTGCATGCTTGATGGGGACGTTATCGTGAACTTTGACGCCATTCCACCATACGGTGGCACGAGCAGGTTCAATGGATTTTTCACCGTCCCATTTTGCTGCTTTGAAGACGAAGTGAAACGATTGCCATTGGCCGTTGGGTCGCCACGCGTTTACGTCTGGCACGCACTCCATGCAGAACGCTCCGATGCCATGGGGACCAATCTTCCAATTGTAGGGATCATCGACATCCTTGCCTTTGGGAGATTCGATCTGAAGCTCGTATCGGTTTTGCAGGTAAACGCCGCTATTGCTATAGCCGTCAACTTTGTCGTCGTTACGGTTACCCATCAAAACGAACTCAACATGCCCTTCGAAATCCGTGTACTTCTTTTTGGTGACCAGATCGTGGGTACCCCAACGCTTGCCCCCATTCGTCATCAGGGTTTTGCCATCACCCTTGGGATTATCAACAATTGACCAGGTGATCGCCATGTCCGACTTGGGCCACATCTCCCAATTCTCTTTGATCGACTTCATGGTTCCATCAAACGGTACATCTGCGTTGTCAGGTGCGGCAGCACCAACATCCTTGGTTTTCACATACCCGGGTTTGTTCTCCGGAGCATTTTTATCGGCAGCTCCTGCCAAATTGCAGCTGATAGCGAATACAGTCATCAGTCCAACAATTTGCCGGCTTGATTGGATTTTCATGGTGAATATTTCTCTTGAATTGATGTGACGTTTGAAAATCATTTGAGGTTTGACTCAACACATTGCCAGGCTCAGAGGCTGCAATGGTGTGATTCGTGACCCCGAGTATAGACGAGGCAGTCGAATGATCCCATTGCTTGAATTACGCTCTCTCAGTCATCCGAAACCAGCGAGTGTTATGGATGTTGCAGGCAGTTTGACGATCTCCAGAGAACTTTGACGCGTCGATATCTGCCACCCGTTTGGGCCCAGTGATCTCGGACTGATACTCGATGCGGGTGTTGGAAAGTAAACACCGGCCTGATCGCGTGCATGGACAATGCAGTGACCATCATTGAAGTCCAGCAGGGTTCGAAAGCATTTCAAGCTTGGACCAACGACTCATTCTGAGACTCGCAATCAGGTCTGGATTTGTTTGTGGTGGCATTTGGCTTGTCGGTCACAGGAAACGTTTCACGAATGAAAACCCGTTAAATCACGACGAAATACGTCTGCTGGCGTACTGCGTGATTTCATTTCTGGACTTTTGGCATGACCTGTGCTTTGTGTTTCATCCATGCGGCTTGCCGCATCTCTCGTCTTCTCCCCTCTTCTCTTCGACAAAAGGTCCTCACCATGCGCAAGGCAAATCAACGTTCACTCCGATTGCAACCTCTTGAATCACGCAATCCACTTGCAGGCAACATCATTGGCAATCTGGTGGGAACAACTTTGGCCTTGGGTGGGGACGCCGCTGATAACCAGCTTGTGGTGACGGAAGTGGCACCGAATCAGATTCTGGTCACTGGATTAACAGGGACGACGATCAACGGTGCTGCTTCGCAGTTGTTCGCTGCGAATTTGATTGAGACAGTCATCATCCGAACGGCGGATGGAGATGATCAAGTCAAGGTTGAAAATCTCAGTTTGACAGACACCCCGAACGGTTACCTTGGCATCTTTACTTCGCGAGGAAACGATGTGGTGAAGATGTTGAATGTCACGACAACTCAGCAAATTCGCGTGGAAGCCGGGCTGGATGACGATCGTGTCAGTGCACGACAAACCAGCACCAATGGGCTTTTTCTGATCAATGGTGACAGCGGCGATGACCATATACGGCTTTCATGGGTCAAGGCCAAGGATTTGAAAGTTGAGACGCATGGAGGTGTTGATCGCGTAAGTATGTATCGTGCAAAAGCACTGAATGATATTGCAGTTGGCACGGGACAGGATACGGATTACATCCGACTGTCCAGGCTGAAAGCCGGGAATGACATTGAAATCCGTTCTGATGAAGGCAACGATGTCCTTTCCACGTATGGCATGAGTGCGGGTCAAGACGTGATTGTACAAACATCGTCTGGCGATGATTTAGTGTGGATGAATCGTACGCGAGCAGGGCGGAATGTAGTTGTTGCAACCGATTTCGGAAATGACCAATTGTCAATGCGCAATACTCAAGCCGTCGATGACTTCTTTGTGGAGTTGGGAAGTGGTGATGACAAGGCTCGAATCCACAATGCCACAGCAAATGATTTCTACGCTTCTGCTGCTGGCGGAAATGACAAAATGGAATTGAACACCATCAATGCAGCGAATGATCTGCATGTGAAAATGGGAATGGGTGATGACGAACTCAAAATTTCCAACTCCACAGCCTTGAATCCGTTCTTTGACGGCGGTCCGGGCTTTGACACTTTGTACGACCTGCCAAACGCTTTTGATGAGGTTCTCGCTTCAGTCAACTTCGAGCTGGTGATTTAGGATAATCGGTCGAAAGACAGCGTTGTTTCGCGTGATGTATCACGCATCATGGCTGCGACGTTTGGGGCTGATCTGCCAATCCATCCTCTGCAAGTCGCAGAGTAGGCCCGACTGGCAGCCGAAAACGTGAGTAGAAATCGGTCAGGTCTTCAAAAGCGGGTATGTCGATGTGACCGGACAGGGAACTCTCGCGAAGCAACAGGCTGCGTTGAACAACGATATCCGGATTGACCTGCGGTGAAAGACCATCAAAACTGACTGGATCCCGGAAATGATCACCGTCGGCGACCCGGGTGGACATCAACAGTACGTAGGTCACTCCTTCGTCAAGATGAACGGGTTTGGGTAAACGCATATAACGAAAGGAGTTCAGCAATTCGCCGGAGGTACCGGGTTTCAGCTGGCATCGGGCGAGTTCGACCTGTTGACCCTTAGCTTGCATCAAAAGCCGGATCAGATGCGGACTTTCCAAAGAGTGATTCTTGCCGCGGAGAGGACTTTTCGATGGTTGGTCACGTTCGCCGTCCAGTGGGATTGATCGGGCTGCACGGACTGGTTTGTCCCGGTCGTGATCGTCGAACATACCCAGATGGGTCATGACCGTGTTCTCCGAACCTGCCCGCAGTCGAAAAGTGAAACCGACTTCACCAGTGACATCATTTCTCAGGTTATGCCAACCGGGATTTTGAATCAGTGGACCGCCATTCATCACATTCAAATGTCTGGCATGGCCGCGGTTGTGAATTCTCAGCAACATTGCTGCCAGCCCATTTGCGATATCAGTGGACGAATCATCAGCGTATGGTTTGGTCTCGTACAGATCGTGCTGCAGGTTGTACAGCACAGCAGGTGTGGCGGCACCACGTGAGCCTCCTGACGCCCAGGGCATTGCCAGTCCACCTTCGAGCATCAGTTTGTTTGCGCCTTGGCGAATAGCCAATGCATCATTAAGAAACGGCGGCCCCAAATGACAGAAGAAAACACGTGGTCTTGTATCTGGTATTTCAGGCGTTCCCCGCCAATAGGCGAAGACATTGTGACTGTCCTGTGCTTCCTCAGGATTCAATGAGTGGCCAATGATGTGAGCAAGGGTCGCATAAAGATCGGTCAAGGTCACAATGGAGCGGTTCAGTTTTCCACCTTCAAGCACAGCTGGCCAGGAAACCATCAGGGGCACCCGGATGCCTCCTTCCCATAGCTTGGCTTTCTTTCCTCGCAGTTTGCCACTTTCCTGATTTGGGCCCAGATTGTCTCCAACATTGGGACCGTTGTCACTTGTGAAGATGATCAACGTGTTCTCAACGAGTTTGTGGCCACGCCATCGTGGGTCATCCGTGGTTTTCAGTATTTCAAGCAGCTTGCCAAAGACAACATCATTTTCCAGCACCATGTCCTCGCGATCATTCGCAACAGAGTCATCCGAGTAACGACTCTCACCCTTGATCCTGGTTCCTGCTATCTGGTCCGGAACGGCGTAATCACCATTGGGATTTCGTTGAAAATGATTGGCGTTGGGGACGTAATAAAGAAAGAAAGGGTGTGTCGGGTCGTTTGACTGCCGGGTCAGGAAGTCTTCCGCTTCCTTCAGATACAGCGGCCCGAGTTTGCTGAGATCCCAGTCGGGTGCTGACAGAATTTGTCCTTCGCGATTCTTCATTCCGATCAACTTCATCCGACTTCGGTCAGTGAAGGTGAATCGGTCATTGCGAATCAGGATGCGTGGCTCGGTGTCGAGTGGATCTTCGGTGTTGCCAGTGACGCCGAAGTATTCGTCAAAACCGTGATGCGTTGGACCATCCAGAATTGGCTTCGTAAAGTCGACATCATGGAAGAAAAAATCTTCTGCCGGTTTGCCTTTTCCGTTGTCAAATGACATGCCCACATGGTATTTACCGATACCAGCTGTGTGATAACCGTTCGCCTGTAGCATCTCAGGCAGTGTAGTCAGCCCCTGCTGAATCATCGGCGTGTTGGGGCCGTGAGGTAGCCATCCCTGATACTTCAGGTACGACCGATGAGCGAAACGGCCGGTGAGCAGAGAGTATCGCGTTGCACTGCACATCGAGGCGGGAGCATAACCATCGGTGAATACAATTGCTGATTCTGTGAATTGCTTGAGGTTCGGTGTCCGTAGTGTTTTTTTGACAGGCGGACTGGTTGGAGACAACCGTACATTCAAATAGACACTGGTATCACCGATCCCCATGTCGTCTGCCATCATGATCAAGATGTTGGGTTTCGCCGGCCGGTTGGTAGCATCGACGGTGTCAGATTCCACCGTGGCAACGTGATCGACCGCGAAGCAGGAATGATCGCTGATTCCAGTCAAAAACAGGACGGCTGTCACTCGCAAAGCGGTCAGTGGAAACTTTTTGTTCAGGAATTCCATAAGGCTCATGTCAGTGTTTTTCATGATCGTTATTTATCTTGAGTGATTTGGTCTGGTTCATCTCAGACAGGTCAATTCGTTGTATTTGTTACGGGTGGTATTTCAGCCAATCTGTTGTTCAATTTTTGCTTCAGATCGACAGCGACATCGGAGTATTCAGGATCGTTGTAAAGATTGATGTATTGCTTTGGATCATTTTCCATGTCGTATAGCTCTGCTGTTTTTCCATAGTCAAGCAAAGCCCATTTGCGTTCGCGATACAACCTGCCCTTGCCGCTGCAAAGGATCGAGTTCCTCACCTCATGCGACGGGTCCTGCAGCATGGCGGATATATCCAAACCTTGAATGTTGTCGGGGATACTGAGTCCACAGAGTTTGGAAAGGGTCGGATACAGATCGAGCAGTTCTACAAGTGATCTACAGCGAACTGGGGCGTGACCCGGGACGCTCACAATCAACGGGACGCGTGCAGATTCTTCGTGGATACTTACCTTGGACCACAGGTCGTGTTCGCCGAGGTGATATCCATGATCACTGGTGAAAATGACAATCGTGTTTTCGCGCTGACCACTTTCATCCAATGCCTTGAGCACCTTGCCAGTCATCTCGTCAATGAAACTGACAGACGCGTAATACGCACGAATCAATCGCTTTTGTTGCTCCAGATCCATCTGCAGGTTTTGCGAGGTGCGTCGGTTACCAGCATTCATGGGAATGTCATCCCAGTCTCCAGGCACTTTCGGCGGTAGTGATATTTTTTCGATTGGATAGGGTTCGAAGTGCTTGCGAGGCGCGACCAGGGGAACATGGGGACGCACGAATCCTACCGCCAGAAAAAATGGCTTGTCGAGATTTTTGTATTGGTGGATCAGCTTGACCGCTTTCGCAGCGGTTTTGCCATCAGAGTGAATCAAGTCATCCCCGTCAGCTTCTACTACCGAGAACCGATTGCCCCCGGCGGCCCCGTTTTTAAGCCCTTCAGGATTGTTTTGGAGCGTTTCCCCTGTTCCCGGAGCCTTGGATTCCGGACCAGGGCTGTTGAACGATTCATCCCATGATGCGGGGTCATCCGCGCCATCTTTCCCAGGACCAATATCGGTGGGAACACCCATGTGAAAGACTTTTGAAATCCGGGCAGTGTGGTAGCCGTTCTTTCGGAAGTGCTGCGGCCAACTATCTTTGTCAGGGCCAACCTCCTTGCGACCGCTCGTATAGCCAGTGGCTTTGGTCGCGATGGGGTAATATCCGAACAACATGGATGCACGGGATGGTCCGCAAATGGTGGCTTGGCAATAGGCACGCGAAAACAATGAGCCCCTCGATGCCAGTTCGTCGATATGGGGTGTTCGGCAAACATCGTTCCCGTAGCAGCCAAGGGCTGTTGCGGTCAGATCATCCGAGATGATTAGCAAGACATTGTCTGGTTGGGATGTTGATTCTTCAGCCAGTAGTCTGATCGCTGGGACAACCAGAAAGCCGATCAGCAAATAAATAGAGTGTTTCATTTGCTTTGCCCGGATAGCTCCAAGATCGTTATGTTTCTGAACTGCACCGGATCACCATGCCCGCAAAAGCAGATATACCCTGTCCGTCGTTTCACGCCCTTGTGTTTGAGATACTTTGACATCAGCTCATCAAGATTGGCATCAAGGATGGTCGTGCCATTGAGTTCGACCAGAACCTTGGCACCATGAACCGTTACTTTTTGGTGATTCCACTCTCCCACAGGCTTTAGAAACCCCCGTGTTGCTGCTTGCAACTTATACAGAGAGCCATGGTACTGTGATGTTTTCAATTTTGAATATTTTGGATGACTGTTGTCCAGAATTTGCAACTCCATGCCGGCGCCCGATGGACGACCCTGGCCGGGATAGTGAATTCCCAAGCCGTTGTTGCCACGTGGTGGCAACAGAAAGTCAAACTCAAGAATGTAGTCTGAATACTGTTTCTCGGTGCGTAGAACTTTACCCCGGCAAATGAGCTTGCCATCGTTGACCTCGTAGTCGGCACCCGTCCAGCCAGTCAGATCCTTGCCATTGAACAACTTGACTGGTTCATCCCCAGATACCGATGAGCCAAGAATGATCGCGGTGATGATCGCGGTTGGGATGATCGCGGTTGGGATGATTTTCAACGCTGAATCCTCTTTTTCGTACGGGGTGATGGTAACCATCCAGTCAGGGAATGAATGGCTGCCGTCATCAGGCAATGTCGAAACCAGATCCGCTACAGTTCCCAGCCTGAACGGTAGTCACCTTTGACAAATGAATTGGCATCGTCATTGTTGGTGAACCTGAGAGCTGCACTGTCCCAGCTGAGTTTCTGATTTGGGAATCTCACGGCAATGTTGCCTAGCAGGACAGTTTCTGTGAGCGGTGCGGCAAAATCAAAGGACGCGCAAGCAGGGTTGCCTGTTTGGATCGCTTCATGCCAGTTGTCGAAATGCCCACGTTTTTCGACAGCTGGCATCTCGTAGCCGGTCAGCAGATCATCAGGAAAAACCATCGGCTTGCCACCATGGGGGAGCACGATCGCTCCTGATTGACCCACAAATAAGGTTCCCTGGTTGGGTAACTTCAAACCTGAAGGAAGGTATTTCGAAGTCGAAAGTAATGGCCGCCCGGCACCTCCGTCCTGCCAGAAGTAGGTCAGCGTTTCTGTGGCAGTGTATTGGTTTCCCGTAAATTCGTATTTGATTTTGTTGGTGGGTTGCCATGTTTCAGCGTTGGGTTTGATACCCGAACTCTGGACTGAAACAGGCGGTGCAACCTGTAGAGCTGACACCATGGGTTCGAAGATATGAATCCCCATGTCACCGAGCGTCCCAGAGCCAAAATCGGTCCACCCTCTCCAATTCATGGGCTGATAGATTTTTTCGGCATACGGTCTTGTAGGTGCGACCCCAAGCCAGAGATCCCAGTCCAGTCCTGCAGGAATTTTGTCCGCGTGCTCGGGCCTGCCTTCCTTCGGTCCAGCCCATCCTTTGTGGCTCCAGCCATGCGCCTCTTTGATTTTTCCAATCAAACCACTTTGAATCATTGCCACAGCTGTTCGATGGCCGACTGTGGATTGATTTTGTATTCCCATCTGCGTTGCGACTCCGAGTCGTCGGGTTTCAATCAGCAGGGTGCGTGATTCATGGATCGTGTGAGTGAGTGGCTTTTGTGTGAATACATGCTTGCCAAGCGTTGCTGCGGCAAGCGTTGGCAACGCATGCATGTGGTCTGGCGTCGAGATGGTGATGGCGTCAATGTCCCCACTCTCGTCCAGTAGTTTTCGCCAGTCCTGATACCGACGGGCTTTTGGCCATTGTTTGGCTGCGGCTGCATAACCACCTTTGCGACTGCTCACGCCAGTCATGACATCACAGAAAGCAACCAGATTATGGCCTTTCGCAGCGCCGTTGACGTCCGCCCACCCGCGGCCACCAACGGCGATGGATGCGATGTTCAGCTTTGCATTGGGCGACCTTGCGCTAAGGATTCCCGGTGCAGCGAAGGAACCCACGGCGGCGGTTGCAGCACTATGTTTCAGAAACGATCGGCGGGACTGATTCATGGTCGTAGATCTCCAAGGCATCGTGTCCAAAGCTTTGTGGGTTTATCCCTGTACTGATGAAACCTTGTTTCTTCTGGTTCAGCAGACATCGCCTTGGTTTTGGCGGCGATTTAAACGAAGCGGGATCCGGCTTTGAGTCCGTATTATTTGGCCGTTCGACCAGGGCCCACCAAGGCTTTGTTGCTGGGATGAAAATTGACGTTCATGAAGTCATTCTCGAACGCTAGTTCGTTTTTCAATTCTTCAAAGCTGCCAGTTGTTTCCTGACCATCGCAGATTGCTTCGCATCCAAAATTTGCCAGCAGGCGAGGCCGTTACCAACGAGGTCCCACTCGTCGAATTCCCATACCACCTTTTTATTTTTTGTGATCTCGAAAATCTGTGGATTGTCTTCGCCCGCGTGACAGTTTCCTGCCACGATATTTCCATTGGGCAACTCCTGCAACGCAGTCATCCAGCCAAGCGAGATCTCAGAATCAGGAATTGTCTTGGAAATTTCCCAGACGACCTGTTTCTCAGGTGTTACTTCAACAACGCTGTTTCCACTGCCAGAACAGATCATGGTATTGCCATTCTTCAACCGAATTGCGCCAAACACCCGGGTACCAATCTCGTATTCCCAGACCACATTCCCATCGGCATCGTATTCGGACACAACTCCCGGGTTCTCTGCGCAAGCGAGGTAGTGACCATTATCCAGAATTCGCATCAATCGGGTCCTCTTGCGACCGCCCTCCCCTAGCGGTACTTGCTTGACGAGTTTTCCATCCTTGTCGACATGAATGATTCGGCCGACGTTGCTTTCCACGATGACGGTTTCCCCGTTACTCAGCCGATCAAAGGCGTGGACATCTACTTTCTTGCCCTCATTGCCATTCATCGTGGCACTGTCGTATTCCCAGACCACTTCTTTGCCAAGCGTGATCTCTTGTGTTTTTGTCCACGAGTCATGAAACAGAATATTTCCGCTGGGCAGCAGGTGGACATCATGGTGTCCCGTGTGCCCTTTCTGGGGACCCGCCGTGTTGTGTTTCCAAAGCACGGTGCCATCTGATTCACAGATGGCCAGAACGTTGTTTCCGTATGATGCGCCGACGAGGACCAAACGGTCATCAGCGTCCGTGGAAACCGCAAGACCAGAAACAAGGCAGGCGGCAAAAACGATGGTAGCAATAGATTTCATGGTACTGACAACTTCCAGGTAACGATGGAGGGGGGTATTGGATGTGGCTTCAACGCAGAGAATCTGGATACCATTCATGTCCCATTGGGATACTTGAATGTAAGAGAGTCGATGGTCCCGGAGAATCGGTTCGGTGTTTTGTAGTCGCCGACAGGTTGGAACAGGTCGGCACCGATTTGAATGGAGTTATCTGGCTCTTGCTGCATGATACCCGCTTCCGCCTTCCCGACGAGCTTGCCGTCTACTTTCAGATACATCTCGCCGTTGGGATTCCACTTGGCTTCGAAACTGGCGGGACCCTCATGGAGAACGTCGGATCGAATCACGGTGGACTTGCTGTTCACGCGGGCGACAAAACAGAGTTGTCCCTGGTCGAGATAGACGCTGTAGCCTACTCGATTGCCGCCGTGAGCGAGAATGACTCCGGAAGGGGAATCTGGGTGAATGGTCGCCTTGATTTGCAGCGATCGGCCGCCAGCCACCTTGGGTACTCTGAATGCTGGCAGGCTGAGCCAGGCCTTTCCGTTGAACTGAAGTGAACCGGTGTCGCCCGCAACACCATGATTCACAAACCGAAGCAGCTGGTTACTGGCCGGAATCGCGATCGTCGGTAGCGGTGCAGTCAATTCCGCCTGGTTGTTGTATGCAAACCCAAGATCGTTTGTCCACTTGGAAATTTGTGAGGCCATTGCTGATGCGCGTTTTGATTGACTGGAAAGAAGATTGGTCGTCTCACCTTCATCTGCTTCAAGATCAAACAGTTGGGCTTCGCTGCCATCAGGGTTAATCAGGAATTTCCAGCGACCGTCGCGCATCGCGAACGTGGGGCTCTGGTGCTCCGGTTTGCCGCCCTTGAGAATGGCGTGCGGATGGCCGTATTGCCAGAAGACAGGTCGTGCACGCGGTGTCGATTTGCCCAGCAGCACTTCGCCGCGATCCAAGCCATCAAGATCATCTTCAACTTGGACGCCGGCGAACTGGCAGAGAGTGGGTGAAACATCAATCGCACTCATGATACTGGTGCTGTCGGTAACGCCTGCTGGAATCGTGCCTGTCCACCGGGCGATGAACGGCATGCGAATGCCGCCTTCGAATAACGACCATTTGCGTCCGCGGTACGGACCGGTGAATCCCGCAGGGGGGCCCGTAGCATATTTTCTTGGCCAATCCGTCGGACCGTTGTCACTGGTGAACAGAATCAGAGTTTTGGGGCCAAGTTTCAATTCATCGATGGTTGCGATCAGACGCCCGATCTGTTGATCCATCTGTTCCAGCACGGCGAAAAAATCACGGGCGTAAGAATCGTCAGAAACAGTTTTGAATCTGTCTGCACTGCCGGGACGCGGAACATGGGCATCATGGACATCGTTTGGAAACAATCGGACATAGAATGGCTTGGTTTGATGACGCTTGATGAAGTCAATGGTGCGGTCGGTCTGTATTTGCATGCGTTCCCAGCGTTCACAGGGAATGATCTCTCCTTGCCCCAATGCACGAGCCCTTTCAACGCCCTTGGCATTCGAGATCAGCCGATCGCCAAGTCCCTCAAATGAAACGAGGGATTCATCAAACCCGTAAGCTTGCGGCAAAGGGGCATCATCGACATCGCGCCCACCTCCCATGTGCCATTTTCCAAAATGGGCAGTCGCGTATCCGGCAGACTTCAGTTTCTTTGCGGTGGTTGGTGCTGAAGCGTCCAGATAATTTGCCATTCCGCGGTTGGCATTGCCCGCGCGAGTGTTCAGGTAGGAGTGGATTTTCCAGCGACCCTGATATTGTCCTGTTGTGATCGCCACTCGCGAAGCAGAGCATATCGGTGAGTTGACATAAAAATTCGTCAACTTGATTCCCTGGGCAGCGAGCCTGTCGATGTTTGGCGTTTTGACCAGTGGATTTCCGAAGCAGCTGGGGTCAGCGAACCCCATGTCGTCAATGAAAATGACCACGATGTTCGGTTTTACCGCTGAGGTATCGTCAGCGATTGCAGACTGAGCGATACAACACAGGGCGAGTAGCGACAAAAATACAAATGGAATTGATTTCATGGAGGTGGGACTACTTTTGCGGGGAGCAAGGCTGTGACGCGAAGGTGGGTTCAGTCTGTTCGAGCGACAGATTTTTAACGACTCATCCTGGCGTTTGTACCCGGGGATTTTGGCTGCCACCTTTGATGCAAGTCGTGATTCTCGCCAGCAGAATGTGCGTTTCTTGAGGTGATTCAGGATTTGATCCTACCCTCGCCGTGCAGCTCTTTGATTTGTTGGTCCAGGGCGACTTTCTATATTCATTGTACTCACAAATGCCAAGCTGAAATTATGACCGCTCTGCAGGCTGCTGCCAATGAGAATCAGCGTACTTCCCATTGAGATTTGTTTCACATGAACCGATGGTTTGGGTCAGTTCCCCTGAAGCCATTTCGGTCAAACAACAACAGAGTGTCGCTAGTGGTTCACGTATATCAGGTCTGCGATTCAGTTTTCCAGAATGTGAATGACATGCAACGCGGTGCGGTCCTTTGCTTCGCTGGTTGTTTGAACTGTGATGGTATGTTTTCCCGGAGCCAAGTCATCTGTGAGTATGAGCGGCCAAGGCAGGTGGAGTCCCTTGCTCCATCGGGTGATGGAATCAACTTTTTTGAATTCGTTGCCATCAACGCTGAATTCAACGATGCAACTGTCATAACCCGATGCCAGAAAGAGTCCAAAAGCCGTACCTTCAAATTCATAAGTGAATCGGGATCCCGGTTGGGAAGCAACCAAAGCCGGTACATCAACGAACCCTGCACGCGTTCCTCCTCGAACAGGTTTCCAATTTTGTTGGAGGGTGAATCCGCTTTCCAATACAGCTTTCGCCAAATCGCCAAAGCGACCATGGATATAACTGTGGGAGTCAACCAGATCGTCGGGAATGGCATGCGGTTTAGGAGTCTTGGTTGTCTGCCAGGCAGCATCCAGCATGCGAGTCATGCTGTTGGTGTAGACACGCTGTCCGAAGGGCGGAGGATGCACGTTACTACGGAAACCGCTTTGCCAGGTGAATTCGCCTGCTTGAATACGATCTGCGACTTCTCGAGTGATGTTGAGAGTCGTGCATCCGTAGTGTGAGGCCGCTTTTTCATGTTCCGCGATCGGAACTGGAACGCTACCCGCATGGTAGTCGTCCAAGTGACTGCCCATGGCAAAGTGCATGTGGACAATGTCGGTCATCGGATTGACTGTTCGGATATGTTGAACCACTCCTTCCATGGACCGTCGCATGATCTCAGGATGTTCCGGGATGTTCGATCCATCGTTGACCGCTGCTTCGACAAACAACAGATCAACAGGGCCGTCACCGAGGATGTCACGTTGCAGACGAAAGGCATGACCATTCGAACCGACAGAGGGTATGCCGGCGGCAATGAAGTCGAATTGGGTGTCGGGGAAACGTTTCTCAAAGTATCGCATCAACTCGTTCCGCCAGCCTTTTCCATAGGTAATCGATCCTCCGAGGAATGCGATTCGTCCCCGTTTTTCATTGCGAAAAGCAGAAAGACTGTTGGCCAATCCGTTCCGGAGTTCAAAATATTCGGTATCCCGGGGCATCACGTTGGTGTGTTGCATCACGAATCGAGCCGACCTGAAAATTTCCGGCATGGCGAAATGATGGCCATCGGCCTTGTCGGATTGCTGGACGATGACAAGCTCCATGTCATGGCCGAGTGCTTTCAGTCGTCGCTGTGCTTCCAGAGTGTTTTGCTCGGGTGGAACAACTTGATCATTCAGGCAGATTGCATGCCGAATCGGAATTTTGGCATTCGCGATGGGTGCAAGCAGATCCACAGGGTTACCTCTGAACTTCTTGAGTTCAGCAACCGATCCGAAATCGTAGAATTCGATCGCTTCTTCAATCTGCTTTTTTGCTCCGGCCCAGCCCAATGGCCAGCTTTTCAAATCCATCACTGGGACGTCACCGAAAATACAGGCGATGCGATTTGGATGGCGTGCCGCATAGCGGTACGCATGAAGCCCGCCGCGACTGCAGGGTTCCAGTGCCGGACGTTTGGATAAGTTCCATTGCGATCTCACCTGGTCATAAAACTGATCCATGATGTCCAAGGATGATTCGCATCCAAGCATTTTGACCACATTGATGAAACCGATGTGGTAACCGTTGTAGACGAGTTCCTGATCGACTTCTGAATGAAAGTCGGGGAACGAAGTGCGCCAGACCCACGGGTTGCCGGGCGCAGGGACTTTTGGCGAAACGATAAATGCACGATGACCAGCCATGTTGAAAGAGTGTTTCTGGTATCCATGCCAGTCAGATGTCTGTGTGCTGACGGGGGCAGGAACCGTCTCCTCTTCAGTGCCCGAGGCTTGTTGGTAAAAGCAGGCAAGGCTGAGCAATGATGCAGCGGTGAAGAGAGAGGGATTCCAATTCATGTTGGTCTCTTGATCAAACTCAGGTCAGTGGATTGCGTATGCGCGGAAAGGTGTAGAAGGACGGCGAGGAAAAATCAACGCTGCGTCTCGTCTACCCACGGCAGTAATTGCAGGTCACTGCAGAATGGTGAGGCAGGCAGGCCAGCTCGATTGTACAAATTGGCATTTGAGGGGTCGCCACTGCAGGCGTAACGCACAGCTCTGGGCTGCCTGACCTGTGGACTACGGACAACGACTTCGGAACCATCGATGGACGCTTGAGCGGGATACCAGTTACCAGTCGCATCTGCCAATTCAAAGTGTGCCAACGCAGTATTTGGGGTTGCCTTGGGAAGAGCGAGTCCCTGTTTGTGAGCGACGGTCAAACCGGATTCGGCGTGGTTGAACTGGACGCGCATGGTGTTGTGGTTGACCGTGGCGGACTTGAATAGCGGTCCACTGTAGACAAGCTGTTTGTCGTAAGTTTTTGCCAAAGCCCAATTCACAAGGCGTTGGGCCACATCAAGTTTATTTGCCGGATGAATGTCGCTGTCGCGAAGATCGATCGTTACGGCCATTCCCGTGTGTGGGATACTCAGACTAAGACGCTGTTCCTCACGTAGCCGAACCCAACCACGAGCCGTATCGTTGAAAGCCGGTAACTGAACAAAATAAAATGGTAGTGCGGGTTGTCCCCACGTTTCCCGCCAGCCATCGATCAATGCCTGCATCTTGATCCGATAGTTGCGAGGATCTTCTCCCCGGCCAGCGTTCGATTCTCCCTGATACCAAATGAATCCCCTGATGGCAAAAGGTGTGATCGGTGAGACGCGTGCGTTGAAGATACGGGCTGGCATGCCCGCAGTATTGCGAATGATCACACCACCTTTCAGCTTTGCCACATCATCAAGTTGATTCTTATCCGCAAGTGAAAGAATTTTTTGTAATGCCGCCTGCCTGGTGAATTGCAATCGTGGGATGAAGCCTTCAATCGGTTTGCCACCCCATGATCCCTCAATGATCCCAATGGGAACACCAAGTTGCGCGTGCAGCATGTGAGCAAAGAGGTACGCCACTGCAGATTGTTTTGCCCGATTAAGCGGGTTGTCGACTTGCCAGGTACTCGGCTGACGCCTTTGTGTTAAAGGGTTCGGTGAGTCGGGCTCGGCAATGCGCAGGTAGCGGATGTGGTTGGTCGAAGCAGCCTCGACCATTGCCTCGATCGCTGGGATCTTTCGGCCACACGCGGCCAGTGTCATTTGCATGTTTGACTGACCACTTGCGTACCAGACTTCGCCAATCAGCAGGTGATGGCGTTCTTGAACTGACGTGCCTGATTTCACCGTCATGGTTCTGCCAGTGTGACTGGCTTGCAAAGGGGAAAGCTCAATTCGCCAGTGACCGTCACCCCCTGCTGTGGTCGTTTTTGATTGACCGGCAAACTCCAGAGCGACAATCGTGTTTGCTGTGGTTGTGCCCCAGACGGGAACTGCAACGCCCTGTTGCAACACGGCGTTGTCAGTAAAGACATCTGAAAGATGTAATCCCTCAGCGGTAAGAGAGCCTGGGAGGAACACAACAAAGAGCAGCATCAAGGCCGAGGGTGGGTTACGCATGAGGTTTTTGCAGAGAGACATGATTTGCCGAACTGGCTTGATTTCCC
>PKCN01000128.1 GCA_002862205.1 Planctomycetaceae bacterium | reverse complement strand
TGACCGAGTTGGAATTACGGTCTCCTATTGGCGTGATGCTGAAGCGGTTCGCGCATGGCATGATGTGGCCGAACACCGCAACGTCCAAGAATTGGGACGACGGCTTTGGTACACTGAGTTTGCCGTTCGCGTCTGTCGTGTGGAACGTTCGTATTATTTTGTCTCACCCGACGCACCAGAAAGCAGCGGATAACAAACGCTTGCACACGGCGTTGCGGGTCGCGTGACAACGCAACTCGATGTCGCTGACCGAGCCTGGATGAACGTTGCCATTCGTGCAAACAACGAATGTGCAGCAATGGTTGCGACGATTCCTGCTTCTCAGAATTCTAGTTCGCACTTGTCGCACTTGTCGCACTGTTCACTGTTCACTGTTCACTGTTCACTGTTCACTGTTCACTGGCATCCGTTAGAAGCCAACGCAGCCCGGGCACCAACGCAGCCCGGGCACCAAGCCCAATCCGCAGTACGGGTCGAATGGGCAACCCCCACAAGGGTCAATCCAAGCAGCGTATCCGCTTCCATCCTGCATACAAGCTGGAATCATTTCATCGCAGGAGTACCCCACCACTGTTTTCTACCATGCAAGACGATGAGTCTGGTTCTACAAACCAAAATGCATCACCAACACCGCCCATCTTCAAGCAACCCAGAAGTGGCGTCTGCTAAACTAGAGCGAGTGCGAACCTCACGGAACCTTTGAAATTCGCCTTCACCAACCGTGTGACCATCCCGATCACTGCCAAAGCTGCGATTGCACGAGGATTGTGCAACCAGCCCCACAAGCCGCAGCGACCTACCCAAGTATACGATTTCCCTCTGAAAGCATTGGAAACCATGGCCCCAAAATTCGCATTCACTCTTTGCTCGTTGATCCTGATGTGTTCTTCGTGCCCACTTGTTGCTGATGAATCGGTTACCGACACGCCCGTTTCTACCGGACGGCCGAACATTGTTTTTTTGTTGGCAGATGACCAATGCACCTATTCCATGGGTTGTTATGGAACACCAGAGGTCCAAACTCCCCAAATGGACAAACTGGCACGCGAGGGCATGATTTTTGATTGCCACTACGACACAACTGCGATTTGCATGGCCAGTCGCGCTAACATCATGACGGGGATGTATGAATACAAGACTGGTTGCAATTTCGAACATGGAGCATTGTTGTCGGAACATTGGCACCGTTCCTACCCGATATTGTTACGTGCCGAAGGCTACCAGACAGCGTTTGCTGGCAAGTTTGGTTTTGAGATCACGGAACAACCGGGATCAAAGGGCGATTTGCCAGTGGCCGGTTTTGACCGCTGGGGCGGAGGCCCTGGCCAGACGCACTACGACACAAGACGCAACAAATCAATGAAGGACTACGTAAAAGACTATCCCCATTCGACTGTATCCTATGGAGCATTTGGCAGTGACTTCATCGCAGACGCCGCCAAATCGGATCGCCCTTTTTGCTTGTCAATCAGTTTCAAAGCTCCCCACAAACCGGCAACACCTGACCCGCAATTCAACTCAGTCTATGCCGGAAAAAGATTCACGCGACCAGCGAACTATGGTCGTGAGTATGGGGCACACTTCTCACTGCAAAGTCGTGCAGGACGTCAGTTCGAGCGTTTCCACAGTTGGAACTACAGCGACAAGTATGATGAAGTCATGGCGACCTACTACCAGCAAATTTACGCCATCGATGTCGCTCTGGGAATGATTCGCGAAGCAATCGATAAAGCAGGCGTCAAGGAGAACACTGTGGTGATCTATACGTCTGACAACGGATTCTTGTGTGGTTCCCATGGATACGGATCAAAGGTCTTGCCTTACGAGGAGTCATCTCGTGTGCCGCTGATCATTTTTGATCCACGGCACAGCAACAGTGGAAAACAGCTGCGTTGCGATTCATTGACCGGTAACGTGGACTTTGCACCCACCATCCTGAAACTCGCAGGCATCCAAGTTCCCAGAAACATGGATGGGCAGGATTTGATGCCCCTGTACGACGATCCCGAAGCAAAGATTCACGATTCACTGCCGCTGATCAATGTCTGGGGCCCCGCGAAAGCACACAGCTACGCAGTCGTGACGGACTCATGGAAATACATCTACTGGCCCTACCGCGATGACCAAATTTCTCCCACCGAAGAATTATATGACACTCAGAATGATCCCGGTGAACTGACCGAGCTATCAGAGATTGAATCCGCTGCAGGTGACTTGATCCGCATGCAACAAATTTACGACGAGGCAGTGGAAGCTTGGCAAAAAGAAGCAGTTCCCTATCACAAATACAATCACTTCGGCGATCATTTCCAACGGCGTTAACCCATGTTCAAATCGATTCGATGCGCAACTGCTGTTTTCATCACATTAATGACACTTGGCAGCAATGCCTTGGTCCTGGCTGAGAGCCGCCCCAACGTGATTGTGATCTACACGGATGATCAAGGTTTTGGCGACGCCAGTTGCTTGAACCCTGAGGCAAAGTTCAAGACCCCCAATCTCGACCGACTCGCAAGAGAAGGCATGACGTTCACTGACGCCCACTGCAGTGACACTGTCTGCACGCCAAGTCGATACGGTCTGCTGACTGGCCGGTACAGTTGGCGCACGAGCTTGAAAAAGGGAGTTTATGGGGCAGAAAAGAAATGCCTGATTGCTGATGGTCGCACCACGCTGGCGAGCCTGCTGAAGCAACGTGGATACGCGACCGCGATGGTCGGCAAATGGCATCTTGGCATGGACTTCCCTGGTGATCGTGGCACAAGGGACTGGTCAAAACCTGTGTTAGACATGCCCCTGGATAAAGGGTTTGACTATTTCTGGGGAATCCCGGCATCGCTGAATTATGGGGTCCTGGCATGGTTCGATGGGCGTCACGCCAAAGTTCCCCCAACGCAGTACACCCAAAAAAAACCGAACAAAATCGCTTTGGCAGATTACCGCATCAAGCCACCCTATGACCAGAGGCTCACCAAACCGGGGACAACGAGTGAACTCGGTGTGGTTCGGGGACAACTTGAAATCGCGCCCGACTTTGTCGATTCGGAATGCCTGACCCGTTTCACAGACAAAGCAATTGAGTGGGTTCAGGATCGTGCGGTTGCCGCCCGCAAAGGCGAGCCGTTTTTCCTGTACCTGCCCTACACATCACCCCATAAACCCGTCATCCCCATTGATCAGTTCCGCGGTAAGAGCGAAGCGGGTGCCTACGGAGATTTTATGATGGAAACGGACTGGCAGATTGGTCGTATCCTCGACATGCTGGATCAGGAAAAACTTGCCGAGGATACACTCGTCATCTTCACCAGTGACAACGGGCCCGAAACCACCTGGAAAGAGAGGGCCAAACGATTCTCGCACCAGAGCAACGGAATCTACCGGGAGGGCAAACGGTCGATCTACGAGGGCGGGCACCGAGTACCCATGTTCATCCGTTGGCCTGCCAAAGTCTCACCGACAAGTCAGTGCAATCAACCTGTCTGTCAGACAGATGTTCTAGCAACTCTGGCAGCGATCACCAAAAACCAACTTGCGGCCAATGAGGGGGAAGACAGCTTTAGTTTTGCAGCCGTACTTACCAACCCGAATGCAAAGATGAACAGAGGTCCCATGATCCATCACAGTGCATCTGGAGGTTTTGCGATTCGCGATGGTGACTGGAAATTGGTGATGGAGACGCCCAAATCCAAGCGACAACTCTACAACCTTGCCAAGGATCCCGGTGAGCAGAATGACGTGCTGCAGCACAATCTCGACGTTGCCGAAAAACTGCATGAGGAGATCAAAGAAATCGTTCTCAATGGCAGATCAACCTCAGGCAGCCCGCAATCAAACGACACACCCTGGTGGAACCATCTTATCTGGATGGAAAAGTTCTAGCAGCCTGAATCGTGTGCAACCTGGCAACCCACCGACGCCGGTGTTACAAGCCAGCTCAAAACGACAACGCATGGTGGATGCCATCCATCGACAACCATTAGCGTTTAACCGTTTCCCTCCGCAAACGGCTCAATCATTTCCGTATCGACAGTCGGTCAGGCAACCACTGTCTCCTACCTCGCGTTCTCCTTCTCCAAAGCCTTCAATGACTTGGTTATCTCGGACTTCCTACCACTCTCATTCTTCTTCAGCCAACGAGCATGGCTCGGCGCTTTGACTCCGAGCAACTTGCAAACTCCGAGCGTCCTCGTCAGCTCGCGGAGTTCCTCAGCGGCGTTGCGTAGTTTGGCGACAATCGGATTCACGGTGGGACGTTTTCTGGAACTTTGAAAGTCATTTCCAGTCAGTGAGCCTAATCGTGATGCGTTCACTTACCGGGACGCAATTTCAGGGAAAGTGGTCAGGAGTTGGCGCGGTGACGCCAACCGTCTCCCGGGAAGAACCGGGTGCGTCCACGATCGCAAGATCCCAACCCAATGACTGGCCCCGTTCCCGTTGCTATCTTGACTCATCTCTACTCTCTGCAATCATTGTGTCGTGACTAGCCACAAAACTTCCAGCCCCTGAAATAATAACAATGCGCTATTTTCCTCTCACAAATCTCAGTCGCTTGATCATGAGCGTCTGCCTAATTTCGCTCACTTACAGCTGTTTCGCTTGCACGGCTATCAATTTGACTGCCAAAGATGGAACCGTGATTGCCGGAAGAACGATGGAGTGGGAGTTTGAAATGAAATGGGAGTTGATGTCCGTACCAAAGGGCACCGACATCACCCTCAGCGCCCCTTCCGCATTGAATTTGCCAGAGACAAAAATCTCCAGCAAGTATGCTTTTGTGGGAGTGGCACCTGGAGTTCTGGAAGGAACACCAGCGTTTCTGGAGGGTCAAAATGAAGCAGGACTTGGCATGAGCGGCAACTTCCTACCACACTTTACTGAATTTCAAACGGTAACCCCGCAAGACAAACACCCCATTTCAATCATTAACTTTGGCGGATTTACCTTAGGCATGTTCAGCACTGTGAAAGAGCTACGGACTGAATTGCCAAAATACAAGGTCTGGTTGGATCCAAATGACGTGAAGGGGTTGCCAACGATGCCATTGCTCCACTTTGTATTCACCGACCGCAGCGGTGAAAGCATTGTGGTTGAATTCGTGAAAGGCCAGATGCTGATCCACGACAATAAGGCCGATGTTCTTACGAATGCACCAACCTATGAATGGCACTTATTGAATTTGAGAAACTATCTTTCACTCTCCGACGAAGGCCGATCATCGATCATGGTGAACGGAGCAAACGTTACCGAACTTGGCCAAGGCGGGGGACTCGTGGGTTTGCCAGCTGATTACACCCCCCCTTCACGGTTTGTCAGGGCAGCTTACTTGAATCACTTTGCAACCAAAACCAATGGAAGTTCGGATGCTACGCAACTGATGGCACACCTTTTAAATAACGTGGACATTCCACTTGGAGTTGCAAAGAGTAAAATGGGTGAGAAAACGGTCTCTGATTACACCCAATGGGTGGCGATCAAGGATCTTACACATAATCAGTTAAGAATTGCTGATTACGCCAATCGCACCAATTACATTCAAATCGATTTGAATCGCGTCTTCAAATCCAACAAGTCCATGACATGGCCGATCAAAGGATTGCCATACCCTTCCAACGACATGACATCGCAACTGATCGAATGAGTATCCGGCATGGGGCAGTAAAAAGATCCGGCTATTTGATGGTACAGAAATCAGCTTAGGCGTACGGCTATCGGCCTACGTCAGGCCGGTCCAACAAATCGCGTATGCGATTCATGCCCCTATCGTTGCCAGCCCCACTGCAAGCTTGGAGAGCCTTCGTCTGTGCAAGAGCAATCACACACTCGATCCAACCGTGATGGCTCCCCCTAAGGCTTCTGCCAACCGACTGTCATCGGATGCTGATATCCATCTCAAGTCGACACAGATCGCATCGCCGTGACAGGTCACTGCAATTGCGGGCAGATTCTCAAGAAGCTTCTTCTGCCACTCGTTAGCTGCCATCGATTCATGTGTCACGCAAATCTGCCGAGACGGTAATCGCCAACGACCATTGTCGATTAAACGTGCGTCTTCCGCAGTAATTTGAACATTTCGAATATCGTCACTCGCACTGAGCCGGGTAGCCAATCTCTCTGCACGACCACGAAGGTTTTCCTCGCTGGTGCCCAGTAGAGCCAGCGCCGGAATTCCATCGGGATTTGACGAAGCCACTTCGAGCGTCATCGCCAACATTGCCCGTGCGGCATCACCGGCAGCAATCGAAGGCCAAACACGCGATTCCTTGATGCTGTCGATTTGTGGCTTGCGACCAATGACAATGCCGCACTCGGGACCACCTAAAACCCCTTGACCAGACAGAATCACAAAATCCGCACCCGCAACGAGCATGGACTCGGCAGAAGGAATCTCAACGGCACCTGAAACAGCGGATTCGGCTTGTCCCAAGGTTGCCACCGGCAGAATCACCGCCTGCATGGCATCGCGGCCGTTCAGTTCCAACAGTTCCAGGGGTTGCTCTCCCACATCAGCCATCACCACACAAAAAGATTCCAATCCATCAAAATCCTGCGGCAAAATATTATCGCGACTTCCCACTTCCTGAACGACCGGCAAGAACATCCCAAAAGCATCCGGTAACGCTCTGCCATTTGGCAGTCGAACTGCCTGCGAGCGATGCACGACCAATTGTCGTTCCTCCACAAGCAGGGCTAAGGCGGTCAACGCTGAAGAAAAATTGGAGGTAACCAAAATCGAATAATCACCCCCGGCAGGCAACAGTCTCTGCAGTCTCTGAGACAAACGTTCATCCATGGCTGCTCCGGAAACGCTGTCACCCAACATCAATTCGTATCCCGCTTCACCGACCTGGGGTGCCATTGGAACCCCCGAACCGTGTTCACCCATCAATACGCCACTGCCATTGAGCAATGGCACGGCCAAGGCGGTATGCTTTCGCGACCATCGCTCGACTGTTTTCTTTCCGACTTCGGCCGTTCGCATCATGGCATCAATACTTTTGGCCGCAGTCTGCGGGAGATCCTGCAGAATCTCGGTCGCCTGATTCTTGATTTTCTCGATGGTTTCAGGCTCGCTGGCTTTGCGGGCAACATCGGTAATCCCGCGTCGCAGTAGCTCGATCGTCCAAGGTGGTAGCGCCATCTGATTCGCCTGTGGCAGAAGATGAAAAACTTGCGTGTGGTCCAGAATCGTGTCTCTAGGATAATCGCTGCTCGACGACGGCGTGACAAGCCTTGGATTGCAACGCAAAATTGACGGTAACAGCAGGAAATCCGCGTTGCCAGCAATCTCGCAGTGCACCCATTTCAAGATCCTCCGATCGATCATGCGAGTTTGCAATGCTGCTGGAGAGGGTATCATGGGATGGTGGTGAGACCATCGCAACCAGCCCCGCGAAATCCGCCCACCACGACCGGGAATAGCGGCGTTTTTGATGCTCTTACTGAGATGGATGCATCATGCCAGTCAATGGAACTGCATCCAAGCCAAAGCATGAAACGTCCTGATCGACCTGCCATTTTGCCCCCCATCCCATTGAACATGCCCTCCACCCCATTTTGTCCATCATCGAAAACATGAAACCCAAGCCTCGCTTCGCTGCCTTGACATGCTTTCTCGCTGGTTTGCTTGGCGGAGCAACTTTGCACTCTGTGTCCGCTGAGGCGATTGACTTCACCAATCAGATACGGCCGATTTTGCAGACTCACTGTTTGGCATGTCACGGAGGAGTCAAACAAACAGCAGATCTTTCATTCATTCATCGCGATGCTGCCCTCGAAGTCATCGTGGAAGGAAAACCAGAGAAGTCCTTGTTGATGAAGAGAGTCCTGTCCAAGGACCCCGACGAAATCATGCCACCACCAGAGCACGGATCCACGCTCACTGATGAAGAGATCGAGTTGCTGCGACAATGGATTGAACAAGGTGCTCGATGGCAGCAACCGTGGGCATACCAACCACCACTGCAAGTGGACTCACCCAGTGTTTCATCTGACCCGTGGTGTCGACAGCCTCTCGATCGCTATGTACTGGCCAGTCTCGACCAGAAACAACTATCCCCGGCTCGGGATGCAGCACCGTCGCGGTGGCTACGTCGCGCAACACTGGACCTGACAGGTCTGCCACCCACCCCAGAAGCAATCAAACGATTCCTACAGGAAGTATCAAACGATGGCGAGGCGGCGTACACAAGTACAGTCGACAAGCTACTGAAATCCCCTGCCTACGGCGAACGCTGGGCCTCAGTATGGCTCGATCAAGTGCGGTACGCTGATTCCCGTGGTTTGGGTGCGGACGGTCGCCGGGAAATCTGGAAGTACCGCGACTGGGTCATTGACGCCCTCAACGACGACATGCCATTCGATGAATTTACGATCAAACAGATCGCTGGTGATCTTTTACCCTCGCCAACCATTCAGGACCGTGTCGCCACGGCGGTACACCGTCTGACGCAAACCAATGAAGAAGGTGGTACTGACGACGAGGAATTTCGCATCAACGCCGTGATGGACCGAGTCAGTACCGTGTGGCAAACATGGCAAGGCGTGACCTTTGGTTGCGTGCAATGCCATGCACACCCCTACGACCCGTTGCAACATGAAGACTTCTATCGCTTCGCTGCTTTCTTCAACAACACAGCGGACTGTGATCTGAATGCCGAACTTCCGTTACTCGCTGTGCCACTTGATCCCACTGATAACCCCAGAGCCAGCCAACTTGATAACCACATCCAGACTCTGCAGCAGTCGATATGGGAACGAGAATCCGCTGCACTCAACACACCTGCTGCCAAGTGGAATGTCATCAGGAACATGACAGCTACGGCCGACAAGGAAACCGAGGTTGCCATTGAAAAACGCAATGATCGTGCTGAGTACTACACCGTTGATACGCTATCCTCCAATACAGAAATCACACTCACTGTGCCGTTGCAGGGCAAACTGAAACGTCTATCAGCCTTGCGTCTCACCATCGCTCCCGGAGACCCACAAGCGGCCAAGGCAGACTCGGAGTGGGGATTTGTATTGTCTCATGTACAAGCTGCCTTGAAGTCACAGGACAGCAAGGCCACACCCGTTAAATTCACACGAGTGATTGGAGATGAGGCTGCACCATTCAAGAACCCCGACGACAGTTTGAACGGGAAAACAAACAATGGTTTTGCCGCTTATAGTCGTATTCATTATCCTCGCACCGCTGTCTTTGTGCTCGAATCTCCCATCGAAGTCCCCAACGGCAGCACGCTGGAAATCAAAATTCGCAATGGAGTGACCGAACTGGGAGCATTTCCGCTGATTGCCAAACGTGGTTACGTCGCTGTCAGCGATCAGCCAATTTTCAACCCTCTGTTGAATGCCACAAACCTGCTCTCTGACAGACAACAACTCAAGGAGATGCAGGAAGAACGAGCCAAAATTGCCAGCAGCCGAATCCCAATACTTCTGGAACGCCCATCGCATTTGAAACGCCCCACCCATGTATTCACACGTGGGCTATTTCTCACCAAAGGCAAGGAAGTCCAAGCTGGTGTTCCAGCAGCCCTTCCCCCGCTGCCAGAGTCGAACAGCAAAGAAACGGGAACTCAAGGTATGGCCAATCGCCTGAATCTTGCCCATTGGCTGATCAACGGTGCCAACCCGCTCACTGCCAGAGTGACCGTTAACCGCGTCTGGGCACGGCTGTTCGGAATTGGAATTGTTGCGACGGAAGAAGATTTTGGTTCCAGCGGTGAAGCACCTTCCCACCCTGAATTGCTGGACCATCTTGCCCTGCAATTTCAGAATGATCTGAAATGGAGTCTGAAAAATCTCATTCGGACGATCGTGTTATCAAGCACGTATCGGCAAGACAGCAGAATTCGACCTGAGTTGCAGGAAACCGACACTGCCAACCGTTTACTGGCACATGGCCCACGTTTCCGCATGCCAGCAGAAATGATTCGTGACAACGCACTCTTTGTTTCTGGCCTTCTATCGCCGCAAATGCATGGAGCTCCAGTGCACCCTCCAATTCCAGGTGGCGTCTGGAAGCCTTTTCAGGGAGGCGACAAATGGAAGACTCCCGAGACAGATGACCCGAATCGCTATCGCAAGTCGATTTACACCTATACCAAACGCAGTATCCCATTTCCGATGTTTGCGGCATTTGATGCGCCATCGCGTGAGTTCTGCACACCTCGTCGCTTGCGTTCAAACACCCCACTGCAGGCATTGATGACCCTGAACGATGTCACATTCGTCGAGTGCAGTCAGGCACTTGCCCAAAAGTTAATCAATCTCAGCGGTGATCTGGAATCGCAACTGCGGTACGGTTTTTTATCGGTCACTTCGCGGCAGGCCAACGAAATCGAACTGAAAGCCCTGACGGATCTCTATGAAAAGTGCAGGCAGGAACAGACCAACCCACTCGATTCAATGACCGCTGTAGCAAGCGTCTTATTGAATCTTGACGAAATCATGAGCAAATAAAATGCAACGCGAACAAATCGAACAACAAATCAGGCGTCAGACGCTGGAAGCACGTACCAGACGCCATTTTCTGCAAAATTGTGCTACCGGATTGGGTGGTATGTGGATGGCGACGCAAGCGCAAGCGGCGACCCCACCGACACCCGGTGAACGTCAGCAAAATCCGCTAAGCCCATCCAGCCCACCGCTTCCTGCCAAAGTCAAACGAGTGATCTATCTGCACATGGTAGGTGCGCCAAGCCAACTGGAGCTGTTTGATTACAAACCAGAACTCAACGCGTTGGACGGAAAAGATTGCCCGGCTTCGTTTCTGGAAGGCAAGCGTTTTGCTTTTATCAATGGGACGCCCAAAATGCTGGGGCATCAATACAAGTTCCAACAACATGGCAAGTCGGGAATGTGGGTGTCAGAACAGATGCCCCATCTGTCGAAGACAGTTGACGAGATCTGTTTCATCAAAACGATGCAAACCGAACAGTTCAATCATGGGCCGGCGCAATTGATGGTGCACACTGGAGCCGCACAAATGGGATCACCCTCGATCGGATCATGGGTGACATGGGGACTGGGCAGCGAAAACAGCGATCTTCCCGGATTCATTGTTTTGCTCTCCGGCGGGCGTCTGCCTCGCGTGGGAAAGGCACTTTGGAGTTCAGGATTCCTGCCATCGGTTTATCAGGGAGTCCAATGCAGATCCCAAGGTGATCCAGTGCTCAATGCATCCAATCCCGCAGGTGTGTCACGACAACGTCGACGCCAGGTACTCGACACTCTGGAACAACTCAATCGCGAGTCCCATCAACAATTCGGAGACCCCGAAACACTGACTCGAATCTCGCAATACGAGATGGCTTTCCGGATGCAGACTGCCGCACCTCAGGCCATGGATCTGTCCCAGGAAACAGCCGACACCCTGAACGCTTACGGCGCCCAACCCGGAAAGGAGTCGTTCGCCAATAACTGCCTGCTGGCTCGTCGCCTCGTTGAGAAAGGCGTCAGGTTTGTCCAACTTTTTGACTGGGGCTGGGACACCCATGGGTCCAATCAAGGTGAGTCGCTCAACCACGGGTTTCGAAACAAGTGCACCCAAACCGACAAACCAATTGCCGCATTACTGCAGGACCTGCGTCAGCGTGGACTGATGGAAGATACACTTGTCGTGTGGGGTGGCGAATTCGGACGCACACCGATGCGTGAAAACCGGATGGGAGGAACGATGGCTTTCATGGGACGCGACCACAGTCCGGATGCATTCACCATCTGGCTGGCAGGCGCCGGAGTCAAAGGTGGTCACAGCCATGGAATCACAGATCCCGTTGGCTATACACCTGCAGAGAACCCGGTTCAGCTACGAGACCTGCACGCAACGATCCTGCACCTGATGGGTTTTGAGCACCAAAAGATGTCTGTTCCCTTCAAGGGCTTGGACCAGCGGTTGACGGGGGTGAAACCGGCAACCGTCGTGCAGGATCTGCTCAGCTAGCGATGTCAATCAGCCAGCCGAGTCAGGTGGGTTCAGAGCATCGGAGAGGACAGCCGATGCCTCAGCAAACCTGCTTCTCGCAACGCGGTTTCCTCGATGCACCAGTTCTGATCGCGACCGAAGTTATTTCCCGGTTTTCGCGGTTCGAAGATTCAGTTCTGCCAACTGGTCCTTGTCGACTGAGCCCGGCGCTTCTGTCATCAGGTCGGCTGCTCTTTGGGTTTTCGGGAAGGCGATGACTTCCCGAATGTTCTCCAAGCCCGCAAACAGCATGACCCACCGGTCGATCCCCAATGCGATACCACCATGAGGTGGGGCACCGTACTTGAGTGCATTGAGCAGGAAACCAAAACGATCTTCCGCGGTTTCCGCATCAATCCCCAACAATTCAAAAACATCCGACTGGCTCGATTGATCGTGAATTCGAATCGTACCGCCACCGGCTTCGCTACCGTTGATCACGAGGTCGTATGCCTGAGCACGACAATTTTGTGGATTCTCCTTCAAGGAAGGCAAATCACTTTCCAATGGGGCAGTGAATGGATGGTGCATCGCATTCCAACGCCCCGTCTCCTCATCCCGGTCGAACATTGGGAATTCAGTCACCCAACTACAGTTCAATTCCTCGGGATCAATCAGTCCCATTTCGCTGGCGAGTCGCTTACGCAATCCAGCCAGTCCCTTGCAGGTGACTTCCCACGAGTCAGCGAGGAACATCAGCAAATCACCGGTTTCACCACCAAGCAGTTCCTTGATTTCAGCAAGGTGTTCGGCATCAAAATTCTTGCTGATCGGACTCCAAAGAGATCCGTCTTCCTCGACGCGGAACCATGCCAAACCTTTGGCGCCAAAGTCTGCTTTGACATACTCGGTCAGTTCATCAATTTGGCGACGTGAGTATTTGGCCGCCGCATCTTTGACAGCGATTCCACGAACAAAGCCACCCGAGTCAGCAGTTCCTCGGAACACTCGAAATTCTGTTTTGCTGGCAACAGGAGTGACATCAACGATCTCCATTCCAAAACGCAGGTCAGGAGCATCAGATCCAAACCGCCGCATGGCTTCTTCATAGGTCATGCGCGGCAGCGGAATCTTGACTTCTTTGCCCAGCACGTCTTTGGCAGTCTTGGCAACCAATCCATCAATCAATCCCATCACGTCATCGGCATCAACGAATGACATTTCCAGGTCAAGCTGCGTGAACTCGGGCTGCCGATCAGCTCTTAAATCTTCATCCCGAAAACACTTTGCAACCTGAATGTAACGGTCAAATCCAGCGACCATCAAAATTTGCTTGTAAAGCTGCGGTGACTGCGGCAGCGCGTAGAACTTGGATGGATGCACTCGACTGGGCACCAGATAATCGCGTGCGCCCTCGGGCGTACTACGTCCCAGAATCGGTGTCTCGACATCAATGAAATCATGTTCGGCAAAGTAATCTCGCATCGTTTTGACGATCGTACTTCGCAGCACCATGGCACGCTGCATTTCACCTCGCCGCAAGTCGAGAAAGCGATACTTGAGTCGCAAGTCTTCACCGGGCAGATCGGGCTGGCTGGGAGTGAAGGGGGGCGTTTCGCAATTGTTCAAGACTTCGAAATGCACACTACGAACCTCAATCGCACCAGTATCGAGCTTTTCGTTTGTTTTTCCTTCCAACCGATCGGTCACTGTTCCACGTATCAGGATGACACTTTCAGCAGACACTCGGCCCGCTTCATCGATCAGATCTGCATTTGCCTCCGGTGGACCGATCACCACCTGAGTGATTCCGTATCGATCGCGCAGGTCGATAAAGACACCGCCACCGTGGTCACGTTTGCTTTCGACCCAGCCGCACAGGGTCACTTCAGTTCCAACGTCGGTTTTGCGGAGCTGGCCGCAGGTGTGGGTGCGTAGCACGGGGGTAGAACAGTCAGTTAGTGGAAAGATGATGAATCCGAGACAACATCATATCGTGGCTCAGCCGGATCGTAAGGTTAGGTCAAAATTCACTGACAATCGAGGGTTCCAGATTCAATCCGCCGGGCAGAGTTCAACCCCCACGCTTCTGGACGTCATCGCAGCGTGCGCCGCAACGTTACGAACCAACCGACGACGTAGCACCAATCCGAGTAGCTCGCTGCAGGCCGATGCCCAGCCAACTTCCGTGGCAAAATCCGTGAAGTCCGTTGCTTTCCGCCGCAAATGAAGGAATGAACGCAACTGCCGTGGATTTCAACTCGCCCCATCAGTATCGTCGATTTCTCGTGGCACAAAAAAAGGGACCCCAAAATTGGAGTCCCTCGATATGATTCACGAAAACTGAATCCTGAATGGTTCCGAGTCACGGAATTCATCAGGCAGCCTCGCGTTGGCTAGCTTTCGTCGCTGAGCGTGACCGGCTTGTAGCCACCTCTTGACTTGAAGTAGAACCAAATCGCGATGTAGCAGATCAGCATGATCAATGGGAACACGGTCATGCTTGCGAGAGCCTTTTGCCCACTTCCGGCGCTGGCTGCCTCAATGTCGCTTTTCAATGCACCCTGTTCATCGGCAGGTGTCTTGTCGACAACCAGTTCATTGACCTTATCCATGTCCAAGGTCTTGTACTCGATAATTTCGTAGATGGTCTTCTCTGTAAGAACATCTGCTTCTGGGACGGACCCAATGTAAGGCTGGACAGCCTGAATTTCCCTGTCCGCTTGAAGTGCACCAATGTAAGGGAAACCAAGGGTACCTACCGCCAACATGCCAATTCCTGAAATTGCATTCAGGGTCAATGCACCACCGCGCGGTGTTTGCTCGGACACGATGCCCAACATGGTTGGCCAGAAGAAGGTCTTTCCGAGAGCGTACAGGGTTGCCGCTGCGAAAATGATCGCAACGCCTTCTGCAAACGAGAGAGACCACAGTCCGGCAATGGCGAGAACACAACTGACCATCAGGAGTCCGAGAGCAGACAGCTGGTGCACGATTGGTCCGGCAAAGAAACGCAACACCATCATGATGAATGACGTGTAAACCAGAATCCAACCACCGTCGAACGTAACCGCATTTGCCATGATTCCCGAAATCCACCCATCGGTGCCGATCTCGGTAGTCGCGAGAGGCATCATGATGAGAATCAGGACAAACATCAGCGGGCGGCCAAGACTCTTTGTATAGGCGCCGAAGGATACAACCATCGCCACGCCAATCCCGATGAAGATAGCTTTGTTTCCGTCGGGGAAGAAATCCATCAGTTGAAGCGTTACGAGGAAACCAACAACGGCGGCCCCCATGATACCGAACTCAGAAAGCATATCTTTGTAGCTGACTCCGGCTGCAACACGCTCCTGCTCTGGAAACTTGACCTTAAGCAGCATCAAGAAGTAGACGACAGCGGGTATCGCGATGGTCGCCAGTTTGATGTTCCAATCAAAACCACTCATCGAAATGGTCAAGATTCCTGAGATAACCAAACCGCCGGGCCAGCCAGCATGCAGGATATTCAGCCACTTGGTTTTGTCTTTATCAAACATGGTCGCGACGACAGGGTTAATGAACGCCTCAACGGTTCCATTACCCAAGGCAAGAACCAGACCGCCCCAGTAAATCAACTGCTTGGCTCGTTCTGGATCTGAATCAATCGTCGAAAGAGCAAAGACCCCCATCACTGCCCAGGTAAACTGGCAGGCGAATGCAAAGATCATCGAGAACTTGTAACCAACCTTGTCGATAATCAGGCTGAAGATGATGATGCTCAGGGCAAATGGCCAGACTTGGATTCCCTTGTATGCACCGACCTCAGCGGGGTCGAGACCCAGTGTGCCGATAATCTCTGGGTCATCGAGGAGAAACATTCGAGTAATGAATCCGAATGCTGTTGTAATGAGTGCAATGAAGCAGCCCCAAAACAAAAACATGTTTGCCTTGCTTTCGGCCGGGCTCGCGGGTGTATCTGACATTTCTTGTGTTCCCTACTAAATTAGATAAATCGGTGGAGGCGGGCTCCACAAATCCTGTTTGGATGCGTGGTGAAAGGCTGGATGAGCTTGTTGGGGTCCTTGAATTGGTGTCCCGGTACTTGATGTACTTGAACAACGCCAGCAGCATCGCCGACAAATGAACGTGCACAGCTAAAGGAGCGGCGTACGAAAATGCTGCCAAGACGCTGGAAACGCGTCAAGACTCCGAAACAACTTCTCTCGTGAAGGAAAACGTAATTCCCCAACGCTTCCAGTGCCACTGTCATGGCCCCTATACTTCCCGTAATAATGGAAAATAACCCTTCCGGCCCTTTCAGCCTTTTACCTTCCTCGGAGACAAATAGATGCGATTCTTCCTAACCCTCGCCTTGGCTTTTGGAGCACTGACCACAATGGCAACCGCTGATGATCATGAATGTGCCCTGAATTTCAAGGCAAAAACCATCGACGGCAAGACCGTCGACCTCGAAGATTACGAGGGAAAAGTCGTCCTTGTGGTCAACACAGCCAGTCAATGTGGGCTAACCCGGCAATATGCGGGGCTTGAGAAGCTTTACGCGGAGCACAAGGACGACGGACTCGTCATTTTGGGGTTCCCATGCAACCAATTCGGGCGACAAGAGCCCGGCAGCGATGCTGACATCAAGAAATTCTGCACCTCGAACTACAAAGTCACCTTTCCCATGTTCAGTAAGATCGATGTCAACGGCGACGACGCCGCGCCGATCTACAAGTATTTGACCAGCAAAGATGTTCAACCTGCCGGAAAAGGAAACGTCAGCTGGAACTTCGAGAAGTTTCTGATTGACCGCGAAGGCAATCTGGTCAATCGCTTCCCACCTCGAACAAAGCCAGAGGACTCTGAACTGGTCAGCCAGATCAAAACGCAGTTGAAGAGCAAATAGCGTCTAAACCGATTCAATCGGTGAATCGACCGGCCGAACTGTCCATGATCCTGCTTTTCGGGACGCACTGCCTTGCCGGCTTGGCGATATTTTGCCAAGTCGGCGGGCATCTGAATCTGGATCGGTGTAGAATTGGATTGGAGACTTTCCGATGAGAGCGGAACCGGATGATTGCGGTACTGTCGCCATCGGCGAGGCGGCAGTTCGCGAATCGGCTTCGACCGTGACGGCCCGGTTTCAATAACAAACTTGTTCTCCCCCCATGCCCGTGCAAAAGCTGCTCGGGCATTTTTTGTCGTCGATTCCGAAACAATCGGCTTGAACGAAAAATAGCAGCGTTCAAATAGCGATCGGAATCCCCAACCCACTCCCCTCGAAATCAACTCCCCTCGAAATCAACTCCCCTCGAAATCAACTCCCCTCGAAATCAACTCCCCTCGAAATCAACTCCCCTCGAAATCAATGCGATCCACACTCTCTTGCCTGCTTGTCTGCCTGACAAGTTCGTTGTTGACAACCTCGGTATTGAGCGACGAACCGTTGCTGAAACCCAGCGACCGCGTCGCAATTCTGGGCGGCACCTTTGTGGAAAGGATGCAGGGATCGGGAGAATTTGAGGCAGAATTGCAAACGCGAAGACCGGACTGGAATCTCAGTTTCCGCAACCTTGGCTGGTCGGGTGATGACGTTCACGGGATCGGACGCAAACGTTTCGACGGCCCCGCCGACGGTTTCAAACGCATCCTGCGAGATGTGGAAACCTCCAACGCCAACGTGGTTTTGATGGTCTATGGATTTGCCGAAGCATCCGATGGCAAACCTGCCGTTGAACGGTTTGGCCCCGGACTGGCAAGACTGGCAGATGAGCTGTTGAAACAGAAAAAGCGGCTCATTCTGTTAACGCCTGTCGCCATGCCGGGCTACAAAGTCACGGGTTACGATCAATGGCTCAGTGAATCTCGCTCGATCATTCAACGAGTCGGCAAAGAGCGTGAGATCCCTGTGGTTTCCATTCAATGGGTGCCCTCAGCGGATCAGCTTACCCAAGACCGTTTGTTACCCAATGCGGCCGGATACGCTGCCTATGCGGGGGAGGTTGCCAAGGCATTGGTGGGCGATCGCCAACCGGCAAGCGAAGCGGACAAGACCGCCTTGAAACGGCTGATCAACCAAAAAAACCAGCTTTTCTTCCATCGTTACCGGCCTCAGAACGAAACCTACCTGTATCTTTTTCGCAAGCATGAGCAGGGCAACAATGCCGTAGAAATCCCCCAGTTTGACCCTCTGATCAAGCAGGCTGACGAGGCAATCTGGCAGGCATCGGGGTCCTGATCCGATCCTGAGGGCCAAGAGCCTGCCCTGTTGGACTGGTGAGTCAGCATTCTTGGGCCTTGGTCATTGCCAGTTTCGTGACTCGGGCTTACGCTTTTCCGTTTGCGCCGCGGAAGATCGCGCGGCATTAAGAATTGAAAACCCGGAGTTTTGCGGTGTCTGGAACCTGTGTAATTGGTCTTCAGTGGGGCGATGAGGCAAAAGGGAAGCTCGTCGACTTGCTGGCGCCACAGTTTGATCTGGTGGTTCGTTACCAAGGGGGAGCGAATGCCGGACATACGGTCGTGGCTGGCGATGAGACGTACAAACTGCACCATATTCCCAGTGGAATCCTGCACCCAGAGGTGAGGAACCTGATTACCCCCGGTGTCGTGATCAATCCATCAACCATGCTGGATGAAATCGATGGTCTGGCCAAACGCGGGGTGATTTGTCGTGACAACCTCCGCATTAGCGAACGCGCCCATTTGGTAATGCCATGGCACATGGCGGAGGACAAATTCATCAATGCCACCGCAGTACGTGGTGAGTCGATTGGCACCACCAATCGGGGCATCGGGCCCTGCTACCGCGACAAGGTTGGTCGAACCCACGCCATCCGCATGGCGGACCTGGTGCAGGCGACCCGCGATGATCGGATTGCCGTCGTCGCCGAACAGAAAGTCAAACTGCTGCAAAGCATGGGAGCCCCCAAGGAAGACCTCGATACCATCGCACCAGAGAAAGTGGTAGCCATGGCTGCGTCGTGGGCTGAAGAGCTTGATGGCATGATCGGTGATACAACGGATTACCTTCTGGATGCTTGCGAGGCCGACAAACGTATTCTGTTCGAAGGTGCCCAAGGAGCGTTACTGGATATTGATCACGGAACTTTCCCCTTTGTAACCAGCAGTAACAGTAGCGGTGTTGGTGTGTGTGCAGGTGCAGGAGTTCCCCCCCGCTGGATTCATCAAGTGCTAGGCGTATGCAAGGCTTACAGCACTCGTGTGGGTGGTGGGCCATTCCCAACCGAACTTGATGATGAAATTGGTGAGCGAATCCGCCAACTCGGAAACGAATTTGGAACCACGACTGGAAGACCACGCCGATGTGGCTGGTTCGATGCCGTTGCTGTTCGTTACACATCGCGTCTGAGCGGTGTGACCCGTTTGGCGTTGATGATGATGGATGTGCTCAGCCATCTGGATGAATTGAAAGTTTGCGTCGCTTACGAACTCGATGGCAAGCGGATCGAGACGGTTCCGAGCCACGCCGAAGAATTGCGGCGTTGCAAACCGATTTATGAAACGATTCCTGGCTGGAAAGAGCCTGTCGATGACGTTCGCCGCGAAGATGAATTTCCGGCCGGCGCGCTGGCATACGTCAAACGAATTGAAGAATTGGTCGGAATTCCTGTCGGAATTCTCTCAGTTGGGCCCGATCGTGCTCAAACCATCTTCACCCAAGCGGCAACCGAATTAGCACTCCAGCCCATTGTCTGAAAGATGACCGACCAGGTCCCAAATGCTTGCGAAACAGACGAATTAGCAGAGGTCCCTGCCGATGATCGCCCCAAACACATCGCGATCATCATGGACGGAAATGGTCGCTGGGCCCAAGGTCAGGGTTTGCCCCGAATCGAAGGCCATCGACGCGGTGTCAATACGGTGCGTGTGATCAGCGAAACAGCCACTGAGCTTGGAATCGAGGCCATCACACTCTATTGCTTGTCGAGTGAAAACTGGAAACGCCCACAAGCCGAACTCGACTTCCTGATGCACCTGCTGGAACAGTACCTGGTCGAAGAACGCCGCACGATCATGGATCAGGGTCTGCGACTCAGTGTGATTGGACGCCGAGACAGACTGCCAGAAAATGTCCTCAAAGAGATGGACAAAACGCTGGAGATGTCAGCCCAGAATCCCGGCACTGAACTTGTACTGGCGATTGATTACGGCGGTCGTGATGAAATCACAAAAGTCACGCGGGATATTGCCAGAGAGGTTGCTACAGGAAAGCTGGATCTGGATGAAGTTGACGAAGATGCCATCAGCCGCAGGCTCTATACCGCCAAGTTGCCCGAAGTCGACTTGATGATCCGGACGGGTGGTGACATGCGAGTCAGCAATTTCCTGCTGTGGCAAATCAGTTACTCAGAGATTTGGATCACCGAAAAATGCTGGCCCGAATTCACACGCGAGGATTTTCTGAACGCGATTTGCGAATTCAATTCGCGTCAGCGGCGATTCGGAGGTCTGAATGTCAATGAGTGATAACCAACAGGGCAAACAGATTGCCAGCACAAGCGTGGAAAAATCATGCAACAGGCGAACACGAACCACATTTGACTCGCAATCAAATTACGGGGTTGAACATCACTGCAGGTCTGAAAAAATCGTTGGGGGTGCAGATCGGCCAAGCAGAGGGCAGGGCACACCATTCAAGTTCAAGACCTTAACTTTCAAGACACAAGGGCACGTGTAACTTGTTAATCGATCGATTGAAAACATCAGCCGTGCTCATTTCCATCACAGCTCTCCTGCTGTATCTGGATGCCAACATGTCTCCCGTTGGTGTGGAGGGAATTTGGCTTCTGCCTCTGCTGCTGTTCTTCTCGCTAGGCACGGCGTGGGACATTTCCGGTTTGCTGTCCAAGAGTGGTCGCCCCATCCGCCGGGGTATCACTCTTTTGGCAACGGCAACGATCACCCTTTCGGCTTGCCTGCCGATGCTGTGGCCGCTGTTTGGTTCGGAATACCCACCCAACTGTCCTGTTGGCAAACTGGGCTGGATTTCCATTGCGATGGTGACGTCCGTCTTTGTGCTACTGCTCGCGGAGATGATGGAATACGGCAAAGGTCCAGCGGGTGCGATTGAACGGACCTGCAGTGGAGTATTTGTGTCGGTGTATGTCGGCTTACCGATGGCATTATTGGTTTCGCTCAGGTCTTTGGGAGATGGCAATTGGGGTTTGGCAGCGATCCTGACCATGATTGCCGTGACCAAATCGACCGACGCAGGGGCCTATTTCAGCGGTAAAACGTTTGGCAAACACAAACTCATCCCCAGACTCAGCCCCGGCAAGACACGTGAGGGCGCCGTGGGTGGAATCTTAATCGCCACGATTGTTGCATTCATCTGCCTGAAATGGCTTTTTCCAGCGATC
>PKCN01000129.1 GCA_002862205.1 Planctomycetaceae bacterium | reverse complement strand
CATTTGGGGGTGGAGGAGTTTGCTGATTGAGCAACGGTATTGCCTCAGCGAGGTTCAATTGCCGATATTCAGTGAGAACCCATTTTGCAGCCACGACAAAGAACAACGCATCCTGTGACCAAGATTGACCGTTACATCCTCGTTCTATTTCTCAGGACGACGCTGATTTGTTTCTGCTCAATCGCAGGTATCTTTGTGGTGTTCCATGCCTTTTCGCATATGGAAGATTTGTTGCGACAGGGCCAGCAGCAAGGCAGTCTGTTGGCGGTTGTTGCGAGTTGTTACGGACCTTACATGCTGCTGTTGTTTGATATGACAGGCGCGATCATTACGTTGATGGCATTTTTGTTTACCGTAGGTTGGTTGCGACGTACTGGTGAACTTACAGCGATTTTGTCTGCTGGGATATCGCACGGTCGGATTTTTCAACCGATTGTTTATGCCAGTTTGGCCATCATTCTTGTGCAATTAGCCAATCGCGAGTTGGTTCTGCCAAATTATCGCAATTCACTTTCTTTCAAAGCAAAGAATTTACTTGCTGATGGTTCGGAGCCTATTTCACAACAGATGGATTACATGAATCGAGTGTTCATCGATGGCAGTGGGATCAATGTAAAAGCGAGTTTGATTCATGAGCCAAGTTTTCGGCTTGATGGTGATTACTCCGGTTTTGGTGAACTGTTGGTTGCGAAGACTGCTCAGTGGATGGAGGCTGATAAGAATCATCAGGCTGGCTACTTGCTCAACGGGGTAGAATTTCCTGAGGCCATTGATCAGTTGGGCTCGGTGGGCTTGGAGGACCGGATGATTCTGTTGACATCCAGAGATTGTCCATGGCTGCTACCAGGTCAGTGTTTTTTCGTGACGGCGGTTCATCCAGAACTGTTAAGGGCCAGTAAAGAGGCCAAAGAGCGGACATCGGTTGCCGATCTGATTCGCCGCGTGCGTAACCCCGGTATCTATAACTCGCTTGATTTGCAGGTTCTGCTGCATGAGAGAATCGTGCGTGTTCCTCTCGATTTTGGTTTGATCCTGCTGGGGTTGCCCATTGTTATCAATCGTCATGAACGCGCACTGTTTTTCATGATTGGAGCGGCGATGTTCATGGTGTTAGCGTTCTTCGCTGTGAAGACACTTGGTAATACGCTGGGTTCGAATGGGATCTGGCTCTCGCCTGCAATGGCTGCCTGGCTGCCGCTGATTGTTGTGGCCCCCATTGCTTTCACTCGCTATCGCGAATCCCACTTGTTATGACGCCTGCTGAAATTACAGTCGTCATTCCGACACTGAACGAAGAACAGGTAATCGAAAAATCCGTGCTGTCGGCAGTGGCTGCCGGGGCTACCGAAATCATTGTCTCTGATGGTGGTAGCAGGGACCGGACTTTGGAAATAGCCAGGGAAGCAGGAGTTTCTAGGATTGTCCAATCATTGCCCGGGCGTGGTGTGCAAATGAACTCGGGAGCTCAGTTGGCAGAGAATGAGTTTGTTTTATTTCTGCACGCAGACAACGAGTTGTCTGATCATGCTTTGGAACAGCTTTGCGACCATGAGAAGGTAGCTTGGGGTGCCTTTCGGCAACGGATTGATTCACCGAGAAAGATCTACCGTTTGCTCGAGTGGGGAAATCAGTGGCGTGTGCAATGGCGAGGAGTGCCATTTGGTGATCAAGGGATTTTTGTGCGGCGATCCCTGTTTGAAAAACTTGGGGGGTTCGCAGAAATTCCTCTCATGGAAGATGTCGAGATTTCCCAGCGACTTCGTGAAATTGAAAAACCAATGCTCTTGCAAGGACCGCTGACGATTAGCGCCCGAAGGTGGGAAAAACGTGGTGTGCTGCGGCAAACTGTAACGAATTGGCTGATTCAGCTCTCCTACTCCCGGGGAGTTCCTGCTGAGCAGTTGGCTCGCAGGTACTACGGGGGCTAACTACGGGGCTAACGGGCTCGGGGATGGGCAAGCTCGTAAACCTGTCGTAGATTCGCAGTACTGACATGCGTGTAGATTTGTGTCGTCGCGAGGCTCTTGTGACCTAGCAACTCCTGCACGCTTCGGATGTCGGCGCCCCGATCCAGTAGATGAGTTGCGAAACTGTGTCGCAGGGAGTGTGGACTGATGCGTGAATCAAGTCCCACGGTGGTGATGTGCTTTTCCAACATGCGTCCCACGCTTCGGGTTGTCAGAATACGCCCGAAGCGATTGACGAATACAGACGCATGTCGCCCCAAAGACTCGGTTTGTGGGTGCCGTGTTCGTTGCTGACGATACCTTTTGATGGCTTTGATGGCGTAAGAACCAAGGGGGCTGATGCGTTCTTTTCTACCCTTCCCGCGAACACGAACAATTTGCTCTGATTCATCCAGATCACCATCTCGCAAGGCAACGAGTTCACTGACTCGCAGCCCCGCTGAATACATGGTTTCAAGGATCGCTCGATCGCGTAGCCCTGCGGTTTCGTTGGCCGGTGGGGCGGAGAGCAGGCGACCAATTTCAGCAGTTGATAGAACAAGAGGTAACTTGCGTTGTTGCCTCGGATTACGGAGTGGCTTGGCTGGATTCTCAGTCGCAATCCCTTGTCGTATCGCGAACCGGTAAAAGCTCCGCAGAGATGCGAGTTTTCGTGCTATCGTGGTGCGAGCGTATCCTGCTTCTTGAAGAGCCGCTTGATAAGATCGCAACTCCTGAGGCGAAAGAGCGTCGGGCCGAGGAATGGTGCCATAGGTGGTTTCCAGCCACTCAATCAGCCCAAACAGATCCTCTCGATACGCTTTGATCGTCAGGTCCGACGCATTGCGCTCGGTGGCGAGGTATCGAAGAAACTGTGCAATTCCGCTACGCATGAATCAATGAAAGTCATCCATGGACAAGCTGTCAAATTCCTGACTTGCAAGCAAATCATCATCGCTTGGTACCGCATCTCGAATCTTGCGACTGAGCATCGCAGCGTCGTACCAGCTGAAATCCAATTCGGGATCGGCTGCAAAGCGAGCCAGCTGTCGGAGAGTTTCGTCCCGGTTTTCGTCATCGAAAAGGAAGATGAATTTCTCTTCCCCTTTGACCAACGCAAGTACGTTGACTTCTTTATCCATGTTGGCGGCTGTCCCGAAGCGTTGAGCGGTAGATCTCGCAGGTTTTTTCAGCCTGCCACGGCTCAATATCGGCTCAAGGGCCACCTGAAGATGAGATCGCTTTCCGCTCTTCCACCCCGAGATTCAAGCATTTCTGTAATGTGCAGGTGACAACAGAAATGAATGAAATCATCGCTACGCTTTAAGTAACCCTGCCAGCTTGCCGGACGTGCATCATCTGAAGACTCAATGTAGTTTGAGAGCCTTTCGGTGAAATAAAGATCATCCCCGCGATAGATCCTGGTGTGGTTCAAAATCGGTTCGTGATTGGTGATCATCTGGGGACGTTCTGGTGACGGTGGGTCTGGAATCAAGTCCGCTGGATTTGGCCAATGCTCGGGCAGCAGCGGGCCGATCCCATTCATTGCCGCAAAGTTGCCTTGTGGTAGAGGGGCTGGCAGAGTTTCGGCATGAGGCTCCGAGCCTGATGTTGACCTGGGGTTTGCGGGCAATGTGTCCATTTCGCCCGATGCCGTCACTATCTCGTGTGGGTCAGTTTCGACAGGCATGCTGTGTGACCCGGGCTGCCAGTGTGACCCGGGCTGCCAGTTTGCCTGACGCGACTCTTCACGGATCGGGGTTTGCGTTGCAAGTTGACTACGTGCCAAGTCGAACTGTGTGTCCTGAACGATCCGCGCTGGGATGTCATTCTCCTGTTGAGTACCCCAAGGCAGGCCATAGCCATTTGGGATAGGGTGAAATCCCTCGTTGGCGGCATACCAGTGGACGGTCATTGCCATCCTTGGCGGATAGTAAGCATCAAAGTCGGTGACTGAGCCTACCACAAGGGCTTCAACGCCCATGGACTCAGCCAGTTTCTGGAAGTCCTCACCACTGACAGGTTCACCGTGTTGTTGGCTGTAGATCATCCATTGGGTTTTGGTGACACCGACCGGTAACACCTCAAAACCCGGGATTGCTTGCAAAGCCGCGTAGTACTTTTCAGCCACCAATTCTGTATCAACTGTCGGATTCTCGCTCTGGTTGTAGAACGGCAGAACAGCAACAAGCCGTACTTGTGGAAAGGGGTTGTGGATCTTTTCCCGCTGACGCGTGACCGGGAAAAGAGAGCATCCCAGGCTGGTGAGCAAAACGAGCAGGGGGATTGGGATAGAACCCAGAAGATTGAGTTTCACGGAATTGCCAGCGCAAGGGTAGACGCGTGAATCCTCCACCCCGTTTGAGTTATCGGTCAACAGATCGTCAAGCTTTAGCTGATCAGGAAATTCTTCTCAGTTGATCAGCTTTGACACAACGATCTTGGCTGGTGTGTTGAGTTTTCTTTCCTAGCCCAGTGACCAACCACTTCGAGGTTCACGCTTCAGCAATGGCTGTGCCTCGGGGCATCCAATGCATTCCATGGCTTGCTTGTCCCAAACGACTTTTTTGCCCAGCCGATAGGCAACATTGCCCAGATGATTGGCTTCCGTGAGTGGGCCTGCGTAGCTAAAGGGACTGCCTGTGACTGCATCACCTCGGCATGCATCAAGCCACTGCTGGTGGTGTCCTGTTGGGACTGGCAGAAATGGTTCGGGCGGCGTGAATTCCTGGAAGTCGTTTTCGGGGAGAAGGAGGTGTTTGCGGTAATCTGAGAGCAGCATTCCTTTTGATCCAACGAATAAGACACCACTGCCCCACTGCGGAATGCCACGCTGCTTCCAGATTTCCGGTTTGTGTGTTCCTTGGTACCACGTCATGGTGACGGGTGGAAGTTTGCCAACATCAGGGATATCCCGTGCCTCATATTCGTACACGGCGGTCATGGAAGCTGGGGCAATTTCTGGATGCGGTGGTGGCCCGCTTGCCTCTACCGTGCGAGGGGCATCGAGTCGCAAAGCCCAAAAAGGCAGATCATTCCAGTGGCTGCCCAGATCAGACATGGTGCCATTACCGAAGTCCCACCAACGGTACCATTTGGGGCCGGGGAAATAGACTTGATGAAAAGGTCGATAGGGTGCCGGTCCTAACCATAGATCCCAATTCAGGTAAGCAGGTGGCTTGCTCGTTTCCTTGGGTCTATTCGAAGCAGCAGAGATGTCACGATTTTTTTTCGCAGCTTCCTGGCTCTGAAGTCCCCACGCTCTTGAGACCCAAACATGGACTTCACTCACATCGCCAATGGCGTTGCTTTGAATGAGTTCCACCACACGGTGGTAGTTTTTTGAGGCATGGATTTGCGTGCCCATCTGGGTGACGACACCTGCTCTGTTTGCAGCTTCTGTGAGTCGGCGGGTTTCGTCAATGTTGTAGGCCAGTGGTTTTTCACAGTAGACATGTTTGCCAAGTTGTAGAGCTGGCATAGCTGCGTAGGCGTGTGTATGTTCCGGCGTACTGACGACAACTGCATCAATTTCATTACCGATGGTGTCGTAGAGTTTTCGGAAGTCCTGAAACTGTTTGGCCCCTGGAAACTTGTTTCCGGCATTCGTCAAGAATCGGTTGTCGACATCACAAAGTCCCACAACATCAACGGTTTGGGTTCCAGCGATGGTTTGCAGATTGCTGCCTCCGCGCCCTCCTGTCCCGATGAATGCAACTTTCAATCGGTCGTTGGGGCTCGCGAATGATGTTTTCGGAATCGTCGCTGCTGCTGAGACGGCAGCAGCTTGGGTGAGGAAACCGCGACGAGTGGTTAGGGGATTTGCTTTTGGCATTACACGCTCGCGTTGGTGGGCAGTTGATTGGCTGAAAGCGACTGGACTTCCGGCTCCAATGGAATCCTGAGTCTAGCTGATCACGAGGCTGGAGAGGGGGGCATGGAATGAAAAAGGGAGTTCCCGGTCAGTATCCGGAAACTCCCTTTGAGCAATTATCGAGTTGATCAAGTCGTTTACGCTGCAGCAAGGCGTGTAGCGACTGCGTCCCAGTCGACAACGTTCCAGAAGGCTGAAACGTAGTCGGGACGTCGGTTTTGGTAGTTCAGGTAATAAGCATGTTCCCAGACGTCCAATCCGAGCAGCGGTGTTCCACCGATACCAGCCGTTTCGGCTCCCATCAGGGGACTGTCCTGATTGGCGGTGCTGCCTACTTTGAGCGACCCGGAGTCCACGTACAACCAAGCCCAGCCACTTCCGAAGCGTGTTGCTGCGGCAGCGGAGAACTGTTCTTTCATGGCATCGAGTGAGCCGAAGGCACTATCAATTGCGGCGGCGAGTTCACCCGATGGCGAACCTCCCTTTCCAGGCCCCATGACGGTCCAGAAGAGAGAATGATTTGCGTGGCCACCGCCATTGTTGCGGACAGCACCGAGTTTATCTGCTGGTACGCTGGCGAGGTTGGAAACCAGATCTTCGATGGACTTGCCATCCAGATCCGTGCCAGCAATTGCGTCGTTCACCTTGTTGATGTACGCCTGATGATGTTTCGTGTGATGGATCTCCATCGTTCTTGCATCAATATGTGGCTCAAGCGCATCGTAGGCGTACGCCAAGGAAGGTAGTGTGAAAGCCATAACTTTGGACAACTCCGTAGGCGGGGCAGAATGAAAACCTTTCACAGAACGATAGCGGGACGGCTAGCGATCGCAAGTGGTTAACCCGCTGTGTTGTCAAGAATCTCACCCATCAGGTAGCTTTTTAAACTCTCCTGAACCTGTTCGTAGCAGGTTTTCAAGCCCGCATTTCGGCGATCCCGATTGCGGATTGGCTGCAGTGAGATGTGCACGTTTGTTTTGCTGGGGGTCAGCGCTGTGGCGTTCTCAACTGCAGCCTCACTCAGGGTCATTTCTACCCGTAGCGAAATTTGCTGGTCAGCCCGCCGCCGGCCTGCTTGTTGGGAAATGGCATTCAAACGCAGGGAAACGTGATTTTCTTCGACCCTTATGATTTCAGCTTGATGATCCGCTATGAAACCTCGCAACTTTTCGATCGCCAAATCAATGGGAACACGAGTCACCACATCGAACTCATTTTCACCTGAACTAATCTGAGATTCAAACCACCCTTTCCAGCCTCGCTTGGGAGCTGATTGTCGTGGAATCGCGACACTGCCAGAGCCGAGCTGGATGACCCTGTTTCGGCCGTTGTCTTTGGCTTTGAGCAGAGCTCGGTCAGCTCTTGCCAGAACCGTTTCGTGGGTATCGCCCGACTGGAATTCCGTGACGCCAAAGCTGGCAGTAACGCAATCACCTCCCAAACTGGCAATCGAAGTGTTCTCGACCGCTTGGCGGATGCTCTCCGCCCGACCGGCTGCGGTGGCGTTGTCGCAGTTGGCTGTCAATAAAAGAAACTCCTCACCACCATACCTTGCGACCAGATCACCGTCTCTGCTGTTCACGCTGAGCACTGAAGCGAAGCTGATCAAGGCTTCGTCACCCGCAGGGTGGCCATGTACATCGTTGACGCGTTTGAAATGATCAATGTCACAGATGATTAAACTGAAGCTCGGGCCACCTTTGGAGGCTTTTGCGGTCAGATCTTCAATCACCGTGTTGAAGTGTGATCGGTTTGACACACCTGTGAGCACATCAGTGGTGGTTTGTTGGTGCAGGGATTCTACCTTCTCTTCCAGATTGGCCTGATCCGACAAATCGCGGAAAATCAGTACTGTTCCATAGAATCCCGGGTTGGGCCCGGTGATAGGCATGGCTTGTACATGAACAGGGATGGGTTCAGCCCCCGGACGCTCTACCAGCATGGGGCGTGTCACCACCTGACCGCTACTGAGGCATTCTTCGACCAGACTGCCATCCTCTCGACGTGATTTATCCTGCTCACGAAGGCGAATGCACTCGTTGCTCCATGTCTGGCCAATGATGGAACTGGCGCTGATGGATGTGAGTTGCTCCATCATCCGGTTCCACTGTCCAATCGTTCCTACGCTGTCAGTGAAGACGACAGCATCATGTAGGTGGAAAACCAATTCCTTGTAAAAGAGTTGGTCACCCTGCTGTGTCTCCAACTCGTCGTTGATGGGATTGGCGAACCAGAATGAATTGCTGTTGTCACGCTGCAAATGTTGGAGCCAGCGATTTAAGATTGCGCCCTGCAACATTTCCGGGCGGTCCTCGAGCATGTGGTTGAAGTCGAGGGCCAATTCCGGATCAAATTGCTTGAAGCTGCCATCAATCAACTGCTGGATGGCACGTTCCCGACTCATCGCCCTGCGATACACCGAGTCTGTGGTCATGGAATCGAAGGCGTCAGCAATGCTGAGCATGCGAGAGCCCAATGGCAGTGCTGTACCCGACCGGCCATCGCTGTCGCGGCGGCCCTCGTACCAGCTATTGGCTTGAGCAAAAATCTCAAGCAGCGCCGCATCAGATGTACAACCTCGCAAAATTCCCAAGCCGTGCTGCACGGATGTGTCCATGATCAATTGCTCATCGACGGTCAGCTTCCCAGGCTTTCTGAGAATCCGGTCAGGAATGCCAATTTTTCCGATGTCATGTAGCAAGGCCGCCACTTCGACACGATCCCGTGCCGCGTCATCCAAACCCATCCGCTCGGCCCAAGCAGAGCAACTGATGGCAACTCTCAGGCAATGCGCTGCGGTGGGAGCATGTTTAGTCCGCAATGCATAAAAAAGCGAAGCCGCCATTCCGAGGCGGACAACCGCCAGTTCATTTTCGAACCTCTCGGCCGTGTTTTTGGGTTCGGAAGCCGATGGCGCTGAATCCTGTAATCCAGCCAGCAAACGACCCACGCGATGTTGCCCTATCTCCACCGTCTCGATGGAGGATTCGTCCTCGATTTCGCTGCTGATTTCGGAATCTGTAGGGATTATGTCCGTCATAACGGTTGAGTCGCGTTGCTAAAGAGGCGGAGATATAACTCGTCAAAACTCTACGTCACGAAAGACCTGTTGGCAAAAGTTGTTTGGCCTCAGAGACTAAAAGTTCACCATCACCAGATGGGGGGATTTAGCCTTCGTAACGCCGAATGGTTGCGATCCTCACCTCGCGTACCTACTATGAGGTAGGCGGGGTAGCCAGCTTTCGCTGCGGAGCAAATGCGTTTTGCATTGGTTAGCAGCGATGATTGGTTCCCTCAGAACGGTGTTCATTCGGCTGAGTTTCTCGCAGCCTTTCAATTCCAATCATTGGCAATTTTGGCGTGAGTCTTTCCGCTTTCGATCGCGAGCTTTTACAGTGCTGTCTCGACCGGGCCCCTCGAGCTTGGCAGAATTTCGTGGACCGGTTTCTCGGGTTGGTCATCCACGTCGCAAACCACGTGGCTGAGTCGCGTGGTATCAGGTTGGATCAAGCGACTCGCGATGACCTCGTGGCCGAAGTCTTTCTTGTGTTGGTTGCTGACGATTTTTCGGTCCTCCGTAAATTCCGTCGCAATTGCTCCCTGGCTACCTATTTGACCGTGATTTCGCGTCGCGTCATCATCCGCAGATTGAACACGGCAAAGAATCAGTTGGCCGCCGCCGTTCCACCTGTGGTTGAAGATGACGTTCTCAAACGGATCGAAAATGCGGAAGAAGTTCACAAACTGCTGTCTCAGCTTGATGAACGAGAAGCAACCGTCGTTCGCCTGTATCATCTGGAAGGGAAGTCCTACCAGGAGATCAGTCGTGTAACCGGTCTTGCCGAGAACAGCATTGGACCGGTACTCACAAGGGCCCGAGCAAAGATGCGAACGAATGGGCAGAAAGAGTAGTTCTGTTTTGCGAATTGAGCAAAGCGGCTACGGTCCATACGAACCGTGGGGCTACTGCATCAGACTGAGTATCAGTTTTTCATGGGTAGCATCGGTGATGCGGACAGGAAGCAAGTCTCCCACGGCTGACAAACCGGTTTCTCCGCCTTTTCCCTTTGGCATGATCAATTCGCCGGGAGCATAGCGACAGGTCGTGCCACGTAGCAGTTGATCGGTTGGAGTGCCTGCCAGATTCCCGGTTGGATCGTTAACCCGCATCTGAGCCTCATTCATGACAACCAGATCTTTCGATGATTCCACCAGAAGTTCCAGTTTTGAGCCGACCAGCTGTTGGTAATATTCGGTACGAAGTTCCGTTTCCAGATTCGTCAGACGTTTGACGCGCTGGCTCCTAACCTGTTTGGCAATCTGGTCGGGCATTTCTGCCGCCGGAGTTCCGCGTCGCGGGCTGAATGGGAAGGCATGGATCTTTGAGAAGCCTGCCTCCCGGCAAGTCATCAGCGTTTGATCAAATTCTTCTTCGGTTTCGCCTGGGAATCCCGCGATTATGTCAGTGGTGATCGCCGGTTTGTCCAATGCTTCCCTGAGTAGTTGGCAGCGATTGAGAAACATTCTTGTTCCCCATCGCCGTCTCATGCGTCTTAGCACAGAATCGCTGCCGCTTTGCAGACACAGGTGAAGATGGGGCACAATTCGGTGGGCGTGATCACGCATCACAGAAATCAGCTCACGGGTAACCTCGGTGGCCTCAATGCTGCTGAGCCTGATTCGGAAATTACCTGGCAACTCGCACAGATCACGCAGTAAATGTGCCAGACGAATCCATTCTTCTTTCGGTTTGTTACGGTTCCAATCGACGCCGTAATGCCCGAGATGGATCCCGGTCAGGACCACTTCACGATGCCCAGCTTCCGTCAGGCGACTCACCTCATCGATGATGTGTTGATGGGGACGGCTTGTCAATTTCGGTCGGACATGAGGAATGATGCAGTAACTGCAACGAAGCAGGCAGCCATCTTGAACCTTCACATACGCCCGGTGCCGGCCGGAGAATCCATCAAGTCCTGTGGGGACGTCGATGACGCCAAAGCGTGACATCAGATCCGGTAGTTCGCGTTTATCAGTTACGACTTCGGCTACACCTGGCAGTTCGGCAACCTCTTGCGGTGCCCGCGTCGCGTAGCAACCCATGACAACAATTTTGGCGTCTGGATTCTGGCGATTGAGTCTTCGAACCACTTGACGGCTCTTGGCATCGCCCTCGGAGGTCACCGTGCAGGTGTTGACGATGCAAACGTCAGCCGTTTCTGAGGTTTCGCAGTCGGTGTAGCCGACACGCTGCAGTCCTTGTCGGACCAACTCGGTCTCATACTGATTGACTTTGCAACCCAGAGTCGCAACGCGAAGTTTAGCAGTCATGCGGCCGAAATCACTCGTGAACGGGCTCGATAGTTGCCGACATACTGCCCTTGCATCGAGCAATCAGGTCATCTTTTCCAAAGGAATGGATCTGCTCCCGCTTGAGTTCGGCATGCTCGAGCGTTGTTGTCAGACATATTGCCCGCCCACCGGAATCAACCTCCTTGGCGATCTGAAATCCTGCCTCAATGGGGTGCCGAAAGATCTGTTTCATCATCAAAACGACGTAGTCGTAACTGTGGTCGGAATCATCCCACAAAATGACATGAAAGCGGGGTTGCTTCTTGGGGCGTTTTTTTTGTTGTTTTTCAGTGCCGATTTCAGGATCGGCCACCGCTGTTTGCTGATCAGCCATCGCAGATCATGCTCCTTACGTTTCAACCAGATAGATCGCTGGGAAAAGACTGGTGATTCTCCCCCGCAGCTAACTGCGTATATTGTAGCGCGAACCGATGCTCATCGGCAGTCCCGAATTGAATAAAACGTCAAGGCTTTATTGTAATGACCGCTTCCAATGATTTACTGGCTCAACTGGCAGACTCCGCTCCTCGGCACTTGGAGGAACTGATCCAATGGCTGCGGATTCCAAGCGTTAGTAGCGATAGTTCCCGTGTTAGCGAGGTAAAACAGGCAGCAACGTGGGTGGCAGACAAGCTGGAATGTGCCGGACTATCGGTCGAAATTCTGCCAACTGAGGGTCACCCGATGGTTTATGCGGAGTCACCAAGAATTGACGGTGCGCCTGTGGTTCTGGTTTATGGACACTATGACGTGCAGCCAGTTGAACCGCTGGATGAATGGGTCAATGGACCGTTTGAGCCAACGCTTCGTGATGGGAATTTGTATGCTCGTGGTGCCACCGATGATAAAGGGCAGGTTCTTACCCATGTCCAAAGTGTCTGCGATTGGCTTGCCAGCGGGCAGCCTTTGCCACTGCAGGTCAAGTTTCTGATCGAAGGCGAGGAAGAGGTGGGGAGCGAGAATTTGGAGCGTATGTTGCCTGAATTGGGGGAGAAACTTGCCTGCGACTGCGTTGTGATCAGCGACAGTGGCCAATACGCAGACGGGCAACCCGCCATCACCTACGGCTTGCGGGGGATTGCCACCTACGAACTCACCATCGATGGACCGAGTCAGGATCTTCATAGTGGATCGTTTGGAGGTGCCGTGATGAACCCGGCCATTGCCCTGTGCCAGTTGCTTGGGAGCATGGTCGATGAGCACGGACGTGTTCAGCTTCCAGGCTACTACGACAAGGTGCGAGAATTGCATACCGATGAGCGGGAACAGTGGGCTGGGTTGCCGCAGAATGATCCCGAATTTGCGTCCGCTATTGGTGTTGAGCAACTGTTTGGAGAAAAAGGCTATACCACGGATGAACGACGCTGGGCTCGTCCCACCTTCGATGTCAACGGTCTGACCTCAGGGCATCAGGGTGAAGGGGTTAAGACAATCATTCCCGCTTCCGCGAAGGCGAAATTCAGTTTTCGACTCGTCCCGGATCAGGATCCCAAGGAAGTCACTTCGGCCGTTCGGCAGCACCTTGAGAATCATTGTCCTCCCGGAGTCCGATGGAATTTGGAGGCTGACCATGGCGCACCTGGAATGCTGGCTGCAACCGATAGTCGTTTTGTCCATGCCGCAAATCGGGCAATTGAGTCAGCCTTTGGTGTTTTGCCAGTGCTGATCCGCGAAGGGGGATCCATTCCCATTGTCACCCGCTTCCAAGAAGTGCTCGGATGTGATTGTCTGTTACTGGGTTGGGGCTTGTCAGATGACAACGCTCATAGTCCAAATGAAAAGTTCCGGGTAGATGACTACCATCGAGGCATTCGTGCCTCAGCCATCCTTTGGGACGAAATCGGTAAACTCAACTAACTCACCAAGTGCTCTATGCTCGATCGAAAATTTATCATTCAAAACGCGGATCAAGTTCGCGAGAATTGTCAGCGGCGTGGTGTCCCCTGTGACGTCGAACAGATCGTTTCGCTGGAAGGTGCGCGGTTGGAAAAACTGAAGCTTGCCGAAGAACTCAACCGTCAAGCCAACGAAACCAGCAAGCAAATTCCCAAGGCTGAGAATGCCGATCAACGCAATGAGTTGATAGAAAAAGGACGGGAACTCAGGCTTCAGAAGGAAACCGTACAACGCGAACGTGACCAGCTTGATGCTGCAATCGTTGATTTGCAGGCCGCGATTCCAAACATGACTCATCCCGATGTGCCGACCGGTGGCGAGGATGATGCCAAGGAACTCTCGTTTGGTAAAACTCCCCGGGTCGACTTTGACTTTGATGTTCTCGATCACGTTGCCCTGGGGGCAAAGCATGATCTGTTCGATTTTGAGGCCGGCGCAAGGGTTGCTGGTGCTGGGTTTTATTATCTCAAAAATGCCGCAGTTCGACTTGATTTGGCACTGCAGCATTATGCCATCAGCTTTTTGGCGGACCAAGGATTTACACCAATCACAACTCCGGATCTAGCGCTAACATCCATCCTCAAAGGAATCGGTTTTACTCCACGTGGTCCAGAAACCCAAATCTACAGTGTTGAAAACTCTGAACTGAACCTCGTTGGTACGGCTGAGATTACTCTCGGTGGTATGCTGGCTGGACAAACACTTGATGCTGATCAGTTGCCTGTCTTGTTGTGTGGATTGAGCCATTGTTTCCGAACCGAAGCAGGTGCTGCCGGAAGGGCTACCAAAGGTCTTTACCGAGTACATCAATTTACCAAGGTCGAAATGTTCGCCTTCACCTCGCCAGAATCCAGTGACAAGATGCATCTGAAAATGCGGGACTATGAATGCGAGATTTTCGACGCTTTGGAAGTCCCCTATCGCGTCATCGACACGGCAACCGGTGACCTTGGTGGGCCAGCTTACCGAAAGTTTGACCTCGAAGCATGGATGCCAGGTCGTGGTGACGGAGGTGCGTGGGGTGAGGTCACGAGTACAAGTAATTGCACTGACTATCAAGCAAGGCGTTTAGGAGTCAGGTCCAAAAAAACTGGCCAGAAGGGCACTGAGTTTGTGCACACGCTCAACGGGACTGCCGTCGCAACGGGAAGAGCGATGATTGCGATTCTGGAAAACCACCAGCTTCCAGACGGTCGTATCACCGTACCCCAAGTGCTACAGCCGTGGGTTGGGTGCGAAGTGCTCGAGCCCGACGCCTGATGGCAGAAGCCCGACGCCTGATGGAAATAGTCGACTGCTCGAACAACCACTCAATCAGCTCGCATCTGAACAGGCATCTGAACAGGCATCTGAACAGGCATCTGAACAGGCATCTGGCAAGTTGACAGCTGGTTGCTGATCGGTTTGAACTCGCGTTTTCCGACGCCCGTTGTCAGTGGCCAGAGCCATCGCTGTTCAAGTGCGGGACACGGGGGATTCTTCAGGCTTGCTTGTCAAGCCATGATCCCGGACTTGATGGCACGAACGGCAGCGTCTGTCCTGTCTGCAGCGTTGATTTTCCGGAGCACATGCTGAACATGTTCTTTGACAGTCTCAATGCTGATGCAAAGTGATTTTGCAATTTCCTTATTGCTTAGCCCCAATGCAATGTGACGCAATACTTGAGCTTCTCGCGCAGTTAATGGGAAGTCAGACGGCAACATTCGCACATCGACGGTTTCCTGCATCGTTTTCTGAATTAGGCACAGCAGACTCTCTGGGTCCGCAGCATTTCCAGTCACAATGTGCTGCAAGGTTTCGAGCAGCGTTTGTGAAGGAACATTTTTCAGCAGATAGTCTGCGGCACCCAACGCGGCAGCTCTCGCAATGTAGGTCGGGTTTTCATAGGCGCTGAAAACGACAACAGGAACTTCTGCATAGGACTTGCGGATCTGTTCCAGCAGTTTTAGACCACTACCATCGGAAAGGCGAAGATCCAGTAGGACAAGATCGATGGGGTTTTCTTCGAGGCATTGCAAGGCCTCGGCAGCGGTAGGCACTGACCCGGCAACATGAAAAGGAGGGCTATCCAGAAGCCAGCTTACCCCGACGCGAGCGACCTCATGATCGTCAACGATTAGTACATTCCAAGACACGGCTCACTGCCCCTCACATCATAACGGGTTGTTTTGAATCTGTTTAATACCTCCCCGTGCGTGTTGAAACGCAAGATACCTCATCAGATCCACAACCCATCAGCAATTTACTGAGTGGCCGCTGTACGCATCCATGGCTCTTGAAATCTCTGTCTGGACAGACAGAGTTTACATTCACGAGAACACGTCCTCGGACACCGATGTGTCGCTGCATTCCAAAATGGGAGGAATGCCTGAGTCGATCTTGAAGGTACCCCGTGTGCTAAGCGTGATGCTCTCGCGTCAGCATACACGATTCTAAGCAACCTAGGCTGCTGCACTCAGCGGAAGTGTGCCAGAAGATTCCGTGTTTCGCAAGAGACCTTGGTTGTCTAAATCGTTTGCAGGCAAGTGGTTACAAGTTATTTTGGGGGTTTGGGAAATGTCAATTTAGGGGTGCTTTCTTGCGTTGGACAGTCGGGATTGCAAGTGATTTGTTGACCATGGCTATTTCGTGACCTACAGATTCGTAGACGAAGTTCAGTTCCGTTTTATTTTGTGACGGGTCGAAATTCGTACTGACTGCTGGAATACGAGCAGTTAACTGCTTCTGAGTGCCAACCCTAGAACGTCCCTGCCATGCCTGATTCTGCTTCGATTCTACTGGTTGATGATGATCGCCATCTGGTCGAGTCAATGGCGCACTGGTTGCGGGACATGTCCCACGAGGTAGAAACTGCTGCCACACTTGATCAGGCCAAAGCGGCGCTGCGGCAGGGAAAGTTTGATCTTGTCATCACCGATCTCCGTTTGGAAGCGGAGGATGGTTTTGAGCTGATCGCCTACACCAGAGAGAATTATCCTGATTCATCTGTGCTGGTCGTCACGGGATACGCCACCCCAGAGACCGCTGTCCAGGCTGTCCGGGCTGGTGCTTATGATTTATTGACGAAGCCTCTGATCGATGATGAATTGACACTCGCCATCCAGCGGGCTGTGACCCAAAGTGAGATTTCAAAAGAGAATGCACTTTTGCGGGAACAGCTGGATCGTCGAAGTGGCCTCGAAAATATTCTTAGTCATGACTACCGGATGCTGAAAATATTCGATGTGGTTGACAGTGTTGCTGATGCCAAAGCATCAGTCTTGATTACAGGAGAAAATGGCACTGGCAAAAGCATGATTGCCCGGGCAATCCATGCTCGAAGCACTCGGCGAAGTGGGCCTTTCGTCGAGGTCGCTTGCGGAGCTCTGCCAGATACTTTGTTGGAAAGTGAGCTCTTTGGGCATGTGTCAGGTGCGTTCACTGGTGCTAATCACGACAAAGCGGGTAAGTTCAAACTTGCTGATGGCGGAACGCTCTTCTTGGATGAAATAGCCACGGCAACACCTGCCATGCAGGTGAAATTGCTGCGAGTTTTGCAGGAATTTCAATTCGAGCCGTTGGGCGGCACCGTCACGGAATCAGTCGATACTCGAGTGATTCTGGCGACCAACGAAGATTTGGCAAAGTCCGTTGTTGATGGTGCTTTTCGTCAGGACCTCTTCTATCGCATCAATGTGGTCAATATTATGTTGCCTTCACTGCGGGAGCGTGTGGGTGATATCCCCTTGTTGATTGAACATTTTCTTCGTGAAGCATCTGAAACTTGTGGCCGGCAGATTGGTGGATTTGATTCCGCAGCGATGTCGGCGCTGCAAAGCTACGCCTGGCCGGGTAACGTTCGGCAACTCGAAAATGTCATTGAACGAGCGGTCCTGCTGTCACGCAGCGACGCTTTGACAATGGAGGACTTGCCTCCGGAAATCAGTGGGGGCAGTAATGCAGAAATGGCGGGGATTGTGAGCAATGCACTTCCTGCAAAAACGCTTCCTGAGGTGATCAATGGAAAGACGCTCCGTGAAGCTCTCGAGGGACCGGAGCGTGAGATCATCCTCCAAGCCCTACGGCTGCACAATTGGAATCGTGCATCAACCGCTGACGCGTTGGATATCAATCGGACAACGCTTTACAAGAAGATGAAGCGTCTTGGATTGGATGATCCGCGTCTGCAATTTGCCTAATTCGTCGAAGGCGTGGGGCTTTGGAAGGCCTCATCATGATGACCGCGGTCAGGTGCCGCAAAGATTGATGCTGCCGACAGAACCGGTGGTTGGGCACTGCATGTTTTTGCGTGGTGGCGACATTTTAGGCCAAGCCGAGAGCCAATATGTGATGCTTGCCTTGCAACGGTTCTCCCTTGAAGTCATCACAATTTGGTTTTGCTAGCGGCCATTTTGGCCTCGCCATCCACTTTTACTAATCCTCAAGGTCGTGCTGACCGATATAACCAGACGTGTCTGTGTTTTCAAACAGCCTACGACTGGGATCTAGGACGAGTGTCTGATTCAGCCAATTCCCTCTACTCCTCTGCAAAACCAGAGTCTGCGTTTGTGCGCTGGGTCAATCAGTGGGGATCGGCAGTCGTCGATGGAATTACCACCATTGGCGATATGACGTTGTTCAGTTGGAAAATGCTGAAGTGGCTCTTCACCCGTCTGCCCTGTCGTGGAACGGTGCTGGTAAATTTTTATCAGGTGGGGGCTTTGAGTTTGCCAGTGGTTGCACTGACTGGCACGTTCATCGGCATGGTTCTAGCAGTACAAAGCTACGCACAGTTTCACGCGATTGGCTTGGATAGCCGTTTGGGCGCGGTCATCAACAGCACGCTTGTCAAAGAGCTTGGCCCCGTGCTGGCCGCAACAATGTTGGCAGGTCGGGTGGGAGGTGCCATGGCGGCGGTGTTGGGCACGATGAGGGTAACGGAACAGATTGATGCTTTGACCGCGATGGGGGCAGACCCGATTCATTATTTGGTCGTGCCGCGTTTTCTTGCCTGTATCCTGCTGATTCCATCGCTTACCATCATGGCCGATTTCATGGGAATTGTTGGTGGTTATTTTTACAGTGTGATCATTCTGGGCATCGATCATGCTGCCTATTTAAATCATTCCCGCGATGGCGTGACCGGATTTGATTTGTTCAGTGGTATCTTCAAGAGTGTATTTTTCGGTTCAATCATTGCGATCGTGAGTTGTTATCGCGGCTTTAATTGTGAGCCGGGAGCCGAGGGCGTTGGCAAAGCGGCAACCACTGCGTTTGTTTATTCGTTCGTCCTCATTCTTGCTGTGGATCTGTTTCTGACCATTGTCATGAATTCGATCTACTACACCATCTATCCCAACGGAACCTCCTTCCTATGAATGAAGTATCCGGACAAGCCGAAGAAGACGACATTGACAACGACGTTGACGTTGACGACGACATTACTGCATTCGAAGATTCGAATCGAGATGTTGCAGCAGCACAGCAGACCAGTGATGAACAACCGCTGATTGAGGCCAGGAATGTATCCGTGGTATTCGATGATCAGATCGTTCTTCAGGATATCGAACTTCAGATCACTCGTGGTCAAACGGTAGCAATCATTGGGGAGAGTGGTTGCGGTAAAACAGTCTTCATGAAAACTCTTGTGGGTCTGGTGAATCCGACACAGGGAGAGATCTATTTCGATGGTGAAGGGCTTCACCACATGGGGTATGCGGAACTGACACAGACGCGTCGTCGATTTGGTTTTGTTTTTCAGAATGCCGCGTTATTCGACAGCATGTCAGTGTACGAGAACATTGCTTTTCCTCTTCGACAAAGCAAAGTCGTTTCTGAAACGGTGGTTGAGGAAAGCGTAATGCAGCATCTCGCTGAAGTAGGGTTGCCAAAAAACGTCGCGTACAAACGACCAGCTGAACTGTCCGGCGGCATGCGCAAGCGTGTGGGCTTGGCGCGGGCGCTGATTCTGAAACCGGAGGTCGTTGTCTACGATGAACCGACGACCGGTTTGGATCCAATCATGAGTGATGTGATTAACGAATTGATCCTTGATACTCGGCGACGATATCCGGTCACCAGTGTTGTGGTGACGCATGATATGCACACGGCCAGGAAAGTTGCGGATCGCGTCCTGATGTTTTATCCGCGTTCACGGCTGGATGAAGACGAATCACAGGTGTTGTTTGACGGACCACCAAGTGCTTTGGAGCATGCAGAGGATCGGCGTGTTCGCCAGTTTGTTCGTGGAGAAGCTGGTGAGCGATTGACGGAGTTGGCGCACGGGTTGTCTGGCTAGTTGGATAGGTTTAAGCCTGATGAGAATGAATCATGGATGAAAACAGACTGCGATTTGGTGTTGGAGTTTTGGTGATTTCGGCGATCGGAATCGGCATCATTTTGACATTCCTGTTTGGTGCATTTCCCAGCGTTTTGCAGCGTGATTATGCATTGATTGTTGATTTCAAGTCTGCCGAGGGCATCAGTGCCAATACAGCTGTTGTGCGAGACGGTGTGCGAATCGGACGTGTCTCAAGCATCGAATTGAAAAACGAAGGAGACAACGAGGGGAATAAAGGTGGTGTTCGCGTTACGCTTGCGATGGATTCGAACAAGCCAATGTCTTATGCCTACCTGCCGAGGATCGGAACCGGGAATTTTGTTACCGGTGATGCGCAGCTTGAGTTTGTGTTGGGAAAGCCTGCGGAGTTGAGAGAGCTCGGCAAGTCGGAAGATCTTAGCAAACTCTACGCCGACGGCGATTACATCTCCTATGGTGAAAACTCGGAAAGCCTGTTCGAAATGCAGTCTGACCTGCAGGAAACTTTTGAAGCGATTCGCAATGCTGGTTCGTCAATCGCTGTTGCTGCCGAAAGTATCAATCAATTGGCATCCGGCGTGGAAAAGGTCGTGGGTGGCACTGATTCAAAAATTGAGCAGGTCGCTGATGAGGCGGTAAAGGCACTTGGGGAATTCAATGGAGCCATGGCAGAAATTCGCAGCATCGTCGGCAATAAGTCTCTTCGCGAAAATCTCGAAAAGTCAGTGGCTGAGCTCCCGGGGGTGCTGACTGAAGCCAAGTCAACACTCGAGTCGACCAAACGCACTTTTGAGAGTTTTGAACGCGTCGGTAACGAGTTTGAGAAAGTCGGCGTCGCTGCGGTCGATACAGTCAACAGTGCTCAGCGGACAATAAAAAATGTTGAACAGTTTACCGAGCCATTGGCAACACATGGTGATCAACTGGTCAACCAGGTGCTGGGGACGATGACGCGTCTTGAAAGTACTCTGGCTGAAGTGGATCAGTTTGCCAAAGTGCTCAATAACAAGGACGGCTCGGTGCGTATGCTGTTGGACGACAAAGACATGTATTGGAAAATTCGGCGTTCTGTTGAGAACATTGAAAGTGCCACCGCTCGAATCAGGCCCATTCTTGATGATGTCCGTATCTTCACGGATAAAGTCGCCCGGGATCCACGGCAACTGGGGGTGCGTGGAGCCCTTTCCAAACGACCCAGCGGTCTGGGGCTTAAGTAGACCCGCGACGACTCACGGCCTGCGGTGCGTTAACGACAAGATCGCCGTTTGTGAGGTCACTTTTTCGTCAGGCAATGCCTGCCTGTCGGCGCATCGTGAAGCCTCGTCTTAACTGAGGCATTAGGATTTCATCCCAACTTGAACCAGCTGTGGCGTCACGCCATCTCGCGCATAAAACACAGTGTTCTGGGGTACCTGTTCTGGGGTACCTGTTCTGGGATGACCTGACGAACACTCGATAGCACTTCTTCAATCGGCAGGCTCAGCTGGAGGCACGCAGTTGACCGCGTGCGCGGCGAACAGCGGTATCCTTAATTTGAGCCTCTTCGGGTGTCGCACCCGACATTGCTAATGCGTTGTCCAGATCCTCATGAGCCTTGTCACGATCGATCAAGTCGATGGGTGTTGAGCGACCCGTCAACACGTTGATGACATCACCCTCAATGTGGGCAAAGCCGCCATCGACGTAGTAGCGTTCGGGGCCTGCGGCCGTTTGCAGGCGAAGCGTCCCAAATCCCAGTCGGCCGATCAGTGGTGCTCGACCACCCATTACGCCCAGTTCCCCATCAAACATTGGGAGCGACACATACTCGGCCTCGCGGTCAAGTTCAGTACGTTCAGGCGTTACAACTACACAGCGAAGTGTCATGACTCTTAGCCCTTCTCTTCCATTTTCTTAGCCTGCTCTTCTGCCTGCTCGATCGATCCGACGTACATGAACGCCTG
>PKCN01000044.1 GCA_002862205.1 Planctomycetaceae bacterium | reverse complement strand
TGTGGGTCGAATCGTCTTGCTGACAGGGAGTATTCCGAAAACAGGTGTCAGGTTGCGGTAGGCATGTTGTCCGCAGTTGACCGCGCGGCGATTTGCAGACCGGATTTATGTTTGCAGAGCAAGCACTTCCGCTGTCACATTGGGCGCCATCAGAGTGTTGATTTCCAGTTCGGCATCCAGCAATAACCCGTATCCTTCCGGCATGTAATCCAGCATTGCGGCACCGTCGACCACGATCCCATCAACCGATTCGTCTTCCGTAAAAAACTCAGCCATCGCATCTACAAATATCTTGGCATTTGCTTCCGTCGTGAACGCGACCAGAACCTCGACTTCTTCGAGTTCTGCAGTCAATGCTCCGATGTTGTCATCATCAGTCTCACCCTCTTTCGAGGTGCTGATCAAAATGAAATCACTTGCAAGGATCTTGCTGTGAATTTCTGGCACGTTGCCTTGGGAAATTACATCGTGGAGATTCGAGTTTTGGTCAGGCATGGTAGTTCGGTACCGGGAGGCAAGGCTAATGGGGAGCGGTGGACTCGTTCCCACTCGCCGGCGAGTATACCGTCAGATTGCCTTCATGTGACAGAAGTACCGTACAGAAGAGCCTCGAAACGACACTCTTGATAGAAGTTGCAAGCAAGGAATGACTGGCAAATCCGGCATGGGGACTTTTGCGTTACCCGCATGGTGTGCTGAATTTTGGTGAGTGTATCCTGCAGTGGATGTGACACGATCAAAGCTGCAAGACGAGTGCTTTTTGTGCTAGATTGTCGAACTGCAAGCATCGTTGAGCGGATGTCTCAGCTTGTTTTGGCGGAACGTCGAAATGGGGTTAGGGTTGACGTTTGGTTACCCCTTGGCAGATTTCATCATGGATGGTTGCTGAGCGGTTGAAATCCATGGTTCGCAATCATGAGTGGTTTGTAAATGCGGTCTGTAAATGCGAATCTAAGTGGCAAGCACGGTATCGTTGAGAGATCAAGTTGAGCGATGTCGATTGATTTTGAGCGGTTGCTCAAATGTAAATGCGGGTGGCGGCAGGTAGATCTGGAATTGGCTGAGTCAAATTAAATGAACGGTGAAACGGACCAGACGGGAGACAAAGAGCAGACGCTTCTGACTCCCTTGCAGTATTTGCCGGGGATGGGTCCGGTACGTGCTCAGCGTTTTGGTCGTTTGGGGCTTCGCACTGCTCAGGATGTAATCTTTCTCTTTCCACGGGATTATGAATATCCGGCACCCAGTGCCAAGGTGGATTCCCTGCAGGAGGGGCAGCCGGCGGCCTTGGTTGGAAGAGTGGTGGACGCCGAGTTCGTATCGAGGCGACCAGGGCGGTCCATGTTTGCGGCGTTGATTCAAAATGAATCAGGCGTTGTGCGAACTCTATTTTTCAACCAGCCCTTTCGTTCTGACCAACTTGGAATAGACCAGCGGGTCTTGATTTCCGGTACGCCGAAGATGAGTGGCATGAGGATGGAGTTTGTGCACCCCAAGGTCACATTACTCGATGATGCAGAGGACGTGCCTGAACCGCGGATCCTACCTGTCTATCCTTTATCTGATGGGATCAAGCAGTCAGAAGTCAGACGCGTTGTTGCAGAAACGACAGAGCGACTGGCAGATGAATTGGTGGAAGTGATGCCTGATTCACTACGACATGCAGCGGCCAATCAGTTGCGAGAATGTGGTGTTCATCTGGATGGTGATCTTGTCAAGATCGACGTCGCGCTGAAATCCTTGCATCAACCTCCAACTCGCCAGCATCTACTTGCTGCCCGGATGCGTTTGGTGTTTCAGGAATTGCTTGTCATGCAACTGGCGTTGGCGATGAGACGCCGGAAATTGACAACCGATTTGCATTCACCACCACTGGAAGCTAACGCAATGATTGATGCAAGAATTGTGAATCGTTTTCCATTTGAATTGACAGGTGATCAGAAAACGGTAATCGGTGAAATCAGTCGCGATATGGCACGTCAGTTTCCCATGAACCGTTTGTTGCAAGGCGATGTTGGTAGCGGTAAGACCGTTGTTGCTGTCTACGCAATGATGCTTGCAGTTGCCAATGGACACCAGGCAGCACTGATGGCGCCCACCGAGGTGCTGGCTCGGCAGCACTATCAGACGCTAAAGGAGACATTGTCTGAAAGTCGGGTGAGTGTCGGTCTGTTATGTGGCTCACTCACTTCCAATGAGCGGCAGAAAGTACTTGAATCGGCAGCTGCAGGAACCACAGATCTGTTAGTGGGAACCCAGGCTTTGATTTATGGAGGCATGGATTTCAAGTCACTGGGACTTTGTGTGATTGATGAGCAACACAAGTTTGGAGTTGCTCAGCGTGTTGCGCTGCGAAGTGGTGGGATTGATCCCCATTATCTGGTGATGTCAGCGACACCGATTCCGAGATCAGTTGCGATGACTCTGTTTGGTGATGTTGAGTTGAGCACGCTTCGGGAAAAACCACCGGGCCGGGGAAAAGTGAATACGTATTTGGCTCATGACGGATGGAAAGATCGCTGGTGGGGTTTTGTTCGTGAGCGGATCGATGAGGGAAGACAGGTATTTGTCGTTGCTCCGCGTGTTTCCATGCCCACCAACGAGGGTGAAGCCGGGGAAGATGTGGCCTCCGTGGAAGCTGTGTTTGAAGAACTTTGTAATGGTCCCTTGGCTGATTATCGACTCGGTTTATTGCATGGACGGATGCATCCCGAAGAGAAACAGTCCATCATGAATGCGTTTGCAGCAGGGCAAATTCAAGTTTTGGTCAGCACCACGGTGATCGAGGTTGGCATCAATATTCCCAATGCGACTGTAATGACCATCCTCGGTGCGCAGCGTTTTGGATTGGCGCAGTTGCATCAATTGCGTGGTCGTATTGCTCGCGGCGGCCATGAGGGTCACGTTGGTGTTTTCACAGATGGCGATACGTCACCGGAAGATAACGAACGTCTTCAGGTTTTTGAGCAAACAGATGATGGGTTTGAATTGGCTGAAGCAGATTTTCGCCTGCGTGGTCCAGGAGACATGCTGGGGCGACAACAGAGCGGTCTTCCACCGATGCGGATCGCTGATTTGATTCGTGATCAAGACGTTCTTGTTGCCGCACGCTCGGTTGCCCAGTCAATGATTGACGCAGATCCTGACCTCAGCGGAGAAGGATTGAGCGAGCTTCGAAGTCAGGTTCTGAGGCGGTACGGAAAACGTATGAATCTGGGAGATGTTGCCTGATTACACCAGCTGACCGTCAAGCAATTCTTTTCTCTGATGCATTGCGCTGGCAAGTGCATCACTGTGGGTGACGGCGATCAGAATAGCCCCTGAAGCTTGCTGCAGTTCTAGTAGAAGTTCACTGACTATTTCGGCTGTGCTGCGATCCAGATTGCCAGTGGGTTCGTCCGCCAAAATCAAGGATGGATTCATTAAGAGTGATCTTGCAATTGCAACACGCTCACGCTCGCCGCCTGATAATTCACCGGGCAGATGGTCATGGCGGTCAGCCAACCCAACTGACTCAATCAGGGTGTGCGCGCGATTCATCTGCTCTGCCGAAGTCTTGCCCAGTGCCAAAGCTGGCACAAGTACATTTTCCAGTACAGACAATTGAGGTAGCAGATGGTGGTCTTGAAAAACAAATCCTATGTGCTGGTTACGAAATTGTGCCAATGCATTTTCATCCAATTCGAATGGATTGATGCCGTTGATGCTGACGGTTCCTGCGTCAGGATGGTCGAGGGTGCCTAAAATTTGCAAGAGCGTGCTCTTGCCACTCCCACTGGGGCCAACGATGGCAACTGAATCGCCTGCTGACAATTGCAACGAGACATCCCGCAGGACTGTCAGCGAATCAGGGGAACCTGGAAAGGACTTGGCGAGACTTGAGACTGCCAAATGAGGTGCAGCTTTGGATTCGTTCATCTGCATAACTGACAAAGTGCGAGCGTTGCGAGGCCATAAAATGAGTATTCAACGTCAGCTGTCTGATCGAGGGTGAAGCCAACGAATCCCCCTTCGGGTGATTGCATGGACAAAGCATATCGACTGATCGCTTCTGTGTTCACCTCTGCGATTGAGTCCAGATCGGCTAGCGTCAATAAACCAGTAAATGAACTCAGTAAATCAGCGAATGGGATTCGGGTATTTGCGGTGAATCCACCCTCGTCAGACTGCATTTCAGAAAGAAATTCAGCTGTGTTTTGTTGCTCATCAGGCTTGAGTTTGCCAAGTGCCTTGAGGCTTCCGATGGCGGCAGCCGTGGGATTCACTCCTGCCCGTTTTGCGGCTCGGATTTCAAGATAACCGCCTTCCAGTTGCTTCTGTGATTCCAGAAATGCTTCAATGCCTTCTGTATCAGGGACCGGGATGTCGATCAGTTGATAGCAGAGAATGGAAAGGAAGGTCTGGTAAGTGCTGCCGGCCCTGCCTTCTGGCGTTTTGGCAAAACCTCCATCTTCGGTTCGCAGTGTAGAGAGCAGGTCAGAGACGTTTTTTCGCCAATGCACATCGTCGTCCGGGATGACGATCTCGCCCACCGCCAGTTCCACGATCGCTGATCCAAAGATCAGGGAAATCAAGTCGATGATGGATTCTTTGCGGGTTAGTCGTTGTTTTAGAAACTGAGCTGCTCGGCTTCCAATTTGTGCGTCGAGAGCATCGAGAATCCACAGCGCACGCAGTGCGAAGGCGGTGTAATAGGGATCGCTTTCGCCCTCACGACCGGCAAACCCGCCATCTTCACGTTGTTGGGCGATTAACCATTGGGCATGCCGGGATCGCAGCGATGCATCCAGTTGGGATGCACCAATGGCGAGCTGCAGCGTCAATTCCTGTAGGTAAGGAACGCTCACGCAATGCCTTGTGGATTAAAGTACTGAGGTTCATTCCCTTCTTTCCATTTGATATTGCAACCAATGGAGGGTGTTTGATGCTCGGGGGGAGTTTGACCGTTCAAGATCGCATCCATTGCTGCTCGAAGATCTTCTCCAGTGACCGGGATATCACTCTTGGGTCTGCTGGAATCGAGTTGTCCTCGATAAGCAAGTTTCTGGTCGCTGTCGAAAAGATAAAAGTCGGGCGTGCAGGCAGCGGCATAATCCTGGGCTACTTTTTGTGACTCATCAAAAAGATAAGCGAACTGGTAACCCCGCTCGGATTTTTCCGTTGCCATGGCCTCCAGAGAATCTTCCGGATATTTGACAGCGTCGTTGCTGCTAATCGCGACGACTGTCAAGCCTTTGGGCATGTATTCATCGGACAGTGACTTGAGTTGATCTGCCACATGTTTGACGTAGGGGCAGTGATTGCACATGAAGATCACGAGCAAAGCTTTGCTACCTGACAACTCAGAGAGCTCAACTGTATTTCCATCAGTGTCTGGAAGTGAAAATGCAGGCGCTTGAGTACCCAGCGGAAGCATGGTGCTGGCAGTACGTACCATCGATGATGATCCTTTGAGGGAGAGTAGAGAAAATGAAGTGTCTCGAGTGACCGATCGAAATACGGTCACTCTTGATTACCCAGTGCAGTGTTGTATTACGTTTACTTGCTCTGCAGTTTGTCCAATAAACGACCGGGACTGCCCATGGCATGGTATCCACCATCAACATGAAGGATTTCCCCGGAGACCCCTTCACTATTGTCACCGAGCAAGAAAGCACCTGTGCGACCGACCTCATCGTGGCTGACATTGCGGCCTAGCGGTGCCATGTGTTCATACAGCGTCAGCATTTCCTCGACCCCCGCTGCACGCCCTGCCAGAGTTCGAATGGGGCCTGCCGACAACGCGTTGACACGGACTCCCTGAGGGCCCATATCGTATGCCAGGTAACGCACGGTTGCTTCCAGAGCAGCCTTGCAGATTCCCATCACGTTGTAGCCGGGAACGCATTTTTCGCCGCCAAAATAGGTCATCGTGGCAATGGCGCCCCCCGGATTCATGATCGGTTTGGCGGCGGCTGTGCAGGCGATCAGGGTGTAGACGCTCACATCCATCGCCAATTTGAAGCCATCACGGCTGGTGAAGACTGTTTCTCGCGACAAATCATTCCTGTCAGCAAAGGCAATCGAGTGCAGTAAAAAGTCTATTTTCCCGAACTGCTCGGCGGTATGTTCAAATACGCGTTGAATGTCCTCATCCTTTTGGGCATCCATGGGAACAAGAAATTTGGCGTTTTCGTACTTGTCCGTCAGCAGGGCGACCCGCCGACGATTCCGCTGCCGTTCGTCATCTTCACGGTCCGGAAGGTGCGTGAATCCGCATTCACCCCCAGCTTCCATGATTTGTTTTGCGATGGCCCAAGCGATCGAATGATCATTAGCCACACCTAGAATAAGGCCTTTTTTTCCGTTGAACTGCATATCGAACGATTCCTGCTTGGCGAAATTTACCGTCGTACCTTCGTGATTTACCGCTGTATCTTTGTGATTTACCGTCGTACCTTCATGGATGACGGCAGATCAAGTGCACAGGATACCGACTATCCCTTGGAGTCGTCTATTTCCCTTGAATATGACAAAATGAAGTCCTTGGTTAATCCCAGGGGCTATCTCCGCGGCCGTATTCCCCATTTTCCTGTCTGAGTGATCCGTTGAAAGACCGCACCCAGCCCCAAACTTCAGAAAACGCCGAGATTCAAGTCGTTGCTGAAGTCGTAAATGCCCTGAAAAGTGACATTTCACGCTCCAAGTTCCTCGGTTCGGTGTTCCCTGCCGTGTTGTCTTCGTTGGGGCAGACCATTGGGGGCATCGTCAATCAGGGGACCGGGCAATGGGATCGCGAGGTGTGGGTCGGAGAACCGGTGGAAATTCCGGAATTGTTGATTGGCGAAACTCTCGACCTCGGAAAGACCACGCTTGCCCAAGGGTGGGCCGTTGCCCCGCTGACTGCCGGTAACGCCAATGGTCGCGCCGAGATCGCAGGATTGCCGACCGCTGCTTTTTCCGTAGCTGCGTTGTTGGTTCGAGCCGAGTACACGGACAACGAAGATGCCAGCCAATCCCTCCAACGCTTGAATCGGATCGCTGATTTGCTCACGGCTGCGTTGCATTGCATCGATCTTCGTGAGTCACGGATTCATCGAATCAGTCAATTAAAGGCCGTCATGGATGCCGCAGCACAGTGGCAAGGGTTGGAAGACGATGTCGCCTTGTTGCATGGCATTGCAGATACAGCAACGGAATTGTTGCAATGTGAACGCGCAAGCATTTTTCTATGGGATAAACGACGTAAAAAACTGATTGGCCGACCCGCACTTGGAGTCTCTGAAGGAGCCTTGGAAGTTGACGACAATGTTGGTGTCGTTGGCGAAGTGTTAGGGTCACGAGAACCAAAAATCTGGAACGGTGGAAGTGATGACGAGTCGAGGGTCAATCGCAAAGTCGATCAGTCACTTGAATTTGAAACACGGTCGCTGGTTGCGGTTCCGATGCAGGGACAACGCAATGATGTGATCGGTGTGTTCGAGGCAATCAATCACCAAGGTGAGGGTTTTCAGGACCATGATGCGACTGTTCTCAGTGATCTTGCGACTCATGCGGCGGTTGCGATTCAATCGCTCAAGACTCGCAAGAAATTGGCTGAAACCTGCGATCGCCTTGTAGAGGATGCAGCTTCTGCAACGCCGTTGATAGGTGAGCATCCAAGCATTACCAAGATTCGCAAGACCTCGGCGAAAGTGGCAAAAACAGATTTGACTGTTCTGGTCTTGGGCCAGAATGGTACGGGCAAGGAGGTGCTTGCACGGCATATCCATTTTGAAAGTGAAAGACGCAAGGCACCGTTCATTGCAGTTAACTGTGCGGCGCTCGTTGAATCACTTTTGGAGAGTGAACTGTTTGGCCATGAAAAGGGAGCGTTCACCGACGCAAATCAAACAAGGCAGGGTAAATTTGAATTGGCCAGCAGTGGTACCCTGTTTCTCGATGAAGTTGGTGATATGAGTCCTGGTGGACAAGCAAAACTGTTGCGAGTGCTCGAAGAAAAGGTTGTGGTGCGTGTTGGTGGATCACAGACGATACCGGTCGATGTTCGTGTCATTGCGGCAACCAATCAGCCGTTGGAGCAAATGATTGTGGAGAAGCGATTCAGAGAAGATCTTTATTTTCGACTCAATGTTGTCAACTTGTCGATTCCGCCATTATCGCAACGAGGAGACGATATTCTGCTTCTGGCCAATCATTTTCTGGAACACTTTTGTTATCAGATCGGTCGACCAGTACCTGTTTTGCAACGTAGTGCACGGCTTGCCATGCAATCACATTCATGGCCAGGGAATATCCGCGAATTGCGAAATACCATCGAGCGTGTTGCTTATTTGTGCAGTGAGGAGGAAATTGAAAAAGACGATTTGATGCTGACCACAGGCCTGCGCAGTGGAGGGCAAGGCCACATGCCGATCAGCGGCACACTGAATGACGCAACGAGACAGTTTCAGGTGGAGCACATTGAAAGAGCGATCGAAGTCTGTTCAGGGAATATGACAGATGCTGCAGAGCACTTAGGGCTCCATCGTTCAAATCTTTATCGTAAAATGGGGCAACTCGGAATGAAAGCTGCCGAAGATGATGGGTCATCGTATTGAATCAATGCGATCCGTATTACGACACCTTGCTGTGGCTTGCTATTCGCCTTGGCACCCCAAGTGGATGAACGCTCAAAGTGCATTAACGCCCGTTGCACCAGAAATGGAGAGCTTTTTCGTACAGGTCGATTCCCTTGGAAAGTTGCTCAACCTCAAGCCATTCGTCTGATGTGTGTGCCTGGGCAATATCGCCGGGGCCACATACGACGCGATGTTTGAGTTCGTTGAACTCGCCTCCGTCAGTTCCGTAACAGACTGTTTTGGGGTGCCCGCCGGCCAGAGTGCAAAGATCGCGAATGCAGGCTGCATCGGGATCGATCCAGAGTGGGGCTCCCCCTTCGCATACTTCGTATTGGAGCCCAAGCGTCTCAGCCCGCTCGGCAATGACCTGCATGAGGTCTCTGCCATCGATGCCAGGCATGGGACGCAACGAAACCCAAGCCACCGATTTTGCTGGTGTGATATTGACTGCCTTGCAGCCATCACTGATACCAAAATTCCATGACAGAACTGGCGGATCAAAGCGATGGTCATGGTAAGCATCGGATTGCTCTGTCTGTTTCCGGATGTCGAGCAGTGTTTGCATCAGGGGCACCATTGCTTCATTGGCATTGATACCATCCGTGGTGCTGCTGTGGGCCGCTCTACCTTGACTCGTAATTCGCATGCCAACGATTCCTTTGTGGGCATGGACCACCGATAGACGTGTGGGTTCACCAATGATTGCGAGTGGCTGAGACTCGACAATGTTGCGATACGCTGCCGAATTCTTGACGAGATCCTTGGCGCCAAGAAAGCCGACTTCTTCGTCCGCAGTGCAGACGATCCATAAAGGAGCTCGCTGTTCTTGGCGTGATGCTCGTGCGGCTGCCGAAAGCATTGCCACCAGAGAACCCTTCATGTCACATGATCCGCGGCCATAGATGCGATCGTTTTGCACAACGCCCTGAAACGGGTCTCCACCGGGTCCGGTCCAGTCATCTGCTGGAACGACATCTGTATGGCAAAAGTACGCCAATCCACCAGCTTCTGTGGATCCAGTCGCGGCTGGTTGTCGCTGAGCAACCAGATTCATTTTTGTTACCCCGTGAGGGTCAACGTAGGTTGTCTGTTCGACTTCAAACCCGAGCTCAGCGAGGACTTCCGCTGCTGCTTCCGACACAGCGGTGTTGCTGGTGGAACTGACCGAGGGATGCCCCACGAGTTTCTGGAGTATGTCGATGGAGTGCTGTAGCGATGGCATCGCAGGTTACTCGCTTACCTTGACCAGTGATCGGGAACTCTCCCGTCAAGCCTAGGTGATGAACAGCCGGATTGCTATGCACCCTACTTGAACATCTTCTGCAATGTCTCAGCGAGCCGTTTTGGATCGGCTCCATCAACATCGCTCAAGTCATTGAGCCATTGAATCGACTCTTCGCGATTTTCTTCATTCGCTTTTGGGCTGAGAGCCTGATAAACCGACTTGGCAGCGGTTTGCGTCGGCGAGGCAGTAATCGAGAAGGACGCCAATTTGTGGGCCAGAGCAAATGGGAGCTCATCAAACTTATAAGTCTTTTTTCGGGCGTTGAATTGGATGGCGATGAAGTTGTCTCCCTTTTCGACAACGATTACTCTGAGGTCTTTTGTGACTTCAAAGTCATTGCCGACGGCGATATTTGCTACCGATTTTTCAATGCCGCCCCGGTAATAAGAAGCCAGATCAGCTAATTCATACAACGCCTCTGCCTGTTTTTTCTGCTCGTCGTTCATCGGCAATTCAGATGCTTTTTCTGCGGCAGGCTTCATCTCGCTCCATTGAGCAGTCTTGATGAGCATGGACACATTGGCCAATTGCTTGTCGGCTTCGGCGATCATTTCATCCGTGATGGTAGGTTTCTTCGGAACAACCGGCGGCTTTGGTTTAGGATCAACCATCGGCTTGCCCGGTTCGGGATCAGGATTTTTTACCGGTGCGTCATTCTTGATCTTCTTTTCAAGATTGCTCATCTGCCCTTTTTTGCGGGGCTTCTTTTTGCTCGGGCCCAAATTGCCCATCACAGGATCCGGTTCAAGAGGCTCGGGGGTCGCTTTGCCTCGGGCAGGTGTCTCGCTATTCCCGTCGCCCTTGTTCTTGGCGTCCTTGCCTGTGGTAGAGATGGTGAGCGATCCATCAGCTTGTGTGATGGCGACTTCGCCCCGATAAACCATAAACCAGATGAGAATTCCGATGATGGTCACCATGCCCACCGAAAAAGTTCCAAACATCATCAGCCCAAGAATGGGTTTTGGGCGACGGTGCGGATTGCGACTTGATGTCGATACACCCGTGTCCTGAGCAGGCACGACAAGCGGGATATCATTCGTTGTCCCGCTTGTCACCGACTCAGTTGAGGGTTCCTGATCGGGCGTACCAAAGATGCCAGCAGGCATGTCGTTGGTGGTCGAGGTTTCTGCGATTGAGGGTTGAGTTGGGGACGGGACAGGCTCAGGGGTTTCTGTTTCAGGAGGCAGGATGGCGGCAAGCGGGTCGGCACCGCCCAACGGATCAGCAGCGGGCAGCATTCCGGCCAACGGATCCGCGGAGGGCAGAATGCTGGAAAGGGGGTCACTGCTGGCAGGACTGTCAGGTTCGTCCGCGATGATCCCAAAGCGTGCATCAAGTTTGGCCTTGGTCTTTGGGTTTGCGAGCGTCAATCGTGATTGCTGAGCCAGTTTGGCCGCTGTGGTCCAGAGTTTTGGATCCGTGTTTTCCTTTTGTTGCTTCAGATTACCTACAATTTCACGGATCTTCTCGCTGATGACCGCGAGATCCTGCTCACCGTCCTCAATTCCAAAAACCTGATAAGCATGCGGGTCTTTCACGCCCTCAGGGATAGGCAGTAAGTCGTAAATGTTGATGGCCGGCATCACTGGGACCGCTTGGAAAGGTTTGAATAACGGGTGAGGAACTGTTTCACTGCGTTTTTTGAATGTCGTTTTCCGCCGAAGATGTTCCGAATCTCGTTTCCGATTGTTTTTCAGGCTTGGAAACAGCAGGCGTCTGGTTGACCACGACAGTCGTGGTGACTTTCTTAGGTCTGACCAAGGCTTCTCGAGGCCATTTCGGCAACGCAGCGTTTGCCGACTCCTCTAGTTTGATAATTGCAAATGAAGTAATCCTCGGCAAACTAAATTGTCAATTCGCTGATGATTATGTTGTAGGTGAGGCGAAACAACAGGAGCATCTCCACCAGTCAAGACAATCGGAACCGTGCCGGTCGTCAAATCTGCCTGTTTGCAGTACTTGCTGATGAGGCGATCGATGGCGGCAGTTGCTCCCGTGACGACACCACTGAAAATGGCATCTTGCGTGTTTTTGGCAGGAGCTTGAGGCTCTTTGTCGACGTAGCTGAGTAGCGGCAGGCTCGCTGTTGCGTTCGCTAGCGAGGCGAACTGCATGCCCAAACCTGGCAAAATCGCCCCGCCATGGAATTTTCCGTCGCTTCCGACCAGATCAACCGTGATGGCGGAACCCGCGTCTACGACTATCAAAGGTGGATTTGAGTCGAGGCTTGCTGCGTAGGCGCCGATCAGACGATCGATGCCAAGTCGATCGGGTTCATCAACCTGAGGCTCCATGGGGACGTCACGCCATGTCACCAAATGCAGATTTTCTGTGGGACAGATGGTACGCAGATGGCCCGTTAGTATCTCGGTCGCTTGCGGATGAACACTGGCGATATGCCAAACCAGTTCCCGCTGGTCAGCTTGTTTGCTGGCCCATTGAACCGCCGAACCGCTCCAATCAGGGGTATCGATTGGGAGGGTATGTTCGTGAAGTGTGCCCGAAGCTTTTGATGCCAATTTGACTGCGGAGTTTCCAATGTCAGCAGCAATGATGGTCGTTGTCTGCATCAGGCGTTATCCCCACCCGCTTTCGGTGGCTGGGAAGGCGAATCGAAATCTTTGGCTTGAACCTCGTCTGACAAATCCTGAGTGGGGCCGGCCAGATGGGGCGGCAGACGCTTGCCTTGTTGTGCCGGAGTTCTAACCAAATCGGACTCCCGCAACACTGTTATCTCTTCTCCTGCTTCAATCATCAACTTGCGACGGCGATCGACTCGCGACATGATTTCAGACATCAGCCCCTGTAAACCATCTCCTGTCATTGCGCTGATCAGCAATACTTCGTCGCCAGTTGATTGGGCCAGGGCGTCTCGCACATCGGCGGCACCCTCAAGCTCACTCTTGGTGACCACGACAATCTCATCACGTTCGCCAAGCGATGCATCGTATTCGCATAGCTCACTGCGGATCGAATTGTAATTCTGGACAGGATCAGTGCTGTCGATGGGCATTGGCTCTACAAGGTGTACCAGCAGTCCCGCACGCTCGACATGTCGGAGGAACTCATGCCCCAAACCAACACCATCACTTGCCCCTTCGATTAATCCCGGAATGTCTGCCATGACAAACGACTTCGCTTCGCTGACGTCGACGATTCCAAGATTGGGGTGTTTTGTGGTGAAGGGATAATCTGCAATCTCCGGGCGTGCACTGGAAATGCGACTCAGCAAAGTACTCTTACCCGCATTGGGCATGCCCACGAGGCCAACATCAGCAATGGACTTGAGTTCCAGAATTATATCCCGGACTTCGCCGAGTTCTCCTACTTGACGCTCGCGTGGAGTTCGGTTGGTGCTGCTCTTGAAGTGTGCATTGCCTTTCCCACCCCGTCCGCCTTGGGCGATTACAAATTGTTCACCATGCTTTTTCAGGTCCTTGATCACGAAACCGTGCTCTGCATCAATCACTGTCGTGCCTGGGGGTACCAGCAATGTCTGATCATTTCCCTGCTTGCCATGACGCAGCGCGCCTTGGCCAGGTGATCCCTTGGGTGCGCGGTACATGCGACGATTGGCAAACGCGGCGAGGCTGTTGACGCCCAGGCGGGATTCCAGAATCAGGCTGCCTCCATTACCCCCGTTTCCGCCATCGGGACCGCCACGAGGAACATACTTTTCGCGACGCATGCTGGAACAGCCATCACCACCCTTTCCAGCTTGCAATTCAATTATGACACGATCAACGAACATGACTGCTTCTACAGGGTTTGCGACCAGCTCAAGACTGGGAGTTTAAGTTGGTGGTGTCCCGTCGGGGCAATCAGCAGCGATCAGACAAAAGTCTTTCCGCGACCATGACCCTTGTCAGTTGTGTTGCCAGTGGGCTCAAGAAGTTGCCCGTTCGCTGGCCGAGTTGTTTCGGGCGGGACTATGGTGACCCTCACTCTCTTAGGCTGAACATCTGATCATCAACATCTGATCATGAACAGCTGCTTGCCAAGCCACTGAACCCCTTCGAACCAGAGGGACATAAGAGTGAGCCAAATGGCACCGCTGTCATCCCAGATGCTATCGAGACGCGATCAACCGACCACTTCTACCCCTCAGTGGAATCCCACGACACGGTGATGTCCAGCGGGAAGACGAAGAAAACGGCGTGAAATAACGCAAGCCGTGCGGGCGGCCTAGCGAAATAACCATCGATAATCGAGCCGTTCATCCAGACCGTATTGATCCAGAATGTACTTTTGTTCCTTTGGATCGTCGAAAGCGGGAACACCGAAGCGAATCAAATCTTCGGTTTGACGCATCGTATCGCCCGGACGATAGAAGTTCAGTTGCAGGGCTTTTTGCTTGAACACGGTCTTGTCACCGTCTTCGGACCTCTCGAATGCGTTGGTCAAACCAAAGACTTCAACGGATACGAAATCGAGCTCGGGGTCCACGTCTACCCAAGTTGCAACTCCCCATACACCGGGGCTGGATTTATCGCTGCTGTAAGGAATATTGACTCGGGATATTTCAACCGAGTTGTAGAGCGGAGCACTGATCTGTTCACGTACTTTGATCTTTTCCCGAGCGGTTGGCAGAATCTGGTCGAGGTATTTTTTGCCATTGTCCTGGTTGCGGAGCAAGAACATCGGAAAGAATTTCCGCTTATCCTTGCGGACTGCTTCCAGACGCTCATAGACGTTGTCGCCCGCAAGTTTGTCAGGCGCTGGGCGGAAGTCATCGCCCCGATAACGCACGCGGTAAACCATGTACCACACAAGCTTGCGTTGCATCCGCCCGTCTGAACGCGGGATGTCAATGTACATTTGACGAAGCGGTTTGAATGAAAATTCAAAACAGAAAATGGTCCGGCGGTAGATCACTTCCTTGGCTCGATCGACCAACGTTCGAGTACGTGGGTCGAAGTGAGGTTTCGAATCTGGATGACCCGACGCTTCACTGAAAATCACTTGCGGATAGCTGTCCAGAAACGGCTTCAAGGTTAGTGGGCCATCGAAGGTTTCCTCGGGCTCGATGGCCCCTGGAATGACCGTCACGATGCCGGGTGAAAATTGGGTTTGCTCCTGTGTCGAAGGGTCCTTGCGCTGTCCCTGTTGAGCGATTGCTGAAGCGGTACCGGTAAGGCACAGTAAACAGCAGAGCTGGATTCTTGTAGCAAATGTCATGTCAGAACCGTTTTTTGCATTTCATAGGAACGAGGCATCGAGAGGCACTGCTAAGTTCTCCCGCACCCTACTAGGTATTGTACTCAGCGAACCGTATTTACGTTCAAAATCGAGTCCGCTACTTGTTTTGCTGTGGTTTCATTGACGTGCTGGCTCAAGTCTTCATCATTTGAGCTCAGCGTCGCTGGGGCCGATCCTTTGGGCGACTTGCTGCTGAAGGCGGGCTTCATGAAACGAATTGACCCCGCGAACTGCATGTCGGAGCTGCCAAATGCATCGATGTTGCTGCCTTCCATCGTGAACGTGGCGACGATCTGATCCCCATTTCCATCCGATAAATGCATCATGACCCATCTTATCGGAACCCCCTCTGCTGAGCCATTGGCAACAACTCGCAAGACCCGCGTCCCAGAAGCAGTGACTCGTTCATCCGATTCGACCATCGCGACGAATTGTTCACCAAGCAGAATTTGTACGTTTGATTCGAAAGCTGGTAGCGACCAGGGCTGGTCATCGACCAGCTGGGTCACGGGTTGAATATCGCATTGGCCAATGCTGCGGTCGTTTTCGACCATCCGCATCATGGCGGCACCAGATTGGTCTCTCATCATCCGCCATCGACGATCCAACAGCACGTGAAAACCAATTTGTTCACTTGTGACTGACACATACTGAAGCTCTTCAGCGACTGGCTCACCTAAATCCATCTTTCTGGCTACTGCTGGCAAAGCAATGGTCGCTTTCAGGGGTTGCCGCAGCATTTTGATTGTTGCTGAAACATCAAAGCCAGGCTCCGCCCGGCCAACTTCACGAGTCTCGTGCAATGCCACGGCCAGCCATGTGCAACTTGCGAGCTTTCGATCGAAAGTTAGCTTGCCAACCGTCCGGATGATGGTGGGGACACCATCAACGGCGCCGTCTACGTTGCCTCGTAGCTGGATTTTCACGTCTTCATCGCTGATCGCTACGACTTCTGCTTGCACATGACAAGCCATGACTGCAGTCAGATTGAGAACCGACTTCATCGATGCAGCGGAAATGGTGTATTGCGATCCGATCTTGATCGGCTTTCCGGGGAGCAATTGGTCGACTGCCAGACTTGAAACGGGAGTGCGCAAAAGTTCAAGCTCTTCACGCCTGAAAAAGTCTTCAATTGCATACACATGTTCGGGTCGAGAGTCGTGGCGAACAATCGTGTCGCGCACGGAGTCTCTCAGTTGGACTGAATGTAGCTTTCCATTCAGAGTGCTTTCCGCCTCGGCCCGATGGTAATAACGCTCGGCAGCGATGCTGCCTCGTGCCGCTCTGACTTGCTCGGAAGGGTTTCGAGGTCCCTTGGAAGCGTGAACGTGAAGTCGCTCTTCGTATTCAAAGGATGCTTCACTATCAATCGGTAACTTCAGTTCCATGCCGCGTGATGTCAGCGGATTGCGGGGAACATTGACGTTGCCCTTCACCTCCACTTCCATGCGGATACGGTACAGGTCCTGTGTACGTGGCTGCAGGAGGATTCCACCCGACTTCACTTCCGCTAGCGCAAGTGGAGTGGAACCTAGCATCGTGGATGCAGCGATCAGGAACTTTCGTCGATCCAGTGCGGAGGAAGCGTTGTGTTGCTGCATGGGAGATGGCGAAGGTTCGATCAGCGAATATCGGCAAAATATGGATCTACAGGTCCACTCCTAAGATCGACGCGTGGCGGAGCCGGATTCAGGGGAATCCGGGTAGAAAAACCATGAGTATCAGGTCACGGCTCCGGGCTTGCCATTCAGGTCTGCCAAATCGATAAAATCGGTTTTGACGGTGCCACTTGTCGCAAAATAAGACGCATTGTGATGCAATGTGTCGGAAAAAGTTACAAAGCAGGTGGACATTTCGCCGGCTCTGCCGTTCCCTTTGTGTTTTCAGGAATTGATTTAACTCTAGAATTGAGAAGGTTTTAAAGTACTTTTAGTTGGGAATCTGCAGGCAAGAACCAAGGTTTGGCCCAATATTTCCTACTCCATTTCGTTGGTCAGTTGGTTTCCTGCCAGAGTTCGCAGTGCCAAGATTGGATTCGAAAAGCCGAATTGGAGAACGACCGTGTGATCCAAAAGTGGTGAATCTAATAATTCTGTGAACTTTTTTGGAAAACAATCGGTCTTATTGGTGGGATGCGGAGTCTGTTTTACGCGTACCATCACAGCGGGCGACGGCAAGGAGCCGCCGCCTGATCGAAGGTCTGAGATTGTCTGAACGTTGGCGAGCAGCCGACACCAGTCAGGCAGTTTCTAGCCGGAGGTACCCCATGGTTATCGTCCTAAGGATTGGGCGATCCCCGGGCAACAATAGCAGATGGTCGAGCGATCCGCCGGGGTCGCAGGGAAAGAGAGATCGACCTGAAGCACGCGCTGGGAGAGACGGAGATGCACGAAGATTATCGAGATGAAAAGATCAAGGAATTACGCGATCAACTGACTCGCTTTGCGCCCAAAGCGAAGAAAGTTGAGCAGACCACTTTGACGGAAAAGCTATACGGTGAAGTCGAGTCCGACCGCTCTTACGCGTTCGACTACTGTTGCTTCCGCATCACAAACTATCGTCCAGAGGTGCCAACGCGTCATAGCATCGCTTCGGCGGATCTCAAGCACGACTTAAGGCTGCTCATCGACGATCTAAGCGATTCTGCTGATATCGCTGTCAGCGAAGTCAGGGAGCCTGTGCACACGGTGGATGAACTCAGCAGGAAGTTCAAGGTTTCTACCAAAACAATCAGCCGTTGGCGGGATGCGGGACTCGTCAGTCGCCGGATGCTATTTGGAGGGCGAAAACGGGTCGGATTCCTGCAAAGCAGCGTCGATCAGTTCGTTGCCAGGAATCGCGGAAAAATCAAGCGTGGTGAGCGTTTCAGTCAACTCAGTGAGGATGAAAAGTCCGAAATGATTGAGCGGGCACGGCAACTGGTGGAAGGCGGTTCCAGTCTTTCTGAGGTGACTCGGCAATTATCCGAACAGATGAGACGAAGTCCGGAGACCATTCGCTACACGCTGAAGAATTTTGATGCAGATCATCAATCCTTGGCAATCTTCCCAAATCACCGTGGTGCATTGAGCGCTGAGGACAAGCGTTCGATTTTCAAACTTTACACACACGGTTCAACCGTCGCTCAATTGTGCAAGCGTTTTAAACGCACACGCACCAGTATCCAGCGTATTCTTCTGGACATGCGACTTGACCAGATTGGCGAGTTGCCACTGGATTACATCTACAACGAAGACTTTGAGTCCGTGGAACGAGAAGCAGAGTACCTTGGCCCGGTACCACAACCAGCAACTGCTCCTCGAAAAGTGCGAGTCCCTGCCGGGTTGCCCAGTTATCTGGCAGCTCTGTATGACGTTGCCTTGCTGACACGCGAGCAGGAGTATCACCTGTTCAGGAAAATGAATTATTTGAAGCACTCTGCTAGCCGACTTCGAGAAAGTCTCAGCAATACAGAGGGCAGCAAAACTGCGATCATGGATCGAATTGACGATTTGTACGAGGCGGCCGTTTTAGTCAAGAACCGCATTGTGCAGAGTAACCTGCGTTTGGTGGTTTCGATTGCCAAGCGACACGTCGCCAGCACCGATGATTTCTTTTCTCTGGTCAGCGACGGTAATATGTCACTCATCCGTGCTGCCGAGAAATTTGATTATTCACGCGGCAACAAGTTCAGTACGTACGCTTCATGGGCGATCATGAAGAACTTTGCCCGAACCATTCCGACTGAATTCAAGCATCGGGATCGCTTCAGAACGACTACCGAAGAGCTGTTCGTGGCTCGACAGGATGAGCGTCGTGATCCTTATGTCGAAGAGACTGTGCAGCGGTCACGACAACGTGAATTGTCCAAGATTCTGAACCGACTCGATGAGCGTGAGCAGAAAATCATCACCGCTCGTTTTGGTTTGGGGCGGGGGAAAGAGCCCTTGACGCTCAAGCAGGTTGGTGAGGAGATGGGGGTGACCAAGGAGCGCATCCGGCAGTTGGAGGCGCGAGCACTGTCAAAGCTTCGGGATGCTGCCGATGAGGCCAATATTGATGTTGAATTGGGTTCCTGATTCTCACCCCGACTGCGATGCCAGGCTCAAGAGGAAAAATCCATTGAAGCCACGCCCTCCGGGCGTGGCTTTTTCTTTTGTAGTGGGCTAGTCGGAAATTGCTCATTTCCCTGAAGTCGTTGGCTTGTCATACTGTGGGAATGATCCAAAACCAGCTGAATAAAAATACAAGCGTTGAACTGTTGTCGCCTGCAGGCGATTTGGAATGTGCCCATGCGGCAATCGAAAATGGGGCAGATGCAATCTACTTCGGTTTGGATTGTGGATTCAATGCACGCCATCGGGCGACAAATTTTGGGTTGATTGATCTATCGGAAATCGGCTCCCTACTGCGCTCCCGCGGGGTGCGGGGGTACGTCACGATGAACACACTCGTGTTCCCAGACGAAATGGCACCTCTTGTCGATGTCATTCAGGAAATTGCACTGGCGGGAATTGATGCGGTGCTGGTTCAGGACTTTGGCGTTGCCCGATTGGTTCGGGCAGTTTGCCCTGATCTCGAAATTCATGCATCCACGCAAATGAGTTTGACCAGTGCTGAGACGATTAAGGTTGCTGAGAAGTTGGGGTTGGCCCGTGTCGTGTTAGCCAGAGAATTGTCCGTTTCAGAGATCCAGGCGATTGCTTCATCAACGGACATGCCTCTCGAAGTATTCATTCATGGCGCGCTTTGCGTTGCGTATTCCGGGCAGTGTTTGACCAGTGAGTCGTTGGGAGGGCGGAGTGCCAACCGTGGTCAATGTGCTCAGGCGTGTCGCTTGCCGTATGACTTGATTTGTGATGGTGAAGAACGTGATCTTGATGATGTGCGCTATCTGTTGAGTCCGCAGGATCTAGCTGGCTATGCTGCGATCAATGATCTCGTTAACGCAGGTGTCAAGTCCTTGAAAATTGAAGGGCGTTTGAAGACACCTGAATACGTTGCGAACATTACCAGCAATTACCGAAAGGCGCTGAATCAGGCGTGCGAAAATCAAACGGTTGAAGTAACTGCAGAAGCGAAGCGGGAAATGGAACTGTCGTTTTCACGGGGATTCTCTTCAGGATGGTTGGAAGGAAACGACCATAAACGGCTTGTGCCCGGATTGCATTCTTCAAAACGTGGCATTGAACTGGGCCGAGTTCGGTGTGTTGATGGGCAACGCGTGCAGATACGGTTGGCTGCTCCTGTTGCACTGGGGGATGGACTTTCCATTGGCTGCAAGTCGATCGATGGAGAGGAACTGCAGCAGGGAGGTCGAATCTACTCATTACATGATTTGGACGGTGATAAAACGTCAGATGCCAGCGAGTCCCAAGTCGCTTGGATAGGATTTGGGCGGGGCGAAATTGACTGGCAGGTAGTGCAACCAGGTGATCGAGTATTCAAGAATGATGACCCACGTTTGAATCGCCGGTTGCGAAAAACATTTAACTCGGATGATCCTGTCAGACGCCAGTCGTTGCGGATGGAGGTACAGGCGATCGTTGGAAAACCGTTGGGCTTGACCGCCAGTCTGCAAAACGGACTCAAGGTCGAGCTGACCGGCGACCTACCGCTGGACAAAGCCCGAAACCGTCCCATCGAAATGACGGTTTTACGTGAAAAATTAGGCCGCTTGGGAGGAACGAGTTTTGAGCTGGGTGAATTGAAGGCGACTGTGCAGGGACAACCAATGGTCCCGATGGCCATGTTGAATCAGATGCGCCGCGAGGCTGTCGAAAAATTGAATTTGCTGGTTGAAGACCCACCCAAACGTGATGTTGTTGCGGCGCGGGGCCGCGAATTATTGACGCCAATTGTGAGGCCTGAGTCCAGCACCGAGCAAGCCACTAACGGCGAGTTCAAGTTGGCCATTTTATGCCGGGATCTGGTGCAGTTGAGAATGGTCAGTGAGTTGGGCATCGACTTGGTGTACGTGGATTTCCATGACATTCGACAGTACAAAGAAGCCGCATCCATTTGCCGTAGCAATGACGTGCGATTCGGGCTGGCGTCAGTGCGAATGCAAAAACCTGGTGAAATGGGTCTGTTAAGGGTTCTTGAACGACATGCACCTGATTTGATTCTCGCTAGAAATCTCGCTGCCCTGCAGCACTTTCAGGAGTGCGGAATCGAGACCATTGCAGATTTCTCGTTGAATGTTTCCAACCATCGTTCCGCAGAATGGATTCGTAGTTTGGGAGCATCACGCGT
>PKCN01000045.1 GCA_002862205.1 Planctomycetaceae bacterium | reverse complement strand
CAACCCGGTGAGCAGCCTGGCCAGCAACCCGGACAGCAACCCGGCCAACAACCCGGACAGCAGCCTGGTCAACAACCCGGACAGCAGCCTGGTCAACAACCCGGTGAGCAGCCTGGCCAGCAACCCGGACAGCAACCCGGCCAACAACCCGGACAGCAGCCTGGTCAACAACCTGGTGAGCAGCCTGGCCAGCAACCCGGACAGCAGTCCGGCCAACAACCCCGGCAGCAATCGGGACAGAACCGCAGTCAAAACGCTTCCGGTGGTTACGATGATGGGTTGAGTCGATACCTCGAACGAGACGCCGTGAGTGATCCACTTACGGGTGACGGATTCATAGAATGGTCGGATCGATTGCGTGACGTGGAGGAAATGGTTGACTCGCCCGAACTGCGTTCAGAGGCGGCGAGGATCCGTGATCGAGCGAGAGATGTACGGCTGGAGTTTCGACGCAATTCGAAGGAGCCTCAGTGGGAGCTAGTGGAAAAAATGATCGCGCAGCCTTTGCGTGAGTTGAAGCGAAGCGTCTCGGAGGAGTTGTTGCGACGTTCAGCCGAAAAGAATGCTCCAGTTCCGATTGATCGAGACCCCGTCCCCGTTGAGTTCACGGACGCGGTGCAGAAGTACTATGAAAGTCTTGGGAGTGGACGTTGAGTAGCTGGTTCCCAATAGGTCAGATGGACGGCGAGATCGTCTGGGGGGCTCCTCAGTGGATATTGCCCTCTTCGTTGATAGCCGGGTTTCTCGCAGTTGTCGTGCTGTGGGGGTATACCCGTCCGTATGCCGGTGCGCGTGTACGCATTTTCGCGGCGATGTTGAAATTGGCGGCGATCCTCTTGCTTGCGTTCTGCCTGCTTGAACCGATGCGTAGTGGAACGCGGCCCCGACCACAGGCGAACATTTTGCCCATTTTGGTCGACAACAGTCGGAGCATGAAACTCAAAACCGGCGTCGGCGACGACAGTCGGCAGACGCAGGTTGCACGGATGGTTGACGAAGATGCCGAATGGCGGCGCAGATTGGCTCAGGCATTCGATGTGCGTTCGTATCTATTCGACTCCCGACTTGAAAGTGTGGAGGAGTTGAGCCTTTGTCAAGCGGATGGGTTTGCCTCGTCGTTGGCAGGAAGTTTGCAGGCGCTACGTGATCGTTTTGCGTCCAGGCCGGTCGCGGGGGTGTTACTTTTCAGTGATGGCAATCTCACGGATTTGCCGGCAGGGGAAGTGGATTGGGCGGACCTTGGATTCCCGGTTTATCCAGTGTTGCCTGCCAGTGATGACAACTATCAGGACTTGCGAATTACGGACGTCAGTGTGCGTCAGACGGATTTTGAGTCTGCGCCAACCACGGTGATGGTGTCTGTGGATGCTGTTGGGATGGACGGTGAGGCCGCGTTTGTACGTCTGACAGATGCCACAACAGGAGAGTTGATCGAAGAACAGGAAGTCAAACTGGGTGAACGTGATGAGCAACAGGAAGTCCGCTTCAGGTTTCGACCTGAGGAAACGGGAGTCACGTTTTATCTCGCATCGGTTTTCACACAAGCGGATCGGGAATGGGGCGAGTCACTGAGGGTGAATTCACAAACCGACGACAGCGAGGGTGACGCGGCGGCGGAGTCTGTGCAAACAGAATCAACGCAGACTGCCACTGTCGATGACAAGCAGCCAGGTTCGGTGGGTGAACGCGAAGCTGGCTCGCTCGAAGCAACCTTGATGAATAATCAGCGCATCGTCACCGTCGACCGGGCGACTGGGCCGTATCGGATTCTGTATGTCGCTGGCCGTCCGAATTGGGAATTCAAGTTTCTCCGACGAGCTCTGCAGGAGGACGCTGAGGTTCAATTGGTCGCCTTGCTCAGGATTGCCAACAAAGAGGCGAAATTCAGTTTTCGTGACAAGTCTGTCAATTCAACCAATCCGCTGTTTGCCGGATTGGGTGATGATGAGGAGGAAGCCGCGCAGCAGTATGACGAACCAGTCATCATTCGGCTGGGCGTCAAGGAATCGGAAGAATTGAGTGACGGATTTCCGGAAACTGCGGAAGAGTTGTTTGCCTACCATGGTGTGATTCTCGACGATGTCGAGAACAACTTTTTTACCCAAGACCAGATGCTTCTATTGAGAAGATTCATTGCGGCTCGAGGTGGTGGGCTTTTGATGCTCGGTGGCAGCGAGTCGTTCGCTTCAGGGAAGTTCGCCGAGAGTCCCCTCGGGGAACTTTCTCCGGTTTATGCCGCACGCTCGGGTAATCAGAAATTGAATGGACCCTACAAGATTGAATTGACGCGTGAAGGGTTGCTACAACCTTGGGTCAGGTTGCGGGATACGGAGTCTGCCGAGAAGGATCGGATACGCAGTATGCCGCCTTTTCTGACGCTCAATCAAGTTGGGGAAATCAAGCCTGGAGCTTCGCAATTGGCGACCGCCTCTGGAGCGGGAAATGCCACAGCTCCCGCATTGATCGCGCAACGGTTTGGAAAAGGACGCACCGCTGCACTCACCGTTGGAGACATGTGGCGTTGGTCGATGAGGCGAAAGGATGGTTCCAGTCAGGGCGATCGTCAGGGCGATCGTGATGACCCCGCCCAAGCATGGCGGCAATTATCGCATTGGTTGGTCAATGACGTCCCTCGACGAGTCGAGGTGCGTGTTGAGAAGACTGATGATCCGAGTAAGCCGGTGACCCTCGTTGTGAACGCGCGGGATGAGGAATACTTGCCCCTGGATAATGCTTCCGTCGAACTCGTGATCTCACCCATGGAAGGCGAGCCATTGGTTCTGAAAGCGGAGATGGATGATAATGAGGCCGGTAAGTATGTTGCATCCTACTGGTCCCGTGAGCCGGGAGGGTATTCGGTAACGGCTAATGTCAAGGCTGCGGATGGATCTGAGATCGGGCGCGCAAAGGCAGGGTGGACGTCCGATGCTGGGGCGACTGAATTCCGTGAGTTGCAGATTAACCGGAAACTGCTTCAGGAAATTGCCGAGCAGACGGGCGGTGAAATGATTTCTGAAAACAAGCTGGAAGGCTTTGCTGCCGACCTGCCGGACCGTGATGTTCCCGTGACCGAAACATGGATCTATCCGATTTGGCATCGACCGTGGGTGATGTTTCTGGCAATGCTGTGTTTGTGTTGTGAGTGGGGCTTAAGACGTTGGAAAGGCTTGGCATGAATCAGTCCCAATCAGTTTGTGTATTAAATCGTCCGCTGCTGACCGGCGGGGTGCGGTATGTGGTGGTGTTCCGCGACACCTTGTTGTCGTTGGTTGCGTTCGTTTGTTTCGTTGCTGGTGCAAGAATGGGAGTGAGTCAGGAGGTAGCCGCGACCGTCCCACCGAGTGCAGAGGCAGGCGAGATATTAAGCGGTGAATTGGTGCTTGTTGTGGGAGCAGCTGGGACCGAGGAATTCGGTAAGTCGTTTTCTGAGTGGGCTGGACGCTGGGGTGAAGTGGCGAAACAGTCGGGTTTGAAGTTTGTGCCGATTGGAACGGGGGCAAGCCAGGGCAGTGGCACCGATCGCGACGTGCTCCGTAAAGCACTGGCGTCCGCGGGCGAACAGACCGAAACGCCTTTATGGCTGGTTTTGATCGGTCATGGAACCTATGCGAGAGACGTCGCGAAATTCAACCTGCGGGGACCGGATGTGTCGGGCGCAGAATTGGCCAAGTGGCTGGCTGCTGTTGAGCGACCCACCGTGATCGTCAATTGTGCTTCTGCAAGTGGACCGTTTGTCAATCGCCTTTCAGGACCCAACCGAATTGTTGTGACGGCGACACGCAGTGGGATTGAGCAGAACTACTCGCGATTTGGTGAATACCTTTCCAAGGCTATTGGTTCTTCCGAGTCGGATCTCGATCATGATGGTGAAGTTTCTATCCATGAGGCCTTCCTGCGGGCCAGTGCTGGGGTCCGTATGTTTTACGATTCGGAAGATCGGATCGCCACTGAGCACTCGTTGATCGATGACAATGGAGATGGCAAGGGAACCCCAGCGACCATGTTTCGAGGGGTACGCCCCAACGCAAAGGCAAAAGATGGGCTTGCACTTGATGGTGCTGCTGCACTGCGAGTCACTGTTGCGCCCGCGGGGGGACGCTTGCCATTCACGCCAGAGGAGCTGGCAGAACGAGCCACCATTGAGAATGAAATTGAGGTTCTACGCGGAAAGGTCGGGCAACTGGATCAACGGACTTTGGATGCCGCGCTGCTACCACTGATGCTTCGATTGGCCCGGATTTATCAAGCGGGTCAGCAACGTGCCGAAGCCGTGGAAGAGTGATGCCGTGAGCTGTCAGGAAACGCAGTTTGGGCCACACCGCAGGGTGCATTCATGGATGCGATTAAAGCTCCGCCCCTCGGGACACAGAGAGTGAATGCTCATGAGTTACGGATCAATGCTCATGAGACAGGGGTGTGCGCCCTGAAAGTTTGAAGTGGTATGCAGGAGAACAGTGATTTTTCGCTGATCGGGATTGGAGATCAGATTTGAAAGTTCAGGTCGTGATCAAGCAGTTCCGAATCACCTGCACCACCGCGGACACGTAACTGCGGTTTTTCGAGAACGACTGTGGTGTTTGGCGAAACTGTCTGTGTGATCCATACACTCGATCCGATCACGGAGTCATGACCGATGACCGTACGTCCGCCAAGGATTGTCGCGTTCGCATAGACCACAACATGATCCTCGATAGTCGGGTGTCGCTTGCTTCCACGGATCAATTGCCCGTCGGAGTCTGTGGGAAAGCTCAATGCTCCCAAGGTTACACCTTGGTACAGTTTGACATGCTGTCCTATTTTGCATGTTTCGCCGATCACCACGCCGGTGCCGTGATCAATGAAAAAGTAGTCAGCGATCGTTGCACCAGGATGAATGTCGATTCCCGTTTGCTTGTGGGCCCACTCAGTCATCATGCGGGGAATGAAAGGAACATTCAGTTGCAATAACTCGTGTGCGATGCGATAGACGGTGATTGCCTCAAAGCCGGGATAACAAAAGACGACTTCGTCGGTGGTGTGACAAGCAGGGTCACCCTCGTAGGCGGCTTGGACATCCGTGGCCAATGTGATTCGTAGTTCAGGAATGCGTTTGAGAAGTTCGATCGCCATGGTTTGACCCTTGGCTTCGAAATCGACGTCACTTTCACAGTCGCTGTGACTTTGCTGAACACGGTCATCGTGACGAAGAGCGCGGGCAATTTCAGTGGTCAGTTGATCATGCAGAAGATCAACGAGACTGCCAACGTGATACCGGATGTTGCCGAGATGAAGACCGACTTTTCGTCGATACCCCGGATAGAGAATATCCTTGAGGTTTAGCAGGATTTCAGCAACACCCTTGTAGCTGGGCAAAGGGCGGTGGCCGAGGTGGTTGATCGAGTCTTCGGGGGTGTAGGTACCAACGATCTGCTCGGTCAATTCCGGGAGTTGTTCTTTCAAGCGAAAGTCTGAGGCCACGGTGCTGCTCGACGTTCAGGGGGATTTCTAGGCTCAGGGACAGGGTGAAGCAGCCGGAGGTTCACTCGCCTGCTCCGAATGACCATTTGGTCTCTATGCAACAATGACCAACGAGGTATCCCCCCGCTGGCCATCGTCTGTTCATTGTTGAGGCTCAGGCAATGGCGAGAGATCATCAAAGCTCCCGTGTTGCCTGTATCCTGCTTTTAACGGCCGATGGTCGGTGGGTTGTCGACCAGAAAGTCACGGGGACCACGATGCGAGTAGTAGGGGTAACCTACTTGGGCTGATGATGGACCGGGGTGAAATGGACGACTGTTCATAGCGTCACCCGCGTGGTGCCCCATGCAACCCGGTTGCAGGTGTGCGCTGTAGTCCAAACCACCTTGTTGCCAGCCGATGCGACCAGGAATGCATCCCGGTCGGCAGCCTTGGTCATTACAGACGCCGGCCATACCGCCCATGCGACCCATCGTGGTGGCACATCCGCCGCCAGGCCCCTCGCAATTGCCCGCGCAACCACCGCCAACGCAAGCCCCGTTGACCCCGTATGCGTTCGGGTTTGACTGACAAGAGTTACAGTTGCCACTGGCACAGTTGCCGCTTGCACAGGAAGTGCAATCGCCTGCGCCCGTTTTGCGTAGGTTGTGATGAAGACAGCCGGTGGATCCGACCAAAAGAGCCCCAAGGGCTGCGACCATAAGTAAGCGATTCATGCCGAATTCCTTCCGAGCGACGCGCCGCACTCGGCGGCCGATGTTTCCGTTCCTTGGATGTGTGAGCGATCAAAGCAATGACCGTCCCTGTCTCTATTCGACCGTGAACTCGCTGTCGTACACACAATCGGTGCCACCGACGCAGACAGACCAAAAAGGTGTCGGTACTGGTGACGCAAACCTCCTATCTTACCAGGTGGCGGTCTGTCTTGCGGTCGATTGGCGGTAGATGTTACTTCTCAACTTAGGAACAGACGGTTTCACCTGCCGCGGGAATTTGGGACACACCCATGTCCGGCTGCTCGGAATTGAGGATGGAAGGAAACGGAAACTACCATGAGAAATACACTCAAATTTGCTGTACTTGTCCTTGCGTTGACCACGACTCCGGTTGTGGTTGGGCAGATCACATCATCACGGGTTCTCTCCTCAGGTAAATCAAACTTAGCCACGCTTGAGGAGCAGCTGATCAATCGGTTGAAAGCGACTCGTGATGATCAGCGCGCCTACGTCAAGCACGTGGTTGCTCTGACGAAGAACGGAAAGCTGGACCGAAAACTAGTCGTCGCCGTTGAACGATATGCATTGCGTAGAAACTCGAAGTATCCGTTTCCATTCTTCGAGCGGGCTTTGAAATATGAGGCTGCAAAGCGGCGAGTGCAACTTCCTTCAATTAGGAACTTCGCATCCACCCGGCCGTCGGGACCCCCTGTTGGGAACGTATCGCCGTAGTTTGGAACACAGTTCATCCGGCAATGTCTTCAAAAAATCTGGCAGTCTGAGCGAAAGTCGGCGGCTTGTAAGATTGCTCGTGTAATTCCAGTTTGTGCTGGGGAAAGGCTGGACCTGCATTCCAGTTGCGGATTGTCCTGATGGCACAAGTCCGTGAATAGAATGGTTTTAGCAGTGGTTGTGGGGCGGAGGCAAATGTCTATTGCAATCCATGACTTCACTTTGGTTAGCGATTCGCAACGAAGACTTGATTCGAGTTTTTCTAGTCCTGTGTCTTGGGAATGGAACGCAATCGCACCGCTTGGGGGTATTGGCGAGCATCAGATCGGAACTTGGTTTTACGTCAAGGACATTCTGTCGGTTGTCTGTTCTTCTCGAATATACGAGGCATTGGGTAAACCAATGCTAAACAGGGTCGACCCTGTGTGTCTTGCAATCTGATCGCCGTTGGTTGTCGCAGGTGCTTTGAGACGGCGACTCATTACATGCGATGATCTGCCGAACATCACCCACTTTGGAATTCACGTAGTCGCAGGTGTCTCGCTAGGCTTTGTCTGGTTTCGTTTCAAACGAGAAAAGCTGTTGTGCCATTTCCGGGCGATCGAATGTTTGCGTGGTTGGTCGACGTTGTTGCTCTCGCGTCAACTGAGTGTGTACAAGCATGGATCACATTCTTGCCTGGCAGAAACATTCGAACAGGCTTGTTCGGCTAAAACGCTGGGAATCCGGTACGAGTGATTCGCAACGCAAAATTTCACGGGGCAATATCATGAACTTCCTTGCCTGACTGATATTCATCGGCACAGAGAATCCGCGTTTTTGGATCAAATCACAAGGTTGCTGACGCAATGCAATGGGAACGGTCGCAGCGACATGCTCTCACTTGGTCAGCAGCTGGGAAAAAAATAGCGTGAGGGAGCTAGGCTCTTTGTTTTGACCTCACCGCTGAAATGTATCATCACAGCAGGTCTGTGCTCTAAGAGATAAACGGCGTCAATTTTACCGCAGACATATGGTGCTTCGGGGTGACAGTGGGAATCACGTCGGTGCACGCAATCGGAAGAAGGGCTTCGTTGGTTGCCTGTCATTTCCCAAATCTGGCCGGGGGTGGAGAGTTGCCCCATACTCTTTGACTTTCTCTGAATGCGATTCCTTTCCCAGTTCTGATCCAAGGGAGCAATGACTAGTCATTGCTATTGCTGTTGTTTGAAAAAGGTATGACGAGTCAGGGTTGGATTGATGGAGATCGTGACAGAAAAGAATAGTCTTGTCGTAAGCACCCAGATTCTGCGAATGCCAGACGATCATTGCATTTTGCTTGCCGCTTCTACCATCTCAACAAACTCTGCTCGCAGGCCCGACATGTCTTCGCCCTTGGCATCCTTGGCGACATCGATCACGTCCTGAAAATTCCAGTCACCTGAGTACGCACTTCCTCGAAGTAGCATTCCGAAGTTGGCGACAGCCGCTGCAAAGCGGGCGTCATGATCCGCGTCCTGAAACTTGGTTTCATTGTCGACAACAGGGAATTCATGAAGTTTGCTTGTGTTGCCCTCTGGTTCTTTGTAGCGTAGCTTCAGAGTGAACGATTCATCCCGGTTAGCGGCATCTGTCAACTCATTCGGGGACTGGTACTTGAGCTTGTTGACACGGGGCGGAACGATACCATTTTTAATTCCCGCTGGAATCAATTCATACAAGGCCGTGACGGCGTGGCCAGCCCCGATTTCTCCGGCATCCTTCTTGTCATCGTTGAAGTCTTCCTTCGCCAGGACGCGATTTTCGTAGCCGATCAAGCGGTAGGAATCGACCATTCTGGGATTGAATTCTATTTGCAGTTTGACGTCCTTGGCGATTGTCACCAAGGTGCCGTTCACCTGATTAACGAGTACTTTTTGTGCTTCTTTTTCCGTGTCGATGAATGCATAATTGCCGTTTCCGCGACCGCTGATTTGTTCAAGCATGTTGTCATTGTGATTTCCCATTCCGAATCCCAACACCGACAGGAAGATATTTCCAGCAGCCTCCTTTTCGACCATTCTGACCAGAGATCCCGTTCCGGTGGTGCCGACATTAAAGTCTCCATCGGTGCAGAGAATCACACGATTGACGCCGCCCACGATGAAGTTGTCCCTCGCGATCTGGTAGGCAAGTTTGATCCCTTGGCCGCCGTTAGTGCTTCCCCCGGCTGCCAGGTTGGTGAGGGCATTTTCGATCTCACGGGTGTTGGTGGCCGGCGTTGAGTCAAGAACGAGCCCCGCTGATCCAGCGTAAACCACGACAGCAACGCGATCATTTTCGCCCAGTTGGGATAGCAACATGTTCATGCCTTGTTTCACCAACGGTAGCTTGTTTCTTGCATTCATTGAGCCGCTGGTGTCGAGCAGGAAGACCAAGTTGCTCAGAGGACGCTCTTGAGTCTGCATTTCCTTGCCTTTCAAAGCAATACGAGCGAGCCGGTGTCTGTTGTTCCATGGACATGAGATGATCTCAGCCGTGGCAGCGAACGGGATCTCTGCATCATCTTGGGGGGGCAGGTATTCGTAGTCGAAGTAGTTTACTAGTTCCTCAATGCGAACGGCGTCAACGGGTGGCAGGCGGCGTTGTCGCAGCAGGTACTCTCGGACTTTGCTGTAACTGGCGGTATCCACGTCGATAGAGAACGTGCTGAGCGGGGATTCTGTAACTCGCTTGTATTGATTTTCCGTGATGTTGTTAAATCGATCGCGGTCTGCCGAGCCATCCTTGGTTTCCGGTGGAGTGGGGACCAGTGAGTTTTCTTCCTGCACTGGCATCTCTGCCCGGGAGCGGGATGAACTGGGGGCTGGTACATCTGTGGTGGCTTTGTCGAAGGTTATCTCCGCTTGTTGACTGCCGGCGGTTTTAGCGGATTCCAAGGGCACCTTTTGTAAGGCAGATTTTCTCTGCAGTTCGTTAGCGATCTTTTTGTCTGCCGGATTGCCAGATCCCATCGCAAGTCCCTTGTAAATGTCACTGCTGTCGCCCGCGGATTCGGCCATGTCGAAATCCATGTCGCTCTCGTTGAGAGTTCCTGGACTCTTTTCTGATTCCTCAATGAAGCGGGCATCAGCTGCGCTGCGATTAGGGAAGCCTTGCACGGAGTATGGACTATCTGGCGTGATACCCGAGCTGGTACTTGCTGCCATTGGTGGTTGCGGAGCGTCCACCGATTCTTGCATGGGAGCGCGAGCCGATTGGCGAGGCACGATGCTATCAGTGGCGATCCTACCTTCCTCTCGTTGCATCAGAAGAGGGCCGCCAACGAGAAGCAGGAATGCTGCTGCAGTCGCAAGCAGGACCAGAGGCACCCTCCACGTCGTCTTGCGCTCAAGCGTTACCGACGTGATTGGGTTGTTCCTGGTGATGTTTTCTCGGCGTGCAGTCTCGAGCGTTGGGTTTTCTTCGTTGCTGTACATGACCTGCAACTGTTCAGTCACGCTACGCGCTTCCGCGACCACTTCTGCCAGTTTGGGATCCTCTTGCATTCTTTTTTCAAAGACTTCTGCTTCATCCTGTGGCAGTTCGCCAAGTATGTAAGAAGTGACGTTGGGATCGTCCCAGATGGAGTCAGACATTTTCGATCTCGGGTCTTCGGGTGGTTTGTACAGGTGGGGGAGGCGTGAGGCGTGAGAATGATTAACTGACAGCCAGTGAGTCGCGGAGATTACGGACGGCTGCATGAAGGTGAAATCCGACATTGCCAATTGTCAGCCCCGTCACCTCGGCTATCTCGCGATAGCTGAGCCCCGCCTGAAGGCGTAGGCGAAGTACTTCCTGCTGACGGTTGGTGAGCTTTTCGACTAAGCCATGCAGTTGGTCGCGGTCTTCCGCATCGATCACCGCTGCGGAAACATCGGGCGATTCGTCTGCCACCGCAATCTGTGACGAGTCAAAAGGGGTTGAGTGATTCGTACGCTGCATGTCTATGACTCGGGTTCGGCAAACAGAAAACAGCCATGCTGCGACGCGAGATTCGATCTTTACCGGATCTTCGCGACACAACCGCAGGAAAGTTTCCTGCACCGCGTCCTGTGCTCCTTGCCAATCACCTCCCAGCATTCGGCCTGCGTACGCCAACAGTGGCCTCTCGTAGCGATCCACGAGAGCATTGATGGTTTCTGCCGGCCAGGTAGCTCCTGATTCGGTCATCGGCTTTTTGTTAGTAGAGAAAAAGTTGCGGTTCTGTAGCGTTGACGAGTACGCCACCCAAATCTTAGGGACCGTGATGAAAAAAGATCGCCCCGCCTCAACGCCGTCCCAGCAGGGAAACCGTGAAGGTCATGATTTTAGCGGCAAATCAACCTGATCTGAACGCCAACCCGCTGAAATGTCTCAGGCAAGCACCATCAAAATTACCGCCAGAGGAGGTTTTTTGAACTCTGATGTTAGATGTGCTGATGCTAGATGTGCTGATGCTAGATGTGCTAACCGGCCCAGAGTTGTCATGAACCAGAGTTGTCATGAACCCGAGTTGTCATGAACGAGAGTTGCCATGCAAATGGGGAAAACAATTGTGGCAAATGCGAGGCTTGTGACCTGATCAGTCAGCTTCATGATGGGGAATGGGGAATGGGGATTTCCCCAAACAGCCATCACCGCACGTGGATTACGCCGAGTCTTACGCCTGTTTTCCTGAAACACATGCAAAAGTTGCAAGAAAAGCCCTGCGGCAATCGACTTGTCTCCGCCAGCATCACGCGTCCTGTGGACGCAAAATGGGGTTTGCCGGAGACCACACCGATTCAGTTACCGTTACGTGTGTTCACGTTAGGTGTCTGCCTTGAACAGCATGGCGGACAGCACGGCGGACAGCATGGCGGACAGCACTGTGGTGTGATTACGTCGGAAATGCGGTAGGGAAAGATGGCTGTGCGGCTGTGAAGAAAAGATGGCAGATGTCGAGGCGGCGCTGTTAAAGATCTGCTACCGAGAACCTGCTGCCGAGCAACAGATCCTTGTGACAAGATCCTTGTGGAAAATCAGTTCGTTCAAGCCATTCTGGTCATGGAACACATGCCTCAGATCACATCAGATCAGCTTCGTCTTGCCCGGGATTGCAAACTCCGGTTCAGGGCGTGAGCCGTTGATATCGAAGTCTTTTGGGAATAGATCAAGTTTGGATTCTTGGGTGGCGAAATCCCATGCCACCTTTTGACCCGTGTAAGCCGCCATTCGACCAAGTGCGGCTGTCATGGAGCTGTCGGCAGTGGCCTTGAGTTCGACGATTGGTTTTCCGTTGCGGATCGAATCAATCAAGTCTTTGTGCTCTTGCTTGTAGGCAGCACCAATATCACCTTTCATGGACCACACTTCCTTACCATCACGATCGACGATTGAGGCTCCACTGTTGCCACCACGGATCGTGCAACTCCCTTGCGTGCAGTAGATCGTGTTGGAATTGTCACCTTGGGTGCTGGGAATTTGTCGGCACATGAACGACACAAGGCGGTTTCCGGGATAGACATAATCCACTTCGATATTGTCCCACATCTCACTTCCCTCGGGACGGGTGAAGCGACCGCCCGAACCATAGGCTGACTCAGGTGGTCCGCCCATGATCCAATTCATCGTGTCGATGTTGTGAACTGCTTGTTCGGCGATCTGATCGCCGGACAGCCAAATGTGGTGCATCCAGTTAAATACCTGATACTGGGTGTCAGACATTTCCGGCTGGCGATTGCGGAACCAGATACCGCTGGAACAGTATCGCATGGTGGCGGCAATGATGTCGCCAATCACTCCCTCGTGCAACTGTTTGATTGCTTCCACATAATTGGTTTGACGTCGGTATTGTGTTCCCGTCACGATGGCGGTCCCATTCTTTTCAGCCTGTTCGTGAGCAGAAAGGCAGATCTTGTATCCGGCCGGATCGACACACGTTGGTTTTTCTGCAAACACATGCTTGCCTGCATCAACCGCTTCTGCCACGTACTGTGGGCGGAAGCCCGGCGGTGTGGCAAACAGGACCACATCGATGTCCGGGTCATCCAGAATTTTGCGGTAAGCATCAATGCCACTGTGCATTTTGTGTTCAGCGACGTCCACTTTTCCCTCGTGGCGTTTGGCCGTTCCTTTGCGCACGCTCTCGAGTTTCCGTTCTTCAACGTCGGCAATTGCTGAGAGCGTTACATTTTCGTTAATGGTTAACGAGTCATTGATTGCTCCTGCGCCACGTCCACCCGCGCCGACCAAGCCGATGCGTACTGGCTCCTCTGAGTTGTTCTGCGGTTCTGCACCTCGGACGGGACGAGTCGTCGCCATCGTCGCAAAGACGCTTGCTGATGCCGCGGTGCCTGCTTTCAGAAAACTGCGACGTGCTGTGTCTACCGGGGTCTTGGATGGAGGAGTGGATGCGGGGGTTGGCGGGTGACGGTCAGCAGACTTTGGCATCGGCAGGTCTCGAGCAATGTGAGGAGATAGGAGAGATGAAAATGAGGGCAGGGCAGGGCGAAAGTACGGGATCATCCAGCCAACCCAGCTTCACTGGATTGTGGCCCACTTCTGACGCTGGTTTGGTGGGGATCAAACTTCTCTATCCCTCCCACCATGATACTGATTGCTGACGACTCGCGCAGCCGGAAGCAGAGTTTTTTTTTTGATTCGTCGCTCGCATTACAAAGGATTCAAGCCAGACCTGACTGATCGCTCAAATTCGAGTTCGGTCAGGGAATTACCGCGATGGTAAAGGGGTGTACGCATGCCTTGCCGAACGGTGGCTCCCGGATCACATTTGCACATCCAGATCGGCCAACCGTTAAGATAGGCACGCAAATTGCATTGCGGAGGTTCCAAGCCAAAGGTTCGATTTGATGTGTAACTTCAGAGGTTTATGCGGATATACGCAGCGCTTGCTGTGTTTGAAAGGGCAGGTAGGTGTGACGTTAGGCCTGGCTGGGGTGCTTGCCACGGCGGTGGCGTTCGGCCAGGAAGCACCAACTAGATCCTCTGGTGTCAAGCAAAGCATGCAGCCCAATTTCATCGTGGTTTTCTGTGATAACCTCGGGTATGGCGACATCGAACCCTTTGGTTCCAAGGTCCATCGCACGCCAGCGTTGACTCGGATGGCCAAGGAGGGACGAATGTTCACGCACTTCTGTGTCACAGCAGGAGTCTGTACACCATCACGAAGCAGCTTGATGACCGGGTGTTATTCGCAGCGGGTGGGGATGCACAACAACCCCCGTGATGGTCAGGTCCTGAGACCCGTTTCTCCGTATGGTTTGAATCCGCAGGAAGTGACCATTGCCGAAGTGCTCCGGGAAGCGGGGTACCGCACTGGCTTGATTGGCAAATGGCATTTAGGAGACCAACCCGAGTTCCTGCCCACTAACCAGGGATTTGACTGGTTTTATGGAATTCCCTACAGCGACGACATGACCCAGGAAGTGGGACGCCGGGTAGCTCATCGCTTTGAAGGTGAACCTTGGCCACCCCTGCCGCTGCTGGAAAACGAAACCGTCATTGAGGCGCCCGTTGACCGTGACCAACTGACAAAAGACTACACTCTGCGGGCGGTGGATTTCATCGAAGAGAATCAACAACGCCCGTTCTTTCTGTACATGCCTCAGGCAATGCCCGGTAGTACCGCAGCTCCCTTTGCCAGCGAGCAGTTCAAGGGCCGCAGCGAGAATGGCCCATGGGGTGATTCCATTGAAGAACTTGATTGGTCCATCGGTAAAATCATGGACAAGCTGGTTGAGCTGGAACTCGATGAAAATACGCTTGTGATTTGGACGTCAGATAATGGAGCCCCTATGACTCGCGATCAGAAAAGCTTGGCCAGAGGAACCAACCGACCTCTGCATGGGAGGGGATATACAACCAGTGAGGGAGCATTTCGAGTTCCCACTATCATGTGGTGGCCGACACACATCCCATCTGGGACCATTTGCAATGAATTGTCCACAACCATGGATCTGTTGCCAACCTTGGCAGCGTTAGCCAAGGTCCAGGGGCATGGTGCCATGAAAATTGACGGACATGACATCTCACCATTAATGCTTGCAGAGCAGAAAGCAAAGAGTCCCTATGAGGCGTTCTTCTATTACGAACGTGATCAGTTACAAGCTGTCCGTAGCGGTCCCTGGAAACTTTTCCTGCCGTTACAGGAATTTACGAGACATCCCCACTTCAAACCGGGGGCGAAAAACAAAGAAGCGGGCACACATGCGTTATTGTTTAATGTGGTCCAGGACGTCGATTGCAGTGACAATCTTGCAGCAGAGTATCCGGAGGTGGTGTCTCGGTTGTCGCGTCTCGCGGACGTTGCCCGCGCAGATCTGGGTGATCGAGAGCGACCGGGCAAGGGACAAAGAAAACCGGGGAAAGTGATGCGACCCGTCCCGCTGGTAAAACATGGAAACTGATTGCCAAAAGCAATGAATTCTGTGCAGGTATCGTTCAAGTTCTCAGAACAGAACCACCGGATGAAAACCGATCGAGGCAATAAGCGATTGAGATCAGGATGAATCACCTGACATCGTTTGCATCACGTGCATCCATGCAGCGACCCGTACGCGTCACGCGTGGTGGCAACGATTGAGTTTTGTCAGTCAATCAGATTGGGGGGTTTAGGCTTGGCAGGCGGTCGTGTACCTGGTGGTGGTGGTGGAGGTTTGGGTCTTGGCGGCCCAAGCTCGATTCCACCGGGAACATGCGAAGTAAGAACCCAGTTCGCGTTTTGCGGGTCCCATCCGGCCAGGATTTTGCTCTTGGAGAAGAACCGGCGAGCCATCACGTAGGAGTCAAAGCTGTCCGGTAATACATAAAATCTTGCGTAGTATTTGCTGAAGTCGACCGTGCTGAACCAGCGTCGAAGTCGTGACCGTGGATTGATGAGTTCCTTGCCAAAACCACCCTTGTTCTCACGTGGAATCAACCGAAAACGGGGCCAACGCTCGCCTTGCACGTAGTACTCAACATCGAAGAAATCATCCTGCTGCTTCAACTTTTCGTAGTGTTGTTTGAACTTTGCAGAATCAATCCCCTTGGCTGGATCCCGCTTCAGATTGAAACGGTTGACGATTGACTTCGCCTTGACTTCTGCATCCTTTCTGAACGCGTCGATATTAACAGGGTAGATTCGATTCCCACTGCAAATGATCATCAGCTGTTTGATACCCGCTGGGGCTGGACGAGGATTGGGGATGCTGATTTCAATATCAGCAGGCGCTTTCACTCGTGGTGTCTTGTCCAGTTGCGCGGAGAGCTTCGCTTTTTTCTCCAAGGATGTACTCAGTAGCTTGTCGAGTTCCTGCCTCTTGGCCGCAGTGTCAGCGATCAGTTTGGTGTTTTTTGCCGCCATTTCCTCATCTTTTACCATCTTGATGGCAAACTCATTCTTCTCCTTTTCCTTCTGAGCCAACAGTGCTTTCTTGCGCTCAAGCAGGTCCTTGTTCAGTCGTAGTTCCTGTCGTAGTTTCTCTGCGTCAACATTGATCGGGTTAACAAGAATCTTTTCCAGGTCACGCAACTCGGTACGCTCGATCTCAAGTTGCTGATCAAGCTCTGCAACCGCTTCTTCATCAATCTGGTTCTCGGCGGTGATCCTCGTAACGACTTCTGCCACGCTCATTTGGGTGACGATCAGAACGAGCACCAGTATGCCAACTACATTGGTCATCGTATCGAGTAGCGAATCGAGTCCGCCATCGTCTTCGTCGGTGCCGCGAGGGGGTTTCATGTGAAGAGTGCCTGAATGACCGGTCGGTTATTTCTTTTTGCTGGTGAATGCAGAAAGGTCGATACGACCTTGGCCCACGACTGGGAGTTTACCATTTCGGATATTACGTTTATCACACATTCCCTTGAGGGTGCGGAAAGTACCAAGCCCGTCGCTACGCACCAGAAAGACAATGGAATCGTTTTTGCCGTTGGCTGCCAATTGCATCAGGTCAATGAATTCTTCTGCTTTGGCTGCGTTCGCAGTCCTGATTCTTTTCGTCGGTGTCTGGGTATGCATGACGAAGGAATCGGCAGCGCACTCAACAAAGTGGGGTTTGAAGTTAAGGCCTGATCCCTGCGGAAGAACGGTCACGTTGGCTTCGCTCTTGTCTTTGCGGTCCTGCAGGTCTTTTTCCAATTGTGCGATTTCAGCTTCGATCTGTTCGTGTTCCAACTGCATTTCGTTGGCTGTTTCGCGAGCACTTGGGTCCACTTTGGGGATCACTATCTGGACCCGTTTCTGTTCGGCAAGTTCCTGTTCAATGACTTGCAGTTCCGCCAGCATCTTCGTGATTTCAGTTTTGTTTGTGGTGTTCTGTTTTTGCTGATCACGCAGTTTCAGCGAGTCAGAGATTTCAAGCTTGATCTCCTCGATTCTTGCTTGGGTTCGATCCAGTGATTTCTTGTCCTGCTCAAAATTCTCGATCTGCGTTACATCGGGTGTATCCGTTTGCGCCAGCGCAAGGGTAGCAATCATCATGGTCAGCACGCCGATCACGCAGGCGATGATGCTGAGAAATGGGAACAGGGAAATGTCGTCGTCGTTGGTGCGGGGGCGTCTGGGCAACTCTAGCGTCTCCCGTTTCGCGTGCCGCGTTTCTTCTTGCCGCCGAACCAGCCGGATTTTTGCGAGTCTTGTTGGACCTGCTGAATGACCACCTGCTCTTCACCGAGCTTCGTCAGTACGTTGCTGAGGCTGGTCAAACCCGATTCGACACCGGTAAGATGGTTTTCAAGACTCTCGCCCGTCTGGGTATAGGTATCGCTGACGTGCGATTGAAGATCCTGCGTCTGGTCAGCTAATTGGGACAGGGAAGCTTGGATTTTGTCAGCCGCATTCGCCATTTGGTCCAACTGCGCCTGAAGGCGGCCTTGTTGATCCAACTGCTGTTGATGAAGCGTTGCAACATGTTTTTGTTGTTGTTCTTCGATACGATCGTTGACATTGTCCCAACCTTTTGAAACCTGTGTGGTTAAGCGACCACCAATGGCATCCAGTTTCCCCAGCCAACGTTCCATCTCAGCGTGTTGCGTTCCAAGCGCCTGCTCGACGGCTTCGCGGAACACGGCAGTGTCCTGACCGCCCGTCGCTCCGCGCTGGGCGCCACCGTCCAGGCCGTCGTTGAGTCGCCGTAACAGGTTTTCGTTGCAATATTCGTCAACACTCGTGATCAGGTCCTCTTCATTCTTTTGCAAAGCCGAAGCAGGAATCTTGACCAGCATGCTCATGATCAAGGCCAGCAGGGTTGTATCAAATGCTGTTCCCAGTCCACCGAATACGTCCTGTAGGGCGGATTTCATCGCATCCATGCTGCCGCCATCACTGAGGCTGTTGGCAAGGCTGGCCACTGCCGTGCTGACTCCCATCACAGTTCCGATGAATCCGAGAATCGGCAGTGACCAGATGAAGACCTTGAGAATGGTATAGCTTCCCGCAACGTTGTTGGCATCAATCGCTGATTGCGACTCCATCATCGTTACCGTTTCTGCCGCACTCTTGCGGACGCGGAAATGTTCGATACCACGGACAACCCTGTTGATCAGAAAACTGTCGCTACTTGCGCCTGGCAGTTCGTTGATGTGTGTGATGAAATCATCAAGTGAATCAATGGTGATTTCATCGGATATCTCAGTGGGCAATACGTCCAGCAACATGGTTGCTCTCTGCTGCTTCAGACGCAACCATTTCAGAATCAGAATTGACATTGCCCAAAACATCAAGAAGGTGGTCGGGAACGGGACGGGCCCCCGCTCCCAAAAAAGTGCACCAAAATTATTGCCACGGATGGGGTAGGTCATGCCGTACCAGAGAACCGTCATGCCGCCGCCCATCAAACCACTTAGCAGCAGACTTACATCGCTGCTTGCGGAGTCGCTGCTGGAACTGAACCAACTCTTCTGGAGTCGTCTTCTTGCCACAGGTTGCTTGGGCTTTGCCGCTGGTAAGGCTGGAGTTTTGGGTTTCCCGGTTTTCTTGATCGGTGGCGTAGTCTTCTTGCTTTTCGCAGATGCCTCAGTGACCTGAATGTTCGGAAAATCAGGTGTCGATTCTGCTGGTTGCGAGTCAGGAATTCTGACCGTTGCCCGGCAGTAGGGACATGCTCGGCTTTTGCCAGCCAGATTCTCAGGAACTTTGAGCGATTTATCGCAACCAGAGCAGAGGACTTTGAAGTACGACATGATGGTGAGTGCGGGCCCGATGAGAAGTTGGTGATGCAGATTGGCTGGTTGGGAATCGTGCGTTGCGCATTGAACAACGAGCAGCAATCACATATTAACATGAGGGAGGATTCCTCTGCATCAAAGAAGTTGATTGCGGATGCTTGTGCCATCGAAAGGAGGACGGACGATGATGGGTCACGCCGATGTTGTCGGTATTTTTGTGTCGGGTCGATCGCTGAAGTCCGTATAATCGGTACGAACCAATGCATCGAACCAATGCGTCGAACCACAGTCGTTTTGGTGTGGGGATCCACGCTGCCCGGTCGCAGACGGTTGCACGCGGTCGAAGGTGCTGGCAGGCGGTCGACGGTGCTGGCAGGCGGTCGTAAATGCAAAGCCAGTCGGGACTCGTCGGGTGGATGTGAGCATGGTGTGCGAGTCATCGCTCGCAATGGCGGTTGCAATTCATATTTGACTGTGACAATCATCCGCCGTGTAATAGCCATGCGTGGTGCGTGCACCAAGGTTTGCGGTTGTCGACGATTCTCTACGCTCGCTCATTGGAAATGGTCTGTCACATGAATATCGAACACCGAGGCCAGGACAAGTCGGGGAGTTCTGGAGATCTGCCCGCGAAAGAAGTGGTTGAAGCTTCGTCGAAGCCTGATGCGGAATCGAAGCCTGATGCGGAATCGAAGCCTGATGCGGAATCGAGGCCTGATCCTCAAGCGGAGCAGGGTAGTGTGCCCCAGCGGTTGCCCCAGCCCGCTGTCGGACGATTGAGTCTTTATTACAGAGAGTTGATACGCTTGTTGGATGAAGGTGAGGTCTCGTTGAATAGTCAGGCGTTGGGAAGTCTGGTGGATGTGTCACCCGCCGTGGTGCGACGGGACCTGAGTGCGTTGGGGACGATCGGGCGACGTGGGGTAGGCTATGATATCGCTGTGCTGGTTGATCGAATTGGGCAAGTGCTTGGTTCTGGAGTGCAGTGGAATGTGGTTTTGGTGGGTGTGGGGTCTTTAGGTCACGCCTTGCTGCGTTATCGGGGTTTTGATCGCCTCGGTTTTCACTTGAGCGCAGCCTTTGACAACGATCCGCAGCTGATTGGGACTGAAATCGGTGGAATCCAGGTGCTGGATGCAGAGACGTTGGAGTCGGTTTTAGGAGACCAGAGGGCCGAGTTGGCGATTCTGGCATTGCCGGCGGAGCATGCGGCAGAAGTTGCTGCCAAATTGTTGGCATGCGACATCAAGGGAATTCTGAATTTTGCACCAACGACCCTGAGTCTTGGAGAAGATGTTGCGGTAGTCAATGTCGACCTTGCCAGCGAGTTGCAAAGGCTGGCATTTGCGGTTCAATCCCAAAAAACGTGAAAATAGTTGGCTGAATTGGGATGTTTTGGCTTCTTCGATGCTGTTTTTTTAAACCTCAAAGAAATTTTTCCCGAACCGCGGCAGAGAAGGGAATGTCCTCTTTAGCGATCAGCATCGAGTTGTTAAACTTCCGCTCCGAACACTACCCCGTGGTGTAATGGTAACACAGCTGGTTTTGGTCCAGCCATTCAAGGTTCGAGTCCTTGCGGGGTAGCCTTGGCAGCAATGCCAAAGCTCGTGGAAGCTCGTAGCCGGGTTTTTGCGGGCTTTTTTCTTGCGCCTGTTCTGCTGTGGCCCCCTGTATTGGCGTGTGTGTCACCACCGGTGCCACCACCAGAATCCTTTGGCCGGCATCTGTGGTTCCCGCTTTGGGGGACAGTTTGCCTAGCTTCACTGATGGTTGGCCGCGTCGCACCTTCGTTCCAGTCGTCCTTGGTCACTTGCAGATAGTGCTGTTCGGCCACTGCTGAGCTGTGCCCCAGCCATTTGTTGATAACGTGGTCAGGGTACTGTCGCTGTAGTTCCGTTCGTCTGGTGCTTCGGCAATTGATAAACAGTTTCGGCCAGGGTTCATGGCCTACACGCTCAATGATTTTTTTCATGGTCGTGGCTGGGTTATATCCCTGCCGATACCGTTGTACGCAAAAGGTTGCGCCGTCTGGTGCTGCGTCAAATGCCGCTTCCAGGATTGGTGCCAGTTCAGGAAATATCGGACAGAATCCAAGGCCTGTTTTCGGTGAATCAATCCGCAGCTTTTTCTGTTCCCATAGCACGTCAGACCATTTAAGTGTCAAGACTTCTGATGGGCACCTCATGCCGCCGTAACGTGCCAAAGCGAAAATTATCCGCCAATCGTCGTCTGGACACTCAGCGATAACATCAGCGGCTATTCCGGCGGTCACTTCGTAGTGTCGCTGGCCGTTTGCTTCACT